>CAYJLO010000135.1:0-4649 GCA_964370835.1 uncultured Desulfovibrionaceae bacterium
GTAAGGTTCGCGAACTCACCTAACATAAACGCACTTTGTGCGCCCGTTGGGTCGGACTCCAGTCGAGTATTATTTATACACTTCTTCCGCAAAAAGCTTCGCTTGGCTCGCATCCAACCCTTTTTGAACAGCCTGTAAGAAACGATGAAAGGGGAAGTTATCTTTGATGGCGATGGGCATCATTGCCGCACTCGTATCGTATAAGTACCATTTACATGGCCATGAAAAGTTTTTGGAAAAGGGGTGTGGGGAAAGAACCTTTTTCCAAAAAGGTTTTTCCCCACCCAAAAAAACACCTAATCTCCCCCGCTAAATCCTAATAATCCACTTTTATGAGACTTAAACCTTGCGGCGGCGCGCAGGCCGGTGCCGAAGGGCGATGCTTGGCTTCTAACAAGGCAGGGATCTTTTTCGCCTCAAAGCGTCCTTGCCCCACGGCCACGAGAAGCCCTGTGATGTTGCGAACCATTTGCTTGAGAAAACCATCGGCTTCCACATGGAGGGTGAGCAGATGGGGATGCTGGACGGCGCAAGCCCAAGGGGAACCTTGGGTGAGCGTGATGCTGTGTATGGTGCGTACGGTATCTTCCATGGGGGTGCCTACATTTTGTAGGGAGGCAAAGTCGTGCGTGCCTTGTAGGTAGGGTAAGGCTTCGAGCATGGCGTCAAGGTGTAGCTTGCCGGGTGCCCAGACAAAAGGACGAAGACGCGGCGGTAGGAAATTGCGTTGTGCCCAAAGGGTGTAGGCATAGGTCTTTTTTTGGGCGGAAAAACGACTGTGAAAACTGTCATCCACCTTTTCCACATTATATACGCAGATGTCGTGGGGGAGCCGTGCTTGGAAGATATTTTCCCAGGCTTCACACGTTTTTTCTTTGCACTGGGGGGGCAGGGTGAAGTGCATTACTTGCCCTTCGGCATGTACTCCGGCATCGGTGCGCCCTGCACCATAAATACGTATGGGCAGGTCGCAAACTGTGTGAAGCACCTTTTCCAGCTCCCCTTGAATGGTGAGGGGAGCCTTGGCTTTTTCTTGTATTTGCCAACCAGCATAACGCGTTCCCACATAACTTAGGGTGCATTTATAACGAAACATGGAACTGCGCTATGAAATTTACTGTTGCAAACGCATGCGGCTGAGCAATTCGGTGAGCTTGGCTGTTTTCACAGGATTCATATAGCTGAGAATTTCACCGGACTGCTTGGCTTTCATGCTCACAAGAATTTTTGCGGCAATGGCTTCATCCACGTTTTCAAGGGCGGCACCGGCCTGACGTGGCTTCATGTTGGCGTACATGCTAATGAGCGTGTTTACTTTTTCGCCTTCCACGTTTTTGGCTTCTTTGAGCATGCCTTGCACGTTCTTTTCTGCCGCTTGCAGCTCTTTTAATCTCTGTTCCATTTGCTTTTGTAGCATGAGGATTTCTTGCTCGCGGCGGGCCAGCTCTTGTTGCTTACGGTTAGGGTCTTCCGGCGGCATGTAGGCATCTAGCTTGGGCGCAGGAGGATTGGTGGTGGGCACCAATAAATTTTCTGTGGCTGTCATGCCCAATTGCGGACCGGCGGTTCCGGCGGGAAGTACTTGCGCTGGCGGTGTGAAGGCGCCTATGGTGCCAGTTTTGGGCGCAGGTGGTGGCGGTACGGTGAGAGGTGTGTCCAGTGTGGCGGCATAGGCCACTTGATCCACGCCAAGGCGCGGAATGGGTAAGGAAGTGATGGAAAGGACATTATCCCACCACGAAACATCTTCTTGAGCCGGTTTTTCTGCTTTGGGCTTTTGTGCCGGGGCAGTGGGAGCTTTGGGGGTAGTGGCCTGTAAATGTTGCTCTAAGCGATTGGCATAGGCCATTTTGGACTCAGATCTATAGGCAAGGGCGGCGCGCACGGCGGCAGAACCTTGAGGGGCTGGGCCGTCATGGTTCATTGAGGTTTGTGCGGCATTTTCGGTGGCGGCTTGCGGTTCGACTTGTGGGGCAGAACTTTGTGTTTCAGTGGTGTTTTCAGCTGTCAAAGACTTGTCATTGGGCATGTCAATGCCATCTCCCAAGACCCACTGTTGGTAGGATTGCGTAAGAGAGCTGACAATGCCCATGTCTGGAAGGGTAAAGCCAAAGCCAAGAGCCAAAAAAATGGCAATTTTTAGCGAACCAAGCCCCATGAGGGCGTGGCAGATTTTAAAGAGGGACCATGTTGAAACGTAACGTTGCTGCTTCGTCGTTGGTTTTTCTTTCCTGTTCTTTTTCTGCCGCATAGTGACGCTCCTGCTGTTTTTCCTTGAGCTTTTCTAACACTTTCTTTTCTTTAGCTCGTATAAGCACCATTTCTTTACACTGATTTACACTTTCATGCAATTGCATCAGTCTGTTGTAACTTTGATGAAGGTCTGTTTGTAAACCTTTGATAAAATTTTCTAAAACCCAGCGGGAGGCAGCGTCTTGGGTTCTGTTTTGGCACATGCTGGCTTCATTTTCTTGCAATTGGTTTTGTATGGCCACAAAACGCTCTTCTTCTTGCCTTTGCATTTGCATGGCTTTACCAAGACGCACCTTGGCTTCATCCTCAAGCATTTGCCGGTAATCAAGAATTTTTTGCATGGAAAAGACAAAAGACATGGCACCACCTGTTAATAAAATGACTGGTGAAAAGAGAGTTGCAAAAGTCTTGCCAAAGGGCGACCTTGAGGGGCAGAGCTTGCCTTTTGTAAGCATCATAGCTACATTCACAAAAAAATGTATAGGTGACATCATGAAAACCCCTTCTTATTGCATTATCGGTCAGCCCTTGGGGCACTCATTAAGCCCGCTTTTTCATACGGAAGCCTTTAAGCAGCTGGAGTATGAAGGTACTTTTACGGCTTGCCCTTTAGAGGCGGACCAAGTGCGCTCTTTTGTGCAGGATTTTCGCCAAGGGGCCCATGTGGGGGCTTGTGTGACCATTCCGCACAAACAGGCTGTGCTTGAGCTGGTGGATGAGTTGACACCTAGGGCTAAAAGTGTGGGCGCTGTGAATACCCTTTACATGGAAGGAAAGGTGTTGTGGGGCGATAATACCGACGTGCAGGGCTTTTTGTATCCCTTGCTTGAGCGTAAAATTCCCAGTAGAGCCATGATTTTGGGTGCAGGTGGTGCGGCCCGTGCCATCATTGTGGGGCTTAAGCAATTACGTAGCGCCGGCATGAATAGAATTTTTATCAGCACGCGAGATATGGCCAAAGCAGAAGCCTTGGCAGAGGAATTTTCTTTGACGGCGGTGGCGTGGGAAAAGCGGCATACCATAAAATCCCCGTGGCTTATCAATACCACTCCTTTGGGTATGCAGGGCCCATATGAAGACGAAAGTCCTTTTGCGCAAAAACACTTGGTGCAGAATGTGGAAAAGCACAGCTTGGCCTATGATATAGTGTATAATCCCTTGGAAACGCGTTTTTTGCGCGAGGCCGCCGCCGCCGGCTGGGCCGTGCAAGATGGCCTTGATATGTTTGTGGCGCAGGCTTTGGAACAAGAAAAAATCTGGCTGGGTAAAAGCACAGACTTTGCCACCATGCGTGCTTTTGTTCTGCAAAAATTAGCCGCCAAGTGAGCCTTTTGGCCCGTGTAGGGCTTGGCCTAAAGGTAGGGAAAGGTAAAGCTCCATGAGATCTTTTCTTTGAGCCTCCTGCGGAATCATCTGCAAAAAACGCTGCACTTTGTAAGAAGTGATGCGCAAAAAGGGCTTTAAAGCCACATCTGGCCTTTGCAATACCGCTTCATAAACGGCATTGGCCCATGCAATAATGTCTTGTGGTTCCAAAGGGGGTAAGCCTTCTTGGCTGGAGTTGGCAAGGGCACTGTGCTTTTGCGCGCTATGAATGTCGCTTGGTAAGCCTAGGTATTGTAAGAGACGCTGTGTGGCAAGGGCGTGATAGTGCACATTGGTGGGCCTATGAAAATAGCGATACTTACAAAGAACTTGTGCAGAATTGCTGATGCGTAAGGGCGTGGTGAAGAGCACATCCAGCCAAAAGGCATAGTCCTCCGCGCGTAAAAGCGTGGTGTCGTAGCGCAGGTCGTGACTTGCCACATGAGAAAGGCGCACACAGGCAGTGGCACTAAGGATGGGGCTCATCCATAGGGATTGAGCTTTGAGGGCTTGATGCGACAGAGAAGGCTTGATGGTGTGGTCTGCATCATGAAAGCATTGCAAAGCTGTGCCGTGCACGCTGATATCTTTATGCATATCCATATGGTAGATTTGCTTTTCTAGACGCTGAGGCAAGGATATGTCGTCGCCGTCCATCCACAAAAGGTATTCCACATGCTCATTTTTATGCGCCTGTAAAGCCGCCTCCAAAGCCACATTGCGAGCTTGGGGGCGACCGGTATTTTTTTTTAAGGTGATGATGCGTAAACGTGCATCTTTTTGCGCAAAAGTATGCAATATGTGCGGGCTGGCGTCGGTGGAACCATCGTCCACCACCAGAAAAATAAAGTCTGTGAAGCTTTGATCCAAAATGGATTGTACTGCTTCCGCTATGTATTTTTCATCATTGTAGACAGTGAGAGCCACCAACGCTTTTGTCATATATGCCTGCTATATTTTTCTTTTACGTCTGATGTTACGCTCTTCCATGAGGAATTTACCCGTCACGGAGTGAGGATCTGCCACAATGG
>CAYJLO010000136.1:0-4603 GCA_964370835.1 uncultured Desulfovibrionaceae bacterium
AAAGCTACACTTGCTGTCATCACTGTCAGCATAAGAGCCATCAATAACACTTTACGCATGGAAATCTCCTTCCCTATAATAAGTTAAAAAGTAGTAATAGTACATAAAAACAGAGGATTTCCAGCTAAACCACATGGAAAACCAAATAAGGCGTCTAAAGATAGTCTAGAAAAAACAAAAAGGCAAGCTTAAAACGGCACTTAGCGCATACTTACACCGTATTACAGTCGATGAAGTTTGCGCCAAAAATGCACGCTAGAAAGAAACTTTTCTCCCTAACTGGCTTGCTTTATGGGGGAATTTACTTACCAGAAGCTGTCTTCGGCGTCAAGGCAAATTGAGAAGAACTTTGTTTTTCCAAACTTTTTTTGTATTTAACTATACCTTGCACAATACCCCGTGCTAAAATTTGTCTATAATCCGAACGCTTAAGCCAAACGGCTTCCGTTTTGTGCGTACAATATCCAAGCTCCACCAACACCGCCGGCATGGAGGTGCCTATGAGCACGTGAAAAGGTGCGGAGCGAGTACCTCCATCCTTTGTTTTAAAGCCCTTACCACGCAAAGCCTGTATGGTGCTCTTTTGTATGGAGGAAGCCAGCTCTCGAGACTCTGAGGTGCGTACATTAAGAAGCATTTTTGCCAGCACATTTTGTAAATCACCAAGACTTCTATCACTGACAGAGTTTTCTAAAGTGGCCACGCGTGAGGCCTCACTGTTGCGCGAAAAGTCCAAATAATAGGTTTCAAAACCTTGAATGGTGCCATTATGAAAAGCATTCATATGTATGGACACAAATAAATCAGCACCGGCATCGTTGGCCTTAACGGAACGTGAACTCAAGGGCAAAAAAACATTTTTTACACGGCTATAGATAACATTAAAGCCTTGGGATTTCAGCAGCTCTCCCACTCGTTTGCCCATATCAAGCACCACTTCACTCTCAATGAGGCCATTGTGAGCTGTACCTTGATCCTTACCACCATGCCCTATGTCCACATATACCGTACGCACCGAAGCAAGACCCAATTGCGCCGCCAAATCCCCCTTGGGCGCATTGCGCACGCGCTTGTTCAATTCTTCCTGACTTAAGGCATCATTTTGCCCCAAGAGAGGTATTTCCGGTTGTTTAGCCGCAGGAGTGGGCTTTTTTGCCTCTTGTCCCTTGTTTAACTTTGCCACCTGCACAGGAGCTTTGGGCTTTTCAGGAGTCTTGGGCTTTGTTTCAGGCTTGGCTTTCGCTTCTGCCTTGGGCTTCACATCAGCTTTAGGCTTTGTTTGAGACTCTTTTTTGGAAGTGTCACCTTTTTTCTCTGCCACCAGCGTCGGCTTGGGCTTGGGCACCACCAAGGGAGCCGGCTTGGGGGCTACGGATTTTTGAGATTGCTGTGTCTTAGCCTTTTTTTCTACTTGTTGTTTTTGAGAAGTTTGACTCGTGGCCTTTAGCTTTGCTGTAGAAGCTGTTTGAGACTCCGCCTTGGGGACTGACTTAGATTCTGGCTTAGGCTCTGGCTTAACTACTGGCCTAGCTTCTGAGTTAGGCAAGGCCTGAGCTTTTGCAGTCACCTTGCTTTGCGCAGAGACAGATGAATTCTTTGCTGCGTCTTTAAGTGAAGCTTCAGCCACCAAGGGAGCCTTGGATTCCACTGAAACATCCTTTTGAGGCTCTTTTGAAAGCTCTGTGTGAGGCTTTGGCTCAACCACTTGCGCAACATTTTGCGGTGCGGGGCTAGGTTCTTCTTGCCAAAACTCCTGCCAGCTTTGCGCCAAACCATGCCAAAAACTTTTCTCTTCTTGAGCTGAAGCCTCCGTTTTGTGCAAGGCTTCCCCATTGGATGTTTTGCCAGATGGCTTTTTAACAGGCGGCTCTGCGGGCTTTGACGCCGCTTTGGCTGAAGCATCATTTTTGATTGTGGGGCTCACCGCTGATTTATTTTCGGCCTTGGTTTGAGACGTCGCCTGAGACTTGTCTTGAGATTTATTTTGAGGCTTTATCGCTGACTTAACTTCAGCTTGAGCCACAACCTTGGGCTTGGGTATAATTTTGGCCGCATCTATGGGCGTAGTGGTGGGCTTAACTATGGATTCTTTTTTTACCTCAGCCACATTTGACGATTTGTCTTCCTTGGGAAGAACATTTGCTTTGTCATGGGCCACAGCCAAAACAGGCTTTATGAGTTCATGTTCCTTCGGCTTGGCAGGTGCCGTTTTTTCAGAAAGTGATTTCGCAGAACTAGGCTCTGACGCAAGGGAGTTTGTAGTCGCAACTTGAACATCCTCTTTGGCGGAAGGTGGTATCTTGGGAGATTGCGGCTCCATCAATGTGGGAGGGCTTTGTTGTAAATCTGCCAACACATGTACAGCTTGAGACATGAATAAGGAGGCCGGCATGAGTATGGGCTTATATACCAACTCCGGAACGGAATTCAGTGGAAGGACATCCTTATCAACAGACGCCACCTTTGTAGCATCAACGGACGATTTGTCACTTTTAATCTCGGCCTTGGACACCACTGTCGCAGAGACTTCAGCCTTGGTGGGCTTCACCGCCTCAGCAGCCTTTGCCACCTTTTCTATTTTTTCTTTTGGCTCTGCCTTGGGAGCATCTTTGTGTTCATGATCCACAGAAAGCATGAGCATGGCTTGTGCTTCTGCCTCAGCTCGAGAAAGTTTTTTGGGTGGCTGAGCCGCAGTTTTTGAAGCAGGCTTTGCGGTGGGATCTTGCAAAGGCTCATCTTCAAAAAAACTCTCAATGGCCAAAAGCATTCCTTGCTTTATGCCAAAAAAATCAAAACCATCCTCTGATGGTTCTGCCCTTCCAGCCTCTTTAGAGCTTGTATCCTCTTGAGGCTTTTTCGAGGCTTGCACAGTTTTTGGGGGTTCAGCCTTGGTTTTTTTGGGCACGGCAGGGGGAGGTAAGAGCTTTTTTCGTAGCTCCATACCCACAGCGTATTTATCACCTTGAGGATACTTCTCGCGAAGCGTCTCCAAATGGCGCAAGGCCACTTTGGGCTTATCCAAAGAAAAAGCCCACACGCGCGCCGCCGCATACAGAGCATCATCCGCGAGTACGCTATGAGGGAATTCCTGTATTAATTTTTCATAAATATCAACGGCGTTTTTATAGTCAGATTCAGCGTCAGCCTTCTTGCCAGAATACTCCAAAGCCTCAGCGGCGCGATATAAAGCCGCAGGACGGTTGGGCCAATCTTTAGCGTCCACATACAGGTCATAAAAATCCTGCGAAATGGCCAAAAAGTCATCTCTGTCAGCATCGTCGGCTTGTAGCTCGGCAAATTCAGCCTTAAAGGCCTCATATCGCCTTTTAAACATATCTATTTTGGCCGGCTCTGCTTTTACAATTTTTGCGGCCTTGGAGGAATGCTCTTTTTCTGCTTTCACGGCAGGACGCGGGGTGCTTTTATGATCGGGGTCATAAAAAGCATAAACCATGGCCACCAAAACGCCCATGAAAAACAGGGCAGGAAAAAGCCTTCGCCACAAAGAGGGTGGCGGTGGTGGGCTTTGCTCCTCCACAACCGGTTCGGGCTTGGGAGCGGGTTTTTTCCTTGCAATGCGTGCTGCCATGATTACCTTCGTTTTAACGGCGTATATTGTATGTTATATTTACGCTCTCGGCAAGTATGGCCAATATAACATAAAAAATCAATGTGTTTGCCATGGGATTTTACACGACTAAGCCTAGCAAAACACTTGTTTTTTGACCCATGACACCTCGCTGTCCAAAAGGCCGCTTTCTACCACTTGCCTTTTCTTGCATGCTGTCTTATTATATATACGTTAATTTACATACTTTGCCTCACGGCATTTTGGAGGATACAATGCATTCTACACAAACTCTGGGCCAATCTCATGTGAGTGTGGCATCCCTTTTCATGCGTCAAGTATATCAATGGATGACCATGGGCCTTGCTCTTACCGCCGGCACCGCTTGGATGGTGGCTGGTTCTGAAGAAATCCGCGCCATGATTTTCAGCAGTAGCATTGTGCTTATTGCTTTAGTTATTGCGCAAATAGGCCTTGTTGTAGCCATTTCTGCGGCCATTCAGCGCATGTCTGCCTTCACAGCCACTGCGCTTTTCATGCTGTATTCTGCCCTCACCGGCGTAACCTTATCCAGCATATTCATCGTCTACCCCATGGGCTCCATTGTAAATGCCTTTGTGGTGACTGCCGGCACCTTCCTTGCCATGAGCATTTATGGCTGGACCACCAAGCGTGACTTAACTTCCATGGGATCTTTCCTCATGATGGGTCTGTTTGGCATCATCATTGCCATGCTGGTGAATATTTTCTTACAAAGCCCCATGATGGATTATGTCATCAGCGGCGTTGGCGTGCTTATCTTCACCGGCTTAACCGCCTATGACACGCAAAAGATTAAAGAATTTGGCGCCAATGCTCCTTTGAACGACGGCACTGCAGTGCGCCGTGGTGTTATCTTGGGCGCATTAACCTTATATCTTGACTTCATTAACCTTTTCCTTATGATGCTTCGCTTTATGGGCGGTAGCAGAGATTAATGAACTCTTAGTCTCGTTTAGGAAAACTTCAGAGTGCTTTACTAATTAAAAAGCCCAC
>CAYJLO010000137.1:0-4483 GCA_964370835.1 uncultured Desulfovibrionaceae bacterium
CAAAGCGTCTACAGGTTTAGGTTAGGCTTAATTCTCGTCGCAGATGTAGCCCCCAACCAGGCGATCCTTGACCAGTTCGCTGCAAGATTTTCGCCTTGGCACCAGCAAACGCATACCTTGGCTAGCCTAATAAAGTGTCGCCGCACCGGATTATTAGGCGTCATCCGGATTGACGAGGTCATCGAGTGACCGTTGCCGCGCTGGTATTAAGCAGCGTAGGCGTAGTCGTAATCGTTCTTGGCAATTACTTTGATGCCGCTTTTTACGAGGCCAGCGGCGCCTCGACCTGCAACTTTGGCTTCATCATCCCTGTCGAAACCAATGCGCCCCCAATAGATGGAGAAAACTCCATGGGAAACCATTACATATACGCTTTAGTGAAAAAAGCAAGGAGTATTTTATGGCATGCTGCCGTTTTTATCTTTTATGGTATGGTTTTTCAAGTAAGAATTTTGATGTTTTTTATAGCGTGCGAATACCCAATATCCAAGGCTGAGAGATATAACATACAAGCTTATGCTCAGTAATAATTTTTCCTCTCCCGCCATGCGCATGCCACTTCCCATGGTGGCAAAAATGAAATTTTGTACGGTAAATCCCACAGCAGATCCTCCCAAAAAAGACAAAGCTGGTATTTGACTCATGCCGGCGAGAAAGTTTGTTAAAAAATTACTTCCTAAAGGAACAATGCGCACTACTAGGGTAAGTAAAAAAGGTGATTGGCATAAAAAATTATTGAAAGAGGTAAGTTTATGTCCAAAGCGCTTATGTAGCCACTCTTGACCTAAAAAACGAGCATAGCAAAAACAAAGGGTGCACGCGAAAACGGTGCCAAGAGTTGCCCATAGCGTACCAAACCACATGCCAAAGGTATAGCCACCCAAGAGGCTACAAAGTTGTCTGGGCACCCCCATGCTTGTAAGACTAGTTACCAAAGCCACATACAGAACTATACCCATATATCCGGCATTGCGAACATGTGTATCCATCCAGCTTTCTTCTAAGATGTTTTGTCCTTGAGCATGAAACCAAAACCAGACCAACAATAATACAAAAACGAAAAATGAAAAAATGCGTAAAAAAGGCTTACTGAGCATTATGTGCGCCTTATGAGAAATTGAAAGAAAAGAACAAATACCTGTCCTATGAAAAGTGTAATATCTTTATCCATATAACACACAATGCTAATACATAAAGCGCCTAAACAAGATAATATAAAGGAACGTTTCCATTTTAACATGAAAACAACTTGTAAAAGTATGCCCAATCCCAACAGTATAGGGCCGTAATATATATTCCAAAGATTCATTGAATTCATGCTTTGTATATAAAGTAGATAAAAAAGCATTGCAAATTAGAAAAAGGTGATTATATTTGCGTGAGCTGGTATAATATAGCAGTGATTTAATAAAATTATATGTCTTTAGAGGTGTTTAGATGATTACCCTTACTCCGCGTGAAGTTGTTGCAGAGCTTGATAAATATATTATTGGACAAGAACAAGCCAAGCGTATGGTGGCTGTGGCCGTACGCAATCGTTGGCGTCGAAGTCAACTTCCTCCGGAGTTGCGTGATGAAGTAGCCCCTAAAAATATTATCATGATGGGCCCTACAGGCGTTGGTAAAACAGAAATTGCCCGTCGTTTAGCTAAGTTATGCTCTGTACCTTTTGTTAAGGTAGAAGCAACAAAGTTCACAGAAGTGGGCTATGTGGGGCGGGATGTGGAATCCATGGTGCGCGATCTTATGGAAATAAGCATCAAGCTTGTGCGTGAAGAGGAAAATATTCGCGTAAAAGAAGCTGCAGAAACGGCGGCAGAGCTACGTCTTATGGATTTACTGTTGCCCCCATCGTATACTGGTGATAGCGCACGTGAGTCCACCAAAGAGAAACTACGCCAACAATTTCGCCAAGGCTTTCTGGATGATCGCGAGGTGGAAATGGAAGTCATGGAACAATCCGGTCCTTCCATAGACATGTTTGCCATTCCCGGAATGGAAAATATGGGGTCGCAGATGAAAGACATGTTTGGCAAGGCTTTTCCTCCCAAGGCCAAACGTCGTAAAATGAAAATAGGCCAAGCCTTTACCGTCCTTGTGCAAGAAGAGTCGGCAAAGCTTGTGGACGAAGAAGCCCTCATGGATAAGGCGCGTGCTCGAGTGGAGGAGGGGGGGATTATATTCATTGATGAAATTGATAAAATAGCCAGCACTTCTTCACAGCGTTCTTCAGATATTTCGCGTGAAGGTGTACAGCGTGATTTGCTGCCCATTGTGGAAGGTTCTGTGGTTAATACTAAGTATGGTATGATAAAGACAGATCATGTACTCTTCATTGCGGCTGGTGCCTTTCACTTTAGCAATCCCTCAGATTTAATCCCTGAATTGCAAGGACGCTTTCCCTTACGTGTGGAATTACAAGCACTTGGCAAGGATGAATTTTTGCGCATTCTTACCGAACCAGATAATGCCCTTACACGACAATATGCCGCTTTACTTGGTACAGAAAAGGTAAGTATTAGCTATACTGACGATGGCTTACAAGAACTGGCAGCCTTTGCTGAAGAAATTAATAACGAGACAGAAAATATAGGGGCCCGCCGTCTATACACCATTATGGAAAAAATTCTTGCTGATATTTCCTTTGACGCACCAGATAAGCCAGGAGAGAAAGTGGTGGTTGATGCAGAATATGTACGCGCACACTTAAAAGATGTTCGCGAAGATAAAGATTTAAGTCGTTATATTTTGTAAACTGAAAAAGATATAGATGACTCATACAAAAAAGTCCCCGCGTACTATATATGCGGGGACTTTTTTGTGAACTATTATTTTTCAGATTTTGCTTTTTTTTCTCTACGTGCTCTTTGTGCTTTAACCACATTGGCTTTCATGCGAGTCAGGTGTTTTTCAGACATAAGATTTTGATCAGCTGGATAACTACAAAGTTTTAAGTAACCTTCGCGGCTCAGCCCATTATGTGTAGCTATGTGGCGCTCTGTAAGAACTTGGCAAGATTTTCCACAAAGACAACATAAAATTTCATCACTCTTAATGGCTTCTTTAGGATTAACAACCAAGCTACGCTTTGTGTATCCGCATGTTAGAGAAGGCTTTGCAACTTTTTCGTCAGTTTTTTCTTCTTGTGTGGTACAGTCTTTATTTTCTTCACACAGGCTTCCTTGAGGAGCCAATGTTTCACCGTGAATATTGCTTAGACCCTTTAAATACACAGTGTATTGCTCTAATACATACGCAGGAGACTGGCCGGGATTTGTTTCCATAATCATGCGTAAGAGTTCTGTTCTGTCTATCATTTATTACTCCTTGTGTTTTTCTTTATAGTAATATGTAAAACAATATACTAATATAGTCAACACATAATTCTATTTTTCTTATATTTATGGATTATATTCACAGCACTAAAAAGATATTTCAAAATAAAAAAAACATTCTGTAAGTGAACGCTCTTTTTTTGCATAAAAAATAATAGAAAAAAGACATACATTTGATTTTGTATTGAACAAAATGAACATGCTATTTTTTTTCTTAAATATTTTTGTAGGTTACAAAATTTACGTATTAATTTGAGACTAGACGCAACATTTTGAGATAATCTACTACATATAAATGTTTTTTATTATTTTCATAATATATTAAATTTATTTATTAAAATTATATTTCTTCAAAAAAAAGCACTTTTTTTTCATTTACCCCCTTTTCAATTTCGTAATGAGGGTTATACTACTTATCGTTCGCGCATGGTCCTAAACTGTGCGCGCAACTAAATTTATAGGCAGTATGTAAAGCACAAGGCTTTATGTGCTGCAAAATTCATTTTTTGTGAGGAAAGGAAATTATGACACTGAAGCCCCTTAACGATCGCGTGCTTGTAAAGCGTCTTGAAAGCGAAGAAAAGACCGCTGGTGGTCTTTACATCCCAGATACAGCCAAAGAAAAGCCTTCCAAGGGCGAAATCGTTGCTGCTGGCCCCGGTAAAGTTGCTGAAGACGGCAAGCGTATAGCCATGGAAGTTAAAGTTGGCGACGCTGTTCTTTTCAACAAATACGCTGGCACCGAAGTTAAAATCGACGGCACCGAATACCTTGTAATGCGCGAAGACGATATTCTCGCCGTTATTGCTTAATTATACATTATATATATTCTCAGGAGAATAGAACATGTCTGCTAAAGAAATTTTATTTGACGTAAAAGCCCGCGAAAAACTTTCCCGCGGTGTAGATAAACTTGCTAACGCTGTTAAAGTAACTCTTGGTCCTAAAGGCCGTAACGTTGTTATCGAAAAAAGCTTTGGCGCTCCCGTTATCACCAAGGACGGCGTAACCGTTGCTAAAGAAATCGAACTTGAAGACAGATTCGAAAACATGGGCGCTCAAATGGTTAAGGAAGTTGCTTCCAAAACTTCTGACGTTGCCGGTGACGGTACCACCACTGCTACCGTTTTAGCTCAAGCTATTTACCG
>CAYJLO010000138.1:0-4482 GCA_964370835.1 uncultured Desulfovibrionaceae bacterium
TACTTAGTTGAAATGCGCTAAGCTTTTTAAATCGCCCATTTTGGCTGACCTCCTTTTGATTTGTTTGACATACAGTTGTCAGGTCGCAAGTCTAATTTACAAATCAAAAAAATTTTTCCAACATACTTATAGCTGTAAGCTTTTTAGAACCTCCCGCCCAGCGGGAGGTTTTCTTTTCCACAAAAAAGCCCCCGAAGCGCATGACTTCGGGGGCTTACGTTTATGTATTTAGATACTATTTATTTTAGAAGTTACCGCTTTCAAGTTGAGACTTAGATATCAAGATAGTAATATCACCATCTTTGTACTGTTCGTACACAGTATTATCCTTACCAATAACTGAGCCACCATCAACTTTCTGCCAGTTAGCATTCACATTTCCATTATCATCTGCAATGTCAAGTTCATCGATGATTTCATTGGCAGTTTTACCTTGTATATCACCACCAAAAACAAGCAGTTCTACATTTGTAATTTCGCCGCTCACAAGAGCATCCTTTGCAGCATTAAGACTATCAACACCAGAAAGGAGTACATCCATGCCATCACCGCCGTCAACACTTAGGACATCGTTAATATCTACTTTAGATAATTCTGGTAAAATAATAAGGTCATTACCAGAACCACCAACGATTTTGTCACTCAAGTCGCCAATGATAATATCATCTCCAGCACCGCCATCTAGAAGGTCAGACCCGCTACCGCCAATGAGAATGTCATTGCCTTCTCCGCCGTAAAGCTTGTCATCGCCGCCGAGGCCAAGGAGGATGTCATCGCCGGTTTCATTTCTTTCCCCATCAGCAACATCGACAGTATCATCTATATCACCGCCGTAGAGGGTATCATTACCGTCAGTGTTGCTTTCCATGGCATCGGCTGCGGCTTTGAGAACATCCAAATCGGCATCTTTAGCAGCCTCAGTTAAGTCTGCTACAAGTTCCTGCATTTTTTCAGCATAGTCTTTAAGAGCTTCTTCTATTTCCTTTTCAGTTAAATCTGTTAAGTCAGGAAGCTCTAAGTTAGCTGCTTCATAATCTGCTTTGGTCAAACCTAACTTTGCAGCAAACTCAGCCAACATAGCATTAGTACCGTCACCAATGAGCATATCTTCGCCGCCCTGGCCGTAAATAATGTCGTTGTTGCTACCACCCATGAGTAAATCAGGATCTTCTGCCGTACTTACTGCGTCGGTTATTTGCTCTAAAACCCACTCTGGATTTTTACGCATATACTCAGCAAGTGCAGCATCCGTAACCTTTGCTCCCAATTGAGTTTCTAGGGTGGACCTTAATAAATCAACATTCACTCCGCCCACTAAAACATCTTTTCCATTGGCAGTTATGCCTATGCTTGTTTCAATGGTAGTAGTATCCACGCTACCTTTTTCAGCAGTAAATAATTTACCAATATCACTATCAGATACACCAACAGAATTATGCCCTGTTTCTGGGTCAACTTCAGTGGTATCAAACTTATCAAGAGTGCCTAAGTTAGCACCAGCACCAACACCAACTGCCTGAATTTTATCTTCTTGTCCAGGTTCAGCTCTGTTTATTGGAACTTTTTTACCATCAATCAAAATAGGATTACCTGTCGCAGGATTCGTCACATAGAGAAGATCCCCATTACTATCTACTGCTTGAGTATATGTAATTCCCATGGCGTCAAGTAATTTTGTATATGCTAGCTCACGCTCAGCCTCTGTGTCATGGGGGGCACCATCGGTTATAAGGAATGCTTCGTTGGTGAAACCTTCTTTTGACACTTGTTCAAACCACTCAGCAGCAGTCTCAAAGCCTTGATGGTATTCAGTTCCCCAGTGGAAGCCGGTATCGGTGTCATCTAAAGGTTTGTAGACATCATCAGCGTCCATGGTTGGATCTTTTAAGGCATCAGTGAGATTTTTGTGAGCTTCAGCGTCATACTTAAACTCACCAGTAGCTGCATCATATGTAACACCCACGGCATTCATGGCTAAGATTTCTGCAATGGCTGAGTATATTTCATCTTCAGTCATTTCTGCGAAATCCTTAGGATCTAATGTTTCAATATAAGTGGCACCACTGCTTCGCTTATCATCAGAATTGTATATATCTCCGCCACTATACTCACTACGTTCCCAGAAAGTAGTAATTAGGACATTAACTTCGCCGCCCAATTCGCTATTGGCATGATTGTGTAAAGTACCTACTATAAAATCAGCAATGGCGTCGCAAGCTTGTCCAAGGCGAGACTCTACAGTGCTGGCATCTCCATCGGCGCCATCTTTAATATCATTATTACCATCATCATACATGGAACCCGACGTATCAAGAATAATGGCAATATTGTAGTTAGCACCTGGCTCAATTTGCGTGGCTGAACCAGCAAGACCAATAACCTTGTCATCTGGTATTTCAGTTGTATTTTGAGCGGTGATGTCAAAGCTTGTGCTATCGCCATCGGCATCAACAATTTCAAACTTTTCAGTCTTTTCACCGTTGGTAGGCACGTCAGTAACAGTGGCAAGCCATCTATCACCATCAGCACCGCCAGTTTGCAATGTGGTACCGTCTTCGGCTTCTAATCTTGTTGCAGTGGATTCAGTCACACTGTGTGATTGTAAACTATCCCCTTCGCCGGTGGTCGCTGTCCAAGTTCCACCTGTATACGTAAAGGTAGTACCATCTACAACATGGCTGTCCCCGTCAGCAGGAGCATCTTTAAGCTCAAGGAAGGTTCCGTTAGCGCTGATAACATCCAGCTCTACCACTACACCTGTGGGACTTGCTTCACCTTCAGAAGCTACTGCAACCCATGCAGTACCATTAAATTGAAACTCTGAGTCACCAAATATGAGCTTTTTACCTGCACCATTATCGGCACCAAAATCGATGTCTACAATGGTTGTGGCTGTGTCCGTTTTGGTTAAAGTGGGCTCTGCTTGTTTATCTGGTGCAGCGGGCACATCGTCTTCAATCAGTATGGTAATGTTACCAGAATCCGTGTCGCCATCGCCGTCAGTGATTGTAAAGCCTAGGTTAAGGTTGCTATTATCAACACCGTTGGCATCCTTACCATCATTGCTCGTGTCATCATCTTTGCCTGTGGACGATAACTTGCCGTCTGCATCTGTATCTGTATTTTTATCAGAGATACCATCTTCTGGCGCATCGTGCATGATGGATTCTTTAAGTTCCACATCAAACTTTGCAGGGTTTGTGGACGTATCCACTGTGGCAACAACAACGTCTTTACCACCAGCAGACCCTGTAAGGGTTAAGCCGTCTTCAGAAACTGTCCAGGTAACTTCTTCACCTGCGCTGGTCCAAATTTGGGGCTGACCATCTGCATTCCATGCAAAAGCCTTGGCATCTGCCTTGTCATCTGCGCCGAAGTCAAGGTCCACAGTACCAGAGATTAGGCTGCTTCCTGTTGCACCGGTGAGATCTTGTTCATGTAAAATGGCGTCACCATCTTTAAACTCTACAGCACCGACTATGGGTTCATCGTCAACAATTTCAACTTTAATATTTGTCGTGCCTACATCACCGTCTTTGTCAGTGAAGGTAAACGTGAAATTATCGTTTTCCGTTTCATCGGCAACATCTTTGGTGACTTCGGTAAGTTCGTATTTGTACTCTACGGAGTAGCTACCATCACCATTTGAAGTAATATTTGTTACATCAATGGTACCGTGCTCAAGTTTGCCTTGAGTAAAGGTCCATGTACCATTTTCATTCAATGTGGCTAATACTGTATCGCCCACGGATACCGTGGCTAAGCCATCCACAGCGCTAACTATCACAGAACCTGTGGCAAACTCAGCTTCGCCATCAGGATTTGTGCCCACAGACAGATTTGACTCATGCACAATGTGAGCACCCGTTGTGGTGGCAACACCCTCACGGTAAGCGTTCACACCATAGTCAACATCAACTGTGGTTTTAGCGCTGTCACCATCTTTATCTGTAAACTGGATGTCAAACTTACCATCAGCACCTTCTAAGGTATACGCTCCGGTGACTGTATTGACAGTTACAGTACCCCAGTTAAATGTATACGTTGCTTCATCACCATTGGTGGAAGTAGGCGTTTGATATGGAATGCCAAAGCCATTGGTTGGATCTTCAACAACGTTGAAGCTTGGGTCATTGGCCGTAACGGTGTATTCACCGGACGTATTATTCATGGTGACAGAGCCCCATGAGAATTCGTAGGTGGTTGTACCTGTAACATCATTTACGGTAGAAGAATTGGCACCAACAACAACATATTCGCCGCCATCACGGTCCGCACCTTCGTTGAAGTAATCAGAAGCTTGATATTTTGTGCTATCAAAGTCAGAAGACTTTACTTCTGGCGTTGTGGTAGACAAAATGGGAGCGTCATCGGTGATGGTTACTTGAATTCCACCTTCGCCAGTGGTTTCGTCGTATTTAGACCCAGTTGTCCCGCCCTTTCCATCGGTTATGGTGATGTCAAAGCTGTCGCCATGCTTAG
>CAYJLO010000139.1:0-4427 GCA_964370835.1 uncultured Desulfovibrionaceae bacterium
CTTAATTCGCACTTGTTTGGGGGGGCACTGCCTAGCGGCCGTGTTCCATTTCTGTGGCAGATTTGTCACCTTCGCCAATTTGTGTAGCTTCGGTGTTGTACTTGATGGGCTCAACAAGAGCGCTTTCGGTGTACAACAATTCGTCTTCTAAATTGGCAGGTTCACCGTAACCCTCGAAAGGTTTAATGGAACCTTCTGGGGTAGTACGAATGGGGAATTTGAAACGCTTCACGTTACCATTACGGAACTTTACAGTCCACATGATGGAATCTGCAGAACGCATGGGGATACAAGTACCGCCCATGGGTGCAAAGTCAGCGTAGGGACGCGCAGTGATTGCACCTTGAGGGCAAATCTTTACGCAGGAATAACACTCCCAACATGCGTCGGGTTCTTGGTTATACGCCTTCATTTCCTCGGAATCGAGGATCATGAGGTCGTTGGGGCAAATATACATACAAGCAGTCTTTTCGCCACCCTTACAGCCGTCACATTTTGACGGATCGACAAACGTCGGCATACGTATCCTCCAACTTTACAGGTTAATGGCAAAATCCATATCTAAGCGGGGAAATCTTTTCACCCGATGGAGCCTAAAAAGGTTGGTTATCTCCAGCCTTTTATGGGGTCCACCCAATGAAAAACACATAAAACCTAAAACTATTTGCTAGACCATTAATGCATACTTTTATCGAAAAAAGCAAGTAGGAAATATTTTTTTTCTCAACTCGCCTTAAAGTACCTTTTTTCACAAACAACTTTCGACGTAATTTCACTTTACCTAAATCGCATGAGTTTGTCTACCCCCTTTGTCAAAAAAGATGTTATTGTCACATTTCTTTCTACTCATAACCCATTTGTAACACAGTAAAAAAAAATCTTACAATTTTGACTTTCATTATAGCACGCACAAAGTTTTTTGTATAGTTTTTACCAGTGATTTTTAGCACCTTCCTTGCTTAAAGAATTTTAAAAAAATAATATCCTATTATATCAATATAATAACCAGACAATTTCTATTTATGTGACTTATTTCACAATAGGCCTTTTTTTTCTCAATTATTTTTGTGACTTGCCTATATTGATTTTTCAAGCTACATGAGAGCAATAACATCTATCATAGGGAATAAGAATGGAAAACCACAGACCACAGCGTCCAAATAATGACCAAGGCGCTTCTGAAAAAAATTATGAAAAACGTGACCGTCAAGACAGACAAGACCGCGATGACAAAGGCTCTTTTGCTGACAAACGCGGCCCCCGTCGTCCTTTCCGCTTAAATCAGGACAGACGAGACTCAAGACCACCAAGAGACGGACAAGACAGAAAGCCACGCTTTGAAAAAGATGGCGACAGACCAAGACGCCCCGAATACGCCGATGGCCCACGCGGCCCCAGAAAACCACGCCCAAATTTTGGCGATGGTGACAGAAAGCCACGCTTTGCACGCGATGGTCAACGCCCCATGAGAGATGGTGACAGAGAACAACGTCCACGCTTTGAAAATCGCGGTGATCGTCCGCGCTTTGAAGACCGTGACCGCCGTCCGCGTTTTGAAGATCGTGGCGACCGTCCGCGCTTTGAAAATCGCGGTGACCGCCCTCGTTTCGAAGATCGAGGTGATCGTCCTCGCTTTGAAAATCGCGACCAACGCCCTCGTTTTGAGGACAAAGAACGCCGTCCGCGTTTTGAAGATCGCGGCGATCGTCCCCGCTTCGAAAATCGTGACCAGCGTCCTCGCTTTGAGGACAAAGAACGCCGTCCGCGCTTCGAAGATCGCGGCGACCGTCCTCGCTTCGAAAACCGTGACCAACGTCCTCGCTTTGAGGACAAAGAACGCCGTCCGCGCTTCGAAGATCGCGGCGACCGTCCTCGTTTCGAAAACCGTGACCAACGCCCTCGTTTTGAGGACAAAGACCGCCGTCCGCGTTTTGAAGATCGCGGCGACCGTCCTCGTTTCGAAAATCGTGACCAACGCCCTCGTTTTGAGGATAAAGAACGCCGTCCGCGTTTTGAAGATCGCGGCGACCGTCCTCGTTTTGAAAACCGCGGAGATCGTCCGCGTTTTGAAGACAGAGATCGCCGCCCACGCTTTGAAAACCGCGACGATGCCCCACGCTTCCGTGACGGCGAACAACCTGTAGCCGATACAAATTTCAACGAAAATACCGCACCAAACCAAGGATATACCGAGTTTGGTTATGCGTATTCCAATACTACACAAGAACATGCCAATGCTCGCGTAGACATGGACCAAACTCAAGGAGAAGGTTCCACCTCCTCCCCTGCCCCTCGTGATGGTGAACAAAGCCAAGACCGTCCAGCCTATGGCGACAGACCTTATGGCGGCGATCGTCCCTTTAATAATAGAGGCTTTGGCGACAGAGGTTTTGGACGCGACCGCGATGGCGACAGAGGCTTTGGAAGAGACCGTGGCGGCGATCGCAAACGCCCCATGAAACGTCCTCCATTGCGCGAAACCATCATGGACATGGACAAAGACTTGCTAAAAATGCTCGCACGTCGCTGTAATATCTTGGATAGAATGCGCAGCAAAGCCGGCCAAATGGCTCCAAAAGAAGAAAAAGAACTTCGCGCTTCTTGGGAAAAAGCTGCCACACAAATGACGCGTGACCCACGCATCATCCATCAGCTTTTTGCCATGATGCAAGAGATTGTTTTCTCGGCTAAGCCCCAAGAAGGCGCAGCAAAACGCACAGGCTTTAACTTGGCACCGCCACAATTACCTGTGGACATTACCTTCTTTGCACCTTTGGCCAGCCGTAGAAGTCGTTTCTTCTTAGCTTTAGCCGGTGCATCTGGTTCTGCTTGCACCATGACCCCAAGCCTTTTAGACGATGCCACCATCGAGTGCATCAAGATGTTTAACCAATGTGCCACATCCCTTGCTTGGGACGACAAAGGCACCTTGATTGCCCGTCAAGGCGGCGGTTTATCCTTGCCCGATAAAGTTATTTATGTGGGTGATGATATTCTAAACTTCTTCTTGCTCCTCGGTCACTATGTGAGCAAAAATACCCGTGCAAAATTCACCGGTGAAGCTAGCTTAAAAGAAGCTGACCTCACCGCCGTGCGTTCTTTCTTACCACAATTGGGTGCACGCCTCAGCAATGTTATGCCCAGCGGTGCCGGCTTCCCCATTCGTTTGGAATGTTCCGGTATTTTTGAAGATCGCATTTCCATTCCTGCCGATATTCCGGCAGACATGGTGCTAGGTTTATTCTTAGCTGCACCTTTCTGGGACCAAGCCATCAGCTTTGAAATGCGCGCTCGCAATGATGCCGAAGCCATCATTGAAGAGGCCCTTTCTGTGCTCGAACCTTGCCAAGCGCAAGTTCGCCGCGAAGGATCGCTCATTCACTTTGTGCCTTGTCCCATTAAAACTCCTGCTGAGCCTGAGCTTGGTATGGACTTACACCTAGCTTCTTATCTTTTGGCTTTGCCCCTCACCATGGGCGGCAAAGTGCAGCTTAAGGGCCTATGGCCTGACTGCACTCCTGCCAAGGATATCAAAACCTTATTGGCGCATTTCGGCTTAGAAGTGAGCCAAGATGGCGAGGGCATTTGCACAAGCCTTGCCCCCATGGAGCCCATTAAGTGGAGAGCCATGCCCAAGGCCACTGCCTATGCCATCACAGAAGAAATTCTGCCTGACTTGGTGGTTGTGGAAGAAGTGACTGACGAAGATCAAGAAGTTCTCGACGCTGAACAAGCTGTGGACATGAACGACGTGGTTGAAGCCACCGAAGAAGCATCCACTGAAGCCGCTGACGAAACCGTTGAAAACAGTGATGTAGACCAAAGCCAAGCTGAAGAAGCTCCCGCTGAAGAAATCGTTGAAACCGTGCAAGACTCTGAAGTTACTGAAACTACTGAGCAAGAAAACGCCGATGACAGCGAAGATGCTTATGAAGATGAAGCGGAAGATGATCTTCCCATGGAAGAACTCACTGTGCCTTATCTTGCCTTATATGAAGATGCACGTTTTGCTCCGCTCATGGCAGCATGTGCATACCTTGCCGCTGTGCGTCGCAAGCAAGTAACCTTGCCAAGCCAAGCACCGTTGCATGAAATGGAATCTTTCTTTAATCACTTGGGCTTTGTCTATGGTGAAGAAGAAGATGCCCATTGCACCTTGGTAGCTTCGGAAGAATTCCGCGATCCTTCCGCCGTTTGGACAGCACCCACACCTGCATGGGCCATGGCATATGCCGTATGCGCCGCCGCGCGTCCGCATATTAAATTGAGCAACCCCGGCATTATGGGTACTTTGTATCCACAATTCTGGACCTTGTATAATGCTTTACCCTCCTTTGATATTAAAAAGAATGTTACGGAGAACGCGAATGACAAACCTGTCAGACGACGCATTATTGCCGCAGACCAAGAAGGAATTGGAAGCGGAG
>CAYJLO010000140.1:0-4257 GCA_964370835.1 uncultured Desulfovibrionaceae bacterium
TTTAAAAATATTTGATATAATTGAATATTTCACTGCCATAAAAGGACGGATTACAGAGATAAAAGGACGGATTACAGAGATAAAAGGACGGATTACAGAATTATAAAAGGACAGATTACAGAGATAAAAGGACAGAAACAAATTGACTAAAGTCCTTTAATCAAATATTGTTTATGTGGAGGTTTCATTTATGAATAAGAAAAAATACGAAATAAAACATCACAAAGATTTTCATAAAGTTCAATTACAAGGTTTGAAAGTAAAAGAACGTAGTATTTTTATGGCTTTATGTTATAAGGCTATGAATCAAGAAAATAATTTGTTGGAATTTGACGTTGATGAGATAGCTAAAATTAGTGGTTATACACAGCAAACAGGTGATAATATTTATCAATATCTTAGAAAGACTTATAGGTCGTTAAAAGACATTACTATTGAAATAGATAAAAGTAATGGATTTCATGATTTTGTACTGTTTGTAGGTATTCAATCTTTTGAAGATACAGGAAAAATACACTTCAAAGTTAATGAAGATTATCGTTATTTATTGAACCAGGTGGTCAAGCCATTTACGATTCAAGATATGTTAGAATATCGTCAACTTGATAGTGGTTATTCACAACTGATGTATAGTATCTTGAAAGAATGGGAAGGAGCTAAGTCGATAAAGTTAGCTATTGATGATTTTCGGCGGAAATTAGGAATTCCGCCGAATTATCAAATGTGTGATATAAATAAAAGAATTTTAAAAACCATCATGGAAGAATTGTCCCCATATTTTCCCAATCTTAAAATAGAAAAATTCAAGAATGGTCGCTCTATTTCTCATATCAAATTTTCATGGTCAGAGAAAAAGAGCATTCCAAAAAAAGAACAGCTAGAACTGCCCCAAGCACGCCCATCAGCTCAGCCAGTGGAAGAAGTTAAAAGCCCTGTCATGGCAGAAGTTCGTCAATGTATCGCAAAACACTCAAAATGCCCTGGACATAGAATTGAAGCAATCAACACTATGTGTCTTAATATGCGACAATATACAGGAAAAAAATAAATTAACTCTGTATAAAAAAATCTTGTAACTTTTCAGAAAAATTTGTACATTTTTTTCCGAAAAAACAACTAAGGAGTTTTGAGTGAATTACCGCTATGCAAGAAAAAAAATTATCGAGTTTTTGTTTAATTTTGCAGTGATTTCACTTGGCGTAAGTATTTATGAAAATATATGGTACGGTTTTCTTGTTGGTCTTGTATCAGCTTTGATTGCAACAATTTTAGCACTTTTTGTAAAGGAGTAGCTATATGAATATTTGGACTGGAGCCCTTATTTTTATATTATGTGTAGGTGTGTTAGGTGGATGGCTAACTTATAAGGCAAATCAACAGGGTAAATAGATATGATAAATTTTGATGAAAAGATTGCAAAAATTGAAGAACAAGAAAAAGCCTTAAAAAAGAAAAAAGCTGACATAAAAAAAGCACAAAAAAAGAAAGAGCTTGCCAAAGTTGAAAAGAATAAATTTTTATTAGCTCAATTTGGTGCAGTTCTTCAAAAAATACTTGGCACAGAACTTGATGAAAAAATGCTCAAGCCTTATGAAAGATTTTTATTAGAGCAGGAAGAAAGAGGAAAATTTCTTTCTAAAGCTATTATTAAAGAATAGCGTATTCTTTATGCCTTTTAAAGCCTCGCAGAGCACGAGACTTTACAAAGTAAAGTCTACTGTGTTATACTTTACTTAAAGAAGTATTGAAAAAGCGAGGTTTTATTCATTTATGAGTTATGGAATAATACGAATAGAAAAATATCAAAAAACAGCAATCAAAGGAATTGAGATACACGACACAAGAGCAAAAGAAAGTATCACAAATCCAGACATAGATACTTCAAAAAAAAATCTCAATGAGAGCTTATTGGAATGCTCTAGTTTGTCAAAAAAAATCACTGAAAGAATTAGTCAACTCGAACTAAGAAAAGCAGTGAGAAAAGATGCTGTAGTAATGTGCCAAGTTCTGATAACTTCGGACAAAGATTTTTTTGACAATATCACGAAAGAGCAAGAGAAAGAATTTTTTAAAAACTCTTTGGAGTTTGTAGAAAAAAAATATGGCAAAGAGAATATTCTGTCTGCCACTATTCATAGAGATGAAAAAACCCCACATTTACATGTAAATTTTGTACCTATCATTGATGATAGGCTTTCTGCTAAAAATTTGATTACTCGACAACACTTAAGAAATTTACATACAGATTTTCACAAAGAAGTCGGTGAAAATTTTGGACTCCAAAGAGGAGAAAATAGAGAAGAAAAAAGACGACACTTAGATACGGAAGAATTTAAGATAAAAACTCGCAAAGAAAATCTTGAAAGGGAATATAAAAATCTTAAATTTAATAAAGTTTGTGCGTCTGAGTTTGAGCCACAAACTTTGAAATCAAAATTTTTAGGATTAAAAGAAGAAAAAGAAGATTTAAACCAAGTAGCCAAAAGAATTTATGATAAATATATTGCTCCGATTGAACATAAATTAAGCCAAGAAAAAAAGGAGCATGATATTTTAAAAAATGAAATTTTTGAGTTAAAAAAAATCGCCGACAAATATCAAACTTTGAAGTCTATATTTATGAAAAACATGAAACAGAACCAATTTGATGAACTTAGACAAAAAGCAAAAGAATATCAAAAGCAAAATATCTCTGAAGAAAAAAAATTCAAAGAAAAAATGGAAAAAGAACAGCTTGAAAAGCTAGAATTAGAAAAAGAGCTGAAAATTCTATTAAAACAGCGCGATAAAAGTTACCTAAAAGGTTTAGAACATGATACACAAGTTGCTGAATATATTAAAGCTTGGAAAAATGCAGAAAACAAGCAAGAATATGCTTTTAAAATAAAAGAAATGTTGAAAAAAGAAGTGCTTATAAAAGAAAATAATTATAAAAAGTCTCAAAAGCAAAATCTCACACGCATACGCTAAAAACTTAAACTTCAAGTTTCACTTTATGTTTTATCGATTTATTCAAAAATCGATTTAAATAGGGTTTTAAGCTCTCTTTTTTTACAATGAATGGTTTTATACGGAATATAAGCTATAAGCGATTTTAGAGCTATCTGTGAGCTACTAGCAAGCACATACATTCTTTCTTTTGGAGTCCAACGGCGAAGCCGTTAAAAGAACTGCTCGCTAAAAGGACTGCATCGAAGAACGCCGAGTATTCGGCGTGATGAGCAGTGAGTTGTGTGTTCCGATGCTTTTACTAGGCGGCGCAGCGGAAGCTGCAATATAGCCGTCCTTAGCCCCGTAGGGGCTTTCTTTTTTGCCATATTATGATACGCGCGCATATACACGCACGCGCGCATTTTTTATTTTTAAATACTTTAAGAAAGTTTAGGGTGTCTGAAAAATATTGATATAATTCAATATTCATGGTAGTAAAAACATCAAAATACAGAGTTAAAGACATCAAAATACAGAGTTGAAGACATCAAAATACAGAGTTAAAGACATCAAAATACAGAATTAAAGACATCAAAAAATATTTACAATGATGTTTATTTGTGTAATGTTTTTCTTGGAGGTTTGCAATGACTAAGAAAAACTACGAAATTAAACATCACAAGGACTTTCACAAAATTCAGCTGCAAGGGCTAAAAATTAAAGAAAGGTCAATATTTATGGCTCTTTGTTATAAATCTATGGAGCAAGAAAACAATATATTGGAATTTGATGTTGATGATATAGCCAAGATTAGTGGCTATACTCAACAAAAAGGTGAAAATATATATACATATCTTCGTCAAACTTATAAGTCATTGAAAAATATTACAATAAAGATAAATAAAACAAATGGTTATAAGGAATTTGTTTTATTCACTAGTTTTGAAACTTTTGAAGATACAAGAAAAGTCCAATTCAAAGTAAATGAAGATTACCGATACTTACTAAATCAAGTTGCATCGCCTTTCACAATACAACATATGCTAGAATATCGTCAGCTTACTAGTAAATATTCACAGTTAATGTATTCTTGTTTAAAACAATGGGATGGAAATAAATTTAATAAATTCACTATAGAAGAGCTTAGGCAAAAATTAGATATTCCGCCAAGTTTTAAAATGACACATATTGATACTCGTGTTATTACTCCAATATTAAAAGAATTGTCCCCATATTTTCCCAATCTTAAAATAGAAAAATTCAAGAATGGCCGCTCTATTTCTCATATCAAATTTTCATGGTCAGAGAAAAAGAGCATTCCAAAAA
>CAYJLO010000141.1:0-4277 GCA_964370835.1 uncultured Desulfovibrionaceae bacterium
ATGACGGCGGCTTTGGCACTCACCAAACTAGTCATGGTGGGAATGTTATGGTGAAATTGGAATTCTAAGTTTTTACAGATAAATCAAAATATAAAAAGTGCACTTCCCATATGATAATTGGTGAAGTGCACTTTTTTTGTGATTATATAAGTAGTCACCCAAAAAGGTAGTACAGGGGTAGTACAAAATAAGGCAGTACAATAAAAAAGGGCTAACGTTATAAACGTAAGCCCTTGAATTTTATGGCGCGCCCGGGAGGAGTCGAACCCCCGACCAAGAGCTTAGAAGTTCTTTTTTTTAAGGAGTTTTTTATTTGTTTTTCCTAGGAGTATTGACAAAAACCTTATAAATACTGTATTTTGCTGTTTAGCAAGTGGTGCAAAGTGGTAACAAATGGAATAAAAAAGCACTAAAACTTGTACCAATTTTGTACCAAATTTGTACCTCTCAAGGAGCATTAAAAATGAGCAAATGGCAAAAAACGACTGTGAAAGGGCTAGAAGTTAGAGCATATTCAAAGACCGAAACTGTGTATCGTTTTCGTCAAAGCGTGAAAGGTAAAAATATTTGTGACTACTTTGGCATGATGCCCCTAGAACAAGCACAAACTTTAGCCGCTCAACTCAAATTTAATCGTAAAGCAGAAGCAGGGCCACAGACATATAAAGAAATGCAAGGCGAAGTCTACGAGCAAGAACAAGCTTCATATATCAAGGAGCAACAAGAAAACAAACGCATCATTGCTCAAGATGCTTTTGACCGCCAGAACTCAATATCATACTTTTTTGATAATATATATTTTCCATATCGTAGTCAGCAAGGAAACGCCCAAGGCATTAAAAAGGTCAAGCAAAACTTTGATAACTATTGGCGCGACAGTATCGGTCATATGCCCTTAACCGAGTTTAAGTATACAGACATTGAAAGAGTGCTTAAAAACATGGAAGCCAAGGGCAGAAGTCCGCAAACCATAAAGCATATATACAATACGCTTCAAGCACTGTATAATTATGCAAAAATATATTTCTCTGCTCATTATTCAATAGCTTTGCCAGAGTTTTGTGGGAAAATTCTAAAACTTAAACAGACGAACAATGAAAAAACATGTTTTCTAAATTACGATGAAGCAAATACCTTGCTTGATGCCCTTTACAATTGGCCCGCTCAAAACGGCACAAAAGACGTATACGGCATGGCAATCCTATCTTTGTATAGTGGCCTTCGCTTTGGTGATATAACACGCTTAAAATGGCGAGATGTGGAGGGCGATATTGCATATGCACATCAAACTAAAAGCGGTCATAGCTATGGGGTACACTTAAACATTAAACCTATTCAAGATATGCTAGCGGAGCGAAAAGGCTTTTTTCCAAACAGGCAAGCCGAAGATTTAATTTTTATCAATCAACATGGGCAGCAGTACAAAGAACCGCCTAAACTATTTGAGCGTACGGCTATAAAATTGGGCTTGAATGAAACACCAAGGCGGAAGGGCGACAAGTACGAAAAAATAACCTTCCATAGTCTACGTCATACTTTCGCATCATGGCTAGCCATCGAGGGAGTAGACTTGTACGTCATTCGTGCTTTAATGGGTCATAATGATATTAAGATGACCCAGAGATATGCAAAGCTCTCAAAAGACTTTACAGAAAAGCACGTTGCACAAATTGCCCACCACTACCAGAGCAATCAAAATATCATAGATATTTAGAAAGCACATTATCTATATTTGTCATTGCTTTTAAGAGATTGGAACTCGTTAAAGTTGATAACTATGCCTTGTCTTCTTGTGTTTTTAATTTCTCGTTGTAAATATTCACCTTTGCCACGATGACCAGAAAAAGCCATTTCTGGTGATACTGCATAACAATAATTTGCTCCGTTCTTAGGCCCTTTTATGAATATACCCAAGTCAACTAGCCTTTTAACGGCTTTTGACACGTTAGGACGCTTAATACGTAACTTTTGGCCCACATATTCAAGGTTAATAGGTGTAGTGTTTCCTAATTCCATGCATGACATAATATAATCACGTACTCTATATTCTGTTTGTGTCAATGGTTTTTCCATAGTTGCTTGCTCCTGTAAAAAAGAATCTTCACCAAGAAACAAAGCCGCCCACTTTGTCTTGTAGTTATTCTTGGGTTTGTCATTAACAACACGTACTTTTACGCTGCCTTGGTCTTCATCGTGGTACATTAAGTCTGCATTACCACCCACTAGCTTAATAATGTTTTGTGGTCTTGTTTCTTGTGCTTGCTTTTCTGGTATTGTATAATCTGGGTCAGTAAAAGGACAACCCTTTTCATATTTTAAATGCCGCATAGTAACCTTCCTTTTTAACGATGCGTATGTCTAGGCATACACATCGTATGCGTACGCATACGCTATTTTTTTATAAAACATTTTAATCATTAAACTTTTTTTTCACAAAATGCCCCATTATATTATATTTATTTATGTATACTATATATACATATATACCGCCTTTCTAATTTATCATGCTTTTTAGTTCTTCATCTGTTAAGAAATTTTTTCCTTGTTCTTCCTTGTTGCTCCATTCTATCTGCTCAAGCAAGAAATCAATTTTATCATACACTGCTTGGTTATCACCATCGGCAACGGCAATAACTTCCATTCTTAAGCGTTTAAACGCTTCAACGATTTTAACACATTCAATAACATACTCAGATGCACTTTTTCTTTCATGCTTAGCTTGAGCATTAATCATTGCACGATTTTCTAGTGAACATCTAAAAGTTAAATTTACACCTTTCATAACTACCTCGTATTTTTATAAGTTTTAATAATTTCAATACTGCCTAACACATTTCAATAAGTTCCTAATTAATAAAGTCACAGTAGCGTAATTAATTGTCAATTTTTATTTCATACTTTTTTATATTTTTTTGTGATGTGCTTATAAAGCCTTATTCTATGAGTGTTTTGCATGTATTTACATGTCATTATATAATTTTGTTACCTTGGTTTAGTCGATTTCCTCGCTTGTCCGCTCGTCATCGCCACACCTTTGAATAGAATTTTGAATTTAAAAATTTTGTTCATTTTGGTATTATCGCAAATGTAGTGTAGTTTGTTTCTTTTGCCTTTTATTAAAAGGACTTTGTAAAAAGATAAACTATGTATAAAAGATGAACTTTGACTTTCTGCCTTCCAAACTAAAAGCCTTGCTTTCTTTCCCACCCAACGCTACAAGCGTAAGAAATATAGACTTTATATAGCGTAAGTTTTTAAGCACACAGTATATACCACTTTGCCTTTCTTTTTTTACAAAACAAAAATACTTTTTTGTGTTGTGCCTTTAACAAATGAGCTTGCGAATTTGGGGGCTTGGGGTGTACCCCAACAAAAAAGCATAGCACCTCTTGAGGGCTGTGCGTGGGGTTGGGTAACCAACCCCCATCTTGCTATGCTATAAAATTAATTCAGAAGATTACAAAAAAAATACAAAAAAAATACGAAAAAACAACAAAAAAAATACATTCTATCAACTAAAAAAAAGTACTTTTATACAGAAGCACAACAAAATTATTCTATGAACAACATTAAAAAATAATCTTTTTATACAAAAAATAAAAAGGTATAAATTGTGAGGTTAAAAAACTTACGCTTTGAAAAGTCTATATTTCTTACGCTTGTAGCGTTGGGTGGGGGAAAGGCAATATCTGTTTGTTAGTTCATTACAACAAACAAAGCCCATCTTTTAATCGTGGTTTGTCGTTTTGCGTAGTTCATCCCTAAAAACCAGAACGGCAAGGAGTGGAAAACTCATCTATAAAAAAATTTGTACCAAACTTGTACCAATAAGACCCATTTAATAAAAAATAATGTACCCAAAAAGTAAAAGGCTTCCTAGTGTTTCCTAGAAAGCCTTTGTTTTATTATATTTTTGGTGGCGCGCCCGGGAGGAGTCGAACCCCCGACCAAGAGCTTAGAAGGCTCCTGCTCTATCCAACTGAGCTACGGGCGCATAACAGATGTGCACAATATACCTTCATGATATTTTGGTCAAGTGTCATCTGGTATTGTAATAAATTGATATATTAGTATTATTTTTTTTTATCGCACAAATTTAAATTTTAATTCTTGCCTAGGTAGGGCTTTTAGGCTATATTTTTGTTGAGTTGACAAGTTTTTCATGAAATGTGTTTTCAGCAATAGCGTTTTGCTGTGGTTTCATGTAGTCAGTTAAACAAAAATTTGAGGAGAGTATTCATGAAACGTGCTTTATTTCTTTCCTTGGCAGCTGCCTT
>CAYJLO010000142.1:0-4212 GCA_964370835.1 uncultured Desulfovibrionaceae bacterium
ACATCACTACCGAGCATATTGATGTCCATTCTTTCGCCTTGATCATTTACAGATAATCTTAAACCACGACCAATTTCTTGCCTTGAACGAATATCAGAGCTGGACAATTTTTTTAAAGTGCATATTTGAAATACATTAGGATTGTCCCAACCTTCACGAAGTGCTGAGTGAGAGAATATAAAACGCACAGGCTCTCGCATAGAAAGCAGTCGCTCTTTATCTTTCATAATCAAATCATACGCATCACTATCATCACTTGTACCTGTTTTTCTATCTGCCTTGCCATCAATAAATGTTTCTTTTCCAGTTTTCTTGTTTTTATCTATAGAGAAATAGCCTTTATGGGTTTTTGTCACTTTGATTTTCTCTAAATATTCATAATACTCATCTTTTTGAAGCTCAGTCTGTAGCGAGCTTAAAATCTCTATATATTCTTCTTCAAATATAGATGCATAATCACCAAGAAGAGAGTTCCCCTCATTGTCATATAAACGATATTTAGCAACCTCATCAATGAAAAACAACGATATAACCTTTATTCCTTTGTAGAATAATTCTTTTTCTTTTTCAAAGTGTGAGAGTATGGTTTCTCTAATCTGTATGCGCCTAATTTGTTCTTCGCTCACTTCACCGATTACATCTCCGATGCTAATAACCACGCCATTTGTAAAACTGATAGTGTTAGCAAGTCCGTTTATATCAGAAACAGTGAAACCTTGATATTGCTCTAAACCACCGGACTGCTCATAAAGATTGTAGCCAATAGCTACCTTTCTTGTAATTTTTCTGTGGTTCATTGCTCCTTTAACTTCGTATTCAATCATAGCCTGTGGAGCTTTATTTTTGGACAAGAGTATCTGCCCTAAATATATATACCCTTCCGTTCCGGTAGATCCTGTAACTGAAATGCCTTTTACAGCTATCTTTTTTACTAATTTCTTATTGTATGCTTCAAGTGCATCTAACCGATAAACCATATTGTAAGGTTCTTTATGTGTAGCCGAATATCTAAGTGTAAACAGTGGTTTAAATTCTGTTAAACGCTCTTTTGTTTTTTCGCCCTCAACTGATTGTGGCTCATCTATAATTACTATAGGGTTTGTTTTAGCAATAATATCAATAGGTCTACGACTGCGGAAACTATCCAGTTTCATATAAATTCTTCTTGCATCTTTGCCCTTAGCATTAAATGCTTGGGAATTTATAATCATTACATTAATCCCACTGTCGCTTGCGAAATTGTCTATATCAGTTAGGTTTGTAGATTTATAAATAAAATAGCGAATTTTCTTTCCGTATTCCTCAGCGAAGTGGTCACTTGTGATTTTAAACGAGCTAAATACGCCCTCACGAATAGCAACAGAGGGAACAACTATTATAAACTTTGTCCAACCATATTTGGCATTGAGTTCGTACATGGTTTTTATGTAAGTGTATGTTTTGCCTGTACCTGTTTCCATTTCTACTGTAAAGTTATACTTCATAGTAACTTTTTCTTTTTTCTTTGTTTTTTCATTAGTTACTTGTACAACTGCTTTTTCAAGTTGGTTTGATGGTGCAATGTTATTGCTATTGCGTTGAATTCTTTTTATATTATCAAGTATTTGTGTATCGGATATTTGTATAAAAGCATTATTATATCCTGTTTCAGCTATCCCAGAACCATATACGGAATTAAAGGTTATTTGCTCGTTACTTTTGTGAACAACGCCGATATCTTTTCTGTATTTTTGTCTTTCGATTTTCGGTTGTCCTGCAAGGATATCACAAATAGCAGAGGCTGCATCTGCTTGGAATTTTTGGTGTTTAAATTTTAGTTTCACTTTTAATTAATGCAGAATTAATAATGCAGAATGCAGAATTAATATTGCTCTCCTTTTGACAAACTTTCTTTGGTAGATTTAATTATTGATGTAAGAATTTTTTTGAGTTCTATACAATCGGTTAGTATACTTTCACCTTGCTCTTTTGATAGGTAATCAGTTTTTATCAGCAAATTTATCCAATACTCTGTTTCGCTTGCTTCTTTGATAGAAATATATGTTTTTGTTAGGAAATCTCTTTTGCTTTGTCCGTTAGACGCTTCGTGGATATTTGCACCAATACTTGTACCACTTCGTAAAAGTTGTTTTGACAAAATAAATTCTCGTTTTTCATCACAAAGATATTTATAAAGATTTACAATTCTAACAGCGAAATCCATACTTTTCACAAGAATAATATTCTCTTTCATAATTCTGCATTCTCCATTCTGCATTATTAATTATATAACCCTAACACTCGTATTAGGAGCATTAAGTTTAAATATTTCCTCTACATTGATTTTGTCGGGTGAATTTGCAAAAGAGCTGTCACGGAACACTACTCTAAGAGGCTGCATTTTAGCGATTTCTCTTATAGCTGTTTCACTAACTTTTTTATTATCAAGGCAGGCTATAAGTGAGCCATCGTCATAGTTATAAACTGTAATTCCGTCAATGGTGAGTGTTTCGCAGTTTGATGAAAGCTGTATACCCCAATCAAGCAACACACCATAAAGTAAATCAAGGGCGTTTCTGTCCTCTTTGATATTAGAAATCATATCATCGAGGGTAGCTTGGCTGTATTCATTGGCACTATAATACACATCTTTCATATTTGTGCTGTCGCATTTTAATACTCTAAAGCCAATATCTGGCACTTTCTTTGGTTCTTCACCAAGTTTTAACTGAGCATTGTCTTGTTCAACCTGTTCTTTTATCTTTTCACCGGCACGGCGAATACGTTCTTTGCCTATTTCGGTAATATAATCATAATTCGCTTTTCTTGCCTCTGATTTTTCGTCTGTAACTTCCGGTAGTTGCACCATAATAAATTTGCGATTTCCACCATCTTCAGCATTTAATTGCATAACTGCATGGGCGGTGGTAGCAGAGCCGGAGAAGAAGTCGAGGATTATAGAGTCTTTGTCAGCTCCGAATTCAGATAGATAAGATATTAAAGATAATGGCTTTGGATTATCAAAGTTATTTTTATTGAATATTTTTAGTAATTCAGCACTTCCGTCACTTGTTGTTCCATAATCTAATATAACACTCCTTGGTTTTTTTCCTTCAGGTATTCTTTGTTTAAATTGTACACTCCAATTTTCTTTTACCTTAACTATCTGAATTTCACCATTTTTTATATCTTCTTTAAACCTTGCCTCTGAACGCAACCAACTTATAGCATTTCCTAACTCGTCATATTCTAAAACGCTACCATCAGGACACGTTATTGGGTAATACTGTTTTCCAGACTTTCTTTTAAATGTATCCCAGAAGAATTTTCCTATGCTATCTTCTTCTTTATATCGACTTAGATAATCAACGGAAAACCCATGAAATAAACTTGGAAGTTGTAAGCGATTCTTAGCAAACAATAATATATTCTCATGCTCTATTGCTATATGCACTGAGTCATTTCCACCGCCTTTTTTCTTTTTCCAAATGAATTCTGCTACAAAATTACTCTCCCCAAAAATCTCGTTGCAAATCTTCTTCAAATTTTCGACTTCATTATCATCAATAGAAATAAAGATAACTCCATCATCAGTAAGAAGATTTTTCGCAAGTTTTAGTCTTTGATATATCATCGAACACCAGTCGGAGTGGAATTTTGGGTTTGTTTCATTATTTTGCTTAAATTGAATATTTCCATCTTCATCACGATATTGGGTTTCTTCCTCATACTCATCTTTGTCCATAGCAAAGTTATCAGGGTAAACAAAGCTATCCTTACCTGTATTGTAAGGAGGGTCGATATATATCATTTTTATGCTATTTAGATAGCTTTCTTGTAGTAGCTTTAACACTTCAAAGTTATCACCCTCGATATATAGATTTTCGGTAGTGTCAAAGTTTTTGCTACCACTGCTTATGTATGGATTTCCATTGCTGTCAGCTCCAGTAGGCACAGTTTCATCTTCTACAACAGGACGAAGTGTTTTTCTAATAGGTGTGTTTGCCTCAATGATTGCTTGTGTCTTACCAACCCAAGTGAAATCATAGCTTTCGTCCCCGCCGTCAACAATATCGTCAGTAAGTTCTTGTTTTAGCTTGTCAAAATTTATAGCTTTGACAATATTTCCGTTTTCGTCTTTAGTTTCAGTAAGCACATTAGGGAATAATGTACCTATTTTTTCTATATTGCATTTTGTTATGTCAAGGGATTCCATTTTAAGCTTGTCCATTT
>CAYJLO010000143.1:0-4200 GCA_964370835.1 uncultured Desulfovibrionaceae bacterium
ACATCACTACCGAGCATATTGATGTCCATTCTTTCGCCTTGATCATTTACAGATAGTCTTAAACCACGACCAATTTCTTGTCTTGAACGAATATCAGAACTGGACAACTTTTTCAATGTGCATATTTGGAACACATTAGGGTTGTCCCAACCTTCGCGAAGTGCTGAGTGAGAGAATATAAAACGAACAGGCTCCCGCATAGAAAGCAGTCTTTCTTTATCTTTCATAATCAAGTCATACGCATCGCTATCATCACTTGTGCCTGTTTTTCTATCTGCATTGCCATCAATAAATGTTTCTTTCCCGGTTTTCTTGTTTTTATCAATAGAAAAATAGCCTTTATGGGTTTTTGCCACTTTGATTTTCTCTAAATATTTATAGTATTCATCTTTTTGAAATTCAGTCTGTAGCGCATTTAATATTTCTGTATATTCTTGTTCAAACATAGAGGCATACTCTCCGAGTAGAGAGTTTCCATCGTTATCGTACAAGCGGTATTTAGCAACTTCATCAATGAAAAATAACGAAATAACCTTTATTCCTTTATAGAACAATTCCTTTTCTTTTTCAAGATGTGAGAGTATAGTTTCTCTTATTTGTATGCGCCTAATTTGTTCTTCGCTCACTTCACCAATAACATCTCCAGTGCTAATAACAATGCCATTTGTAAAACTTACTGTGTTAGCAAGTCCGTTTATATCCGAAACTGTAAAGCCTTGGTATTGCTCTAAGCCACCGGACTGCTCATAAAGATTGTAGCCAATAGCTACCTTTCTTGTAATTTTTCTGTGCCCTGTTGTTCCTTTAACTTCGTATTCAATCATAGCCCCGGGAGCTTTATTTTTGGACAAGAGTATCTGCCCTAAATATACATACCCTTCCGTTCCGGTAGATCCTGTAACTGAAATACCTTTTACAGCTATCTTTTTTACTAATTTTTTATTGTATGCTTCAAGTGCATCCAATCGATAAACCATATTGTAATGTTCTTTATGTGTAGCCGAATATCTAAGTGTAAATAATGGTTTAAATTCTGTTAAACGCTCTTTTGTTTTTTCACCCTCAACAGATTGTGGCTCATCTATAATTACTATAGGGTTTGTTTTAGAAATAATATCAATAGGTCTACGACTGCGGAAACTATCCAGTTTCATATAAATTCTTCTTGCATCTTTGCCCTTAGCATTAAATGCTTGGGAATTTATAATCATTACATTAATCCCACTGTCGCTTGCGAAATTGTCTATATCAGTTAGGTTTGTAGATTTATAAATAAAATAGCGAATTTTCTTTCCGTATTCCTCAGCGAAGTGGTCACTTGTGATTTTAAACGAGCTAAATACGCCCTCACGAATAGCAACAGAGGGAACAACTATTATAAACTTTGTCCAACCATATTTGGCATTGAGTTCGTACATGGTTTTTATGTAAGTGTATGTTTTGCCTGTACCTGTTTCCATTTCTACTGTAAAGTTATACTTCATAGTAACTTTTTCTTTTTTCTTTGTTTTTTCATTAGTTACTTGTACAACTGCTTTTTCAAGTTGGTTTGATGGTGCAATGTTATTGCTATTGCGTTGAATTCTTTTTATATTATCAAGTATTTGTGTATCGGATATTTGTATAAAAGCATTATTATATCCTGTTTCAGCTATCCCAGAACCATATACGGAATTAAAGGTTATTTGCTCGTTACTTTTGTGAACAACGCCGATATCTTTTCTGTATTTTTGTCTTTCGATTTTCGGTTGTCCTGCAAGGATATCACAAATAGCAGAGGCTGCATCTGCTTGGAATTTTTGGTGTTTAAATTTTAGTTTCACTTTTAATTAATGCAGAATTAATAATGCAGAATGCAGAATTAATATTGCTCTCCTTTTGACAAACTTTCTTTGGTAGATTTAATTATTGATGTAAGAATTTTTTTGAGTTCTATACAATCGGTTAGTATACTTTCACCTTGCTCTTTTGATAGGTAATCAGTTTTTATCAGCAAATTTATCCAATACTCTGTTTCGCTTGCTTCTTTGATAGAAATATATGTTTTTGTTAGGAAATCTCTTTTGCTTTGTCCGTTAGACGCTTCGTGGATATTTGCACCAATACTTGTACCACTTCGTAAAAGTTGTTTTGACAAAATAAATTCTCGTTTTTCATCACAAAGATATTTATAAAGATTTACAATTCTAACAGCGAAATCCATACTTTTCACAAGAATAATATTCTCTTTCATAATTCTGCATTCTCCATTCTGCATTATTAATTATATAACCCTAACACTCGTATTAGGAGCATTAAGTTTAAATATTTCCTCTACATTGATTTTGTCGGGTGAATTTGCAAAAGAGCTGTCACGGAACACTACTCTAAGAGGCTGCATTTTAGCGATTTCTCTTATAGCTGTTTCACTAACTTTTTTATTATCAAGGCAGGCTATAAGTGAGCCATCGTCATAGTTATAAACTGTAATTCCGTCAATGGTGAGTGTTTCGCAGTTTGATGAAAGCTGTATACCCCAATCAAGCAACACACCATAAAGTAAATCAAGGGCGTTTCTGTCCTCTTTGATATTAGAAATCATATCATCGAGGGTAGCTTGGCTGTATTCATTGGCACTATAATACACATCTTTCATATTTGTGCTGTCGCATTTTAATACTCTAAAGCCAATATCTGGCACTTTCTTTGGTTCTTCACCAAGTTTTAACTGAGCATTGTCTTGTTCAACCTGTTCTTTTATCTTTTCACCGGCACGGCGAATACGTTCTTTGCCTATTTCGGTAATATAATCATAATTCGCTTTTCTTGCCTCTGATTTTTCGTCTGTAACTTCTGGTAGTTGCACCATAATAAATTTACGATTTCCACCATCTTCAGCGTTTAATTGCATTACTGCATGGGAAGTAGTGGCAGAACCGGAGAAGAAGTCGAGTACGATTGAATTTTTATCATTATTAGTTATCAATTTTAACATTCTTAAAAGTAATTCTACCGGTTTAGGATTATCAAAATAATTTCCACCTATTAACTCACGCAATTTAGTTGTAGCAGATGACGTCAATCCACCATCATCCCACCAAGTGGTGTCAGTCTTTCTTGTTTCTTTAGCTAAAGACATATAATATTTTTGGTAAATACTATTTCCTTTTTTCACAACTAAACCTTGCTTATATTTTTGTTCCATTGTTTCTTTGGAAAACCTGAAGTACTGTTCCACTCCCAAAAACTCATAATAAGGATTTCCTTTTTTAGCTCCACCAGGTCCATCGACTGGAACAAGTCTATATGCTCCTTTCCCATCATCATCATTTAAGTTGAATCCCGATAAATCTGGGTCCAGACCAATCATTTTTCTATTATTATGAACTATATCAATGTTTTTGGCATAAAACATTACTGTATTATGATTTGGAGAAATAATTTTGTCATTAGAAATTGAAGCTCTGGATTTATGACATATTAGTGCTATACGATTTCTAATACCAAAAATTTCATCGCAAATTTTTGTCATATTAGTAGTTTCGCTATCATCTAAGCTAATAAAAATAACCCCATCATCGGTAAGAAGATTTTTCGCCAGTTTTAGTCTTTGATATATCATCGAACACCAATCAGAATGGAATTTTGGGTTTGTTTCATTATTTTGCTTAAATTGAATATTTCCATCTTCATCACGATATTGGGTTTCTTCCTCGTACTCGTCTTTGTCCATAGTAAAGTTATCAGGGTACACAAAGCTGTCCTTACCTGTGTTGTAAGGAGGGTCGATATATATCATTTTAATGCTGTTTAGATAGCTTTCTTGTAATAGCTTTAACACCTCTAAATTATCACCTTCGATATATAAATTCTCGGTAGTGTCAAAGTTTTTGCTACCACTGCTTATATATGGATTTCCATTGCTGTCAGCTCCAGTAGGCACAGTTTCATCGTCTACAACAGGGCGAAGTGTTTTTCTAATAGGTGTGTTTGCCTCAATGATTGCTTGTGTCTTGCCAACCCAAGTGAAATCATAGCTTTCATCACTTCCGTCAATAATATCGTCAGTAAGCTCTTGTTTTAGTTTGTCAAAATTTATAGCTTTGACAAGATTTCCGTTTTCATCCTTAGTTTCAGTAAGTACATTAGGGAACAACGCACCTATCTTTTCTATATTGCATTTTGTTATGTCAAGGGATTCCATTTTAAGCTTGTCCATTT
>CAYJLO010000144.1:0-4178 GCA_964370835.1 uncultured Desulfovibrionaceae bacterium
TTTTACCAGCAAGGTCAGAAGCTAAAAAGTCTTCAGGGAAAGACACATCGCCTTCCTTGGTTTCACCAAGGGCAGTGCTTTTTACAAGCTCTTCAAAAGATTCCAAAGCTTGACCTTCGCCAAGATTCATTTGGAAGTTTTGAGCACTGATACCTTCTAAAGCTACGCCATCTTCATAGGCAGCAAAGTCAATATCTGCCACTTGGCCGTCCACTGCAGGGCCATTGCCTTCAGCAACAACCAATTCAGCGCGATCTTTGCGTAAGCGTTCAATGAATTCTTCCACTTCTTCGTCTTTCACAACGGCCTTTTCTTGATTTACTTCAATGCCTTCGTACATGGGAATTTCAAAGGTAGGCAATACTTCAAAGCTGATGGAATACACAAAGTCTTCATCACGAACAAGGTCTTTGCCATCAAAGTCAATGCCAGACACAGGGGAAGCGTTAAGCTCGGTCACAATCTTGTTAATGTGCACATTCACGAGATCTTGCTTAGCTTCTGCATAAATTTTTTCACGGAAACGCTTTTCAATAACAGAAGCAGGAACCTTGCCTTTGCGGAATCCATCAATTTGTACAGAAGTACGATAAAGAGCTACAGCGCCCATGATGGCAGCTTCCACTTCTTTAGCATCAACGGTCACATTCACTTGTTTTTTTACTGGGGATAAATCTTCAACTGTATATTCCACGAGGGACTCCTTCATGTAGGGCAAAGGCCCAAAGTAATTTTCTGCAACGACACAATATATGTTCAAAGCAAGATTTTGTCTAGATTTTGAGAAAGAAAAAATACCTTACCCAAAAAGTACGTAATAATACAAGGGCAAAGTATATATAAAAAATGCTACAATGAGCATTTATCTATAAAAAATTACTTAATTTGTCAATATTTTTTGGCATAGGGTGAAAACGCGCTGATCTTGCTCTTGAGCCAAATACGCTTCCCCTGCCTTGGCATGCTCTGCCACTTTTTGCATAAGCTCTAAAGCTTCTTCAATATGCTCCACCCAAACAGATACTGCCCCGTGCAACATAAGTCCCGGCGCTTCAAGTGGGCCGCGAATACCCAATATGGGCACCCCTGCTCCTGCGGCAAGCCCTACCTCCACTCCGGCATCTTGCCCAGATTCGCCAAAATAAATCAAAATTTGTGCAGAGGTACATGCCGCATGGCAAAAGGAAAATACCTGTCCACCTTCCATATCAGTATCCATCCAAATACGGCGTTCTGCGGAAGTTAAGCCGGCCGGCGGTGTGGCTTTTTCTGTCCAGTCTAAAATGCTAAAACCCCAAAAACGTAATTGCGCGCCCAAAAGGCGCACCGCATGTTTATGCTTAAATGAAGCGGCAATATACACTGTCATGTCAGACATTAATACTCAATTCCTTTGCAAGCTATGATACCTTGCTGCCAAGGGTGTTTCACCTCTTCCATTTGCGTTACCAAATGTGCCTTTTCCACACGCCAAAATTTGCCCTTTTTATTGCCGGTAAAAGGAACAAGGCTACCAAACCCCTTCAATTTTACGCTTACACTTGGGACAGCATCCTTTTTTCAAGTGGCTTTTTGAGCTAAATCCTTTACGGCTTATGCACAAAGTTTGACAATCAGGGCATAACGTCATGGTGCCCATGAGGCTATCGGTGTTGCCGATATATACATACTGCAAGCCCATATCTTTACCGATATTCAGGGCTTTTTCTAAGGTTGCTTGCGGCGTAGGGGCTGCTTTGATTAACCTATACGCCCCATGAAAACGACTGATATGCCAAGGCACATGGGGGCCCAACTCTTCATAAATGAAACGTGCCAGGTCTTTCAGTTCATCATCACTGTCGTTATAACCAGGAATAATAAGTGTGGTCACTTCTACCCACCACCCCATCTTCACCATCATTTTAAGATTTTCCAAAACTGGAGCCAATTTGGCACCACATAAAATTTTGTAAAATCTATCGCGCATGGACTTCAAGTCGATATTGGCCGCAGAAATGGTATTATATAAAGAGGCAACACATTCAAGACTTTGATACCCATTAGAGACCAAAATACAATCCAAATCATTCAGCCTTGCCTTAATGGCCACTTCATTCATAAGTTCAAAAAATACGGTGGGCTCATTGTAGGTGAAGGAAATACTTTTAGCCTTATGCCGTAATGCTTCACGCACCAAAATATCAGCTGTGGTTAATTTTCCGGGAATAGTTCCCGAATCGGCAGGGGTTCTAGATATACCATGATTTTGGCAAAAAACACAGGAAAAATTGCATCCAGCGGTACCTATTGAGTAGGTCTTAGTACCTGGTTTAAAATGATATAAAGGTTTTTTCTCCACAGGATCAAGCCCTATGGAAGCCACTTTATTAGCCACATGAGACACCAAAACACCGTTAACATTTTCACGTACTGCGCAAATGCCTTTTTTTCCCACACCAATAATACATTTATGACTACAAAGTGTGCATTGTACTGTTTGTCCTGTGGTATTTTTCCACTGCTGCGCACGCATCTTACTCATCCTCATTCAAATAAAACACAATAAAAACCATTGGTAGCCAAATAAAATTAAAAATAAATTATCACTATCATCCATATCACACAACTATGGCTGTGATGGAGGCGATACAGATGGTCGTGTTGGAGTAATTTGTGGTAAGACATATATGGGCATGGGGGATGTGGTATAAGCTCCTTCTCCCTTCTCCTTACGGCCGGGACGAACAGAAATAACCTCATCTCCCGTTGCAGGGTCTTCGTATTTATACACAGATCCCTGACGCGGATCATTATGTACATTTGTACCATACACTTCATCTTGGTTCATGTTATTTGCCAAAACAAAAGAAACAGGCAAACAGAGAAACAAAATCATACATATAATAATGAAAGTACGCACAAAAAAACCTCGCAAAGAAAAATTTTTCCCCTTTTAAACCAAACAATTACCCCACATATGAAGGATATTTACCACGAAATACCCTCAAAAGATACTTGGGTATTTTCAATAAATTTGGTACATACACCATATTATAACTTTTCACAAGGAGCCTCACATGTCCTCAGGGCGCGCAAAAGCTTACGTAGATGCTGGAGTTGATATCCACGCAGGTAACCAACTAGTTGATAGAATTAAACAATCTGTAGCCAAAACCCTAACTCGCGGTGTTATCTCCGATATCGGTGGTTTTGGAGGACTTTTCCGCCCCGACTTAGACGGTATGGAAGACCCCATTCTGGTATCTTCCACCGACGGTGTGGGAACAAAGCTTAAGTTGGCCTTTGCTTTTGACAAGCACGACACTGTGGGTATTGACCTTGTGGCCATGAGCGTTAATGATATCTTAGTTCAAGGTGCCAAACCTCTTTTCTTCCTTGATTACTTTGCCACAGGCCATTTAGATGTGGATAAAGCTGACCAAGTTATTCAAGGCATTGCCGAAGGCTGTAAACAAGCCCAATGCGCCCTACTTGGTGGGGAAACTGCCGAAATGCCCAGTATGTATGCCGATGGCGAATATGACCTTGCTGGATTTTGCGTAGGTATTGTGGACAATGCCAAGCTCATCGATGGCGGTAACATTCGCATCGGTCACAAAGTAATAGGCATAGCCTCCACCGGATTACATTCCAACGGCTACTCCTTGGCTCGCAAAATCCTCGACCAAAGTGGTCTGCAAAAAGACGACATCTTCCCCGGCACCGATAAAAGTGTAGCGGAAGTGATGCTTGCACCCACCATGATTTACGTGGATATCATCAAGAACCTGCTTCGCGACGTCCCTGTGGCCGGCATGGTGCACATCACCGGCGGCGGCTTCTATGACAACATTCCTCGCGTGCTCCCACAACAAGTGAAAGTAAGCATTGAATTTGGCTCTTGGGACATGCCTCCCGTTTTCACTTGGTTACAAGAAGAAGGCAAGCTCTCCTGGCCAGAAATGTTACAAATTTTCAACTGCGGCATAGGTTACGTTCTTGTGGTTCCAGAAGAAAATTCCGAAGAAATCCTTCAACGCATTAAAGCCAGCAATACAGATGCTTGGATCATAGGTACCGTTGAAAAACGCACCGATGCCGACGAAGAAGCCGTTATTGTAAATTTCTAATATATAGATTTTAGATTTTTTCTTTCTTGAGGGGGGAAAGGGGAACTTTTGCTAACGCCAAAAAGT
>CAYJLO010000145.1:0-4122 GCA_964370835.1 uncultured Desulfovibrionaceae bacterium
CGCAAAAAATGGGCGGTGAAGTGACGCAAAAATCTATTCTTGGCTTTAATCCCCTATTTATTCTCAATTATTCCGCTACGCATAAAGTGCAAAATCATATGACTTATGTGCTAGATGCCCTTGAAGCCTATAATCAAAGACTTGTGAAGAAAATTGAAGTAAAAGGCTTTGAACTCAAGAACTTAAAAGGCTTAGATAGCTATTTGTATTTAGCAAATTTTATCCTTTCACCCAAAGAACCGCCCAAAGCACGGCTTGAATTTGAAGTCACCAGTAAATCTGGTGTGGTATCTCGTAAAATACGCATTTGTAGTGAAAATGATGACTTATTCCATCTTTCCAACGAAATGAAACAATACAAAGGCTATAGCATTAAAGAGATTAACCCCAAGCAGGGTCTTGTGACCTTCACCAATGGCGAAAGTATTGCCGTGGGCGATATTATCAACGACAAAGAACAAAAGAAAATGCGGCGTATTCAAATTCGTGAAACCATAGAGTCGCATTTCGCTAAGGAAGAAAGTCTTTTCAATCAAGGCATCAAGACACTATCCTTGTTCTTTATAGATGAAGTGGCACGGTATAGACAATACGGTGATGACGGCGAAGAATTGCTTGGGGAATATGGCAAAATCTTTGAAGAAGAATACATGGCTGTATTGAATAAAAAGCTATCACTTATAAATTCACCCTATCAGCAGTATTTGAAAGATAAGTGCAGTGATGCAAGCCTTGTGCATCAAGGATATTTTAGCATTGACAAGGGCAAGGCGGTCAATAGTACTGTGAAGCGTGGTAGTGATATTTCTGATGATATTTCAGCTTATGAGCTTATTTTGAAAAATAAAGAGCGATTACTAAGCTTTGATGAACCAACACGCTTTATATTTTCACATTCTGCCTTGCGTGAGGGTTGGGACAATCCTAATGTATTTCAAATATGCACCCTCAAGCATTCGCAAAATGAAATAGCCAAACGCCAAGAAGTGGGACGTGGGCTTAGGCTTTGTGTTGACCAAGGCGGCAACCGCATAGACAGCGAAACGTGCGGTAGCCTTGTGCATGATATAAATAAGCTGACCGTCATTGCTAGTGAGAGCTATGCTAGCTTTGTGACCACACTGCAGAAAGAAGTCAAAGATAGTCTGTATGAGCGAGCTACCAAGGCGACTGTGGCGTACTTTGAGGGCAAGACGGTGCGTGTATAATGATGTGGAAACTACCATTAGCAAAAAACAAGCAGAGCTTATTCATAGGTATCTTATCCGTAATGAGTATATTGACGATGACGATGCTGTTACTAACAAATATAAGGAAGCCATGAATGACGGTACACTTGCTCCAGTACAAGAAGAAATTCAAGATATAGCCGAAGGTGTGCATATCTTGGTGCAAGCCATTTTTGATGAAAGTGTGCTTGATAACATGGTCAGTGATGGGCATACACCAGAATATAATACAGGTCTGAATGATAATTTTAGCAAGAAAGAGTTTCAAGCTCTTTGGGAAAAAATTCAGCATAAATACGCCTATAAGGTAAGCTTTGAGAGTGAAGAACTCATTGAAAAGGCAATTCAAGCTATAAATGATAAGCTTTCTGTGGCGGTGCTTCGCTATACCATATCCACAGGTGGGCAAAAGGATGAAATGAACCAGTATGAACTGGAACGCAAGGAGTCCTTTACACTTGCCCATACTGAAACCAAAGACCTTGATAGCATTGTGGATACGCATATTGAGTATGACCTTATTGGTGATATTGCCAAGGGTACAAAGCTGACACGCAAAACGGTAGTGCGTATTTTATCGGGCATTGAAGCAGGAAAATTTGCACTCTTTAAGGGAAACCCAGAAGAATTTATTGCTAAGGTCATACGCTTTATCATGGAACAAAAAGCCACCATGATTGTGGAGCATATCAGCTATAATCGTACCAATAATACTCATGATAGCAGTATTTTTACTATGGAAAAACCCAATTTTAAGCTAGACAATCTTCTTCCTGCTGATAAGCATATCAAAGACTATGTAGCCATAGACAGCAAAACAGAAGCGGCTTTTGCGAAAGCCCTTGATGTAGCTGGTGAGGTCTGCGTGTACGCAAAATTACCTCGTGCATTTCAAATCCCAACACCTGTAGGTAATTACGCTCCAGATTGGGCTATCTCCTTCAATGAAGGCGCTGTGAAGCATATTTTCTTTGTAGCGGAAACAAAAGGCTCAATGAAGAGCCTTGAACTGAGCAGGATTGAAGAAACAAAAATATCCTGCGCTAAAAAGCATTTTGAGGCTTTGAGCAGAGATATGCTTGAGAGTGATGGCAAACATGTGAAATATGACTTTGTGAATAGCTATGATGAGCTTATGAATAAGGTTATGGGGTGAGGTGCTGAAGCAATATAATGTATTAATTTTTTCATTCATTAGGGATTATATATGCAAAAATAGTCGCACCTAACAATTATCCTATCGGAACAAAAAACCTTCCTTTTAAATTCAACACGCATAAATTCAGTTCCCATATTTATTGGTATTTTAAAAAAATATCGAAAAAGTGCATTTAATTGTTAAAATAACATAATGTTTGAAAAAGTATTGATATCGTATTTTTATTGAAATATGCTCATGAAAAATTCAATCCTAGGGAGCATTTATTATGAAAAATGCCAGATGATTTTAGACCATTGCACGGATTGCGCCATGTTTTTGCATCATACCTTGCATCAAGCGGTAAGGTTGACTTATACACATTACAAAAGCTGCTAACCCACGCAAGCCCACAAATGACTCAACGGTATGCGCACCTAGCTGATGACGCCATGCAAAGAGCCGCCAGCGTTGCCAATGAAATTTTTGAGCAAAAAAAAGATGAGTGAAGATAAAAAGTGGCTTATAAATTGCTATGGTCGCAATATCCGTTCGCTTATTTGGCTTGCAATGTCCCTGCGAGAATCAAATATCCAATGTATGTAAATGACGTTATCACTAACTTCATAGATGATACGCCAAGGCTTAACGTGCATCTCGTGGTAGCGGTTAATCCCAGTTTCTATAAGCTCAGGGGGAATATTGCCACGCTTTGGCAACTCTTCAAGACTCAAAATGGCAGCCTCTAATTTATCCAAAATAACATCGGCTTGGTCTTGCCCCTCTTTATTAGAAATATAAATGTGTATGTCATCTAAATCTTGCAGAGCTTCAGGAGAGAGGATGATGCAATGTTTTTGTTTAGCCACTGTTGCGCCTTGCTCTGGCACGTTCACGAATCTCAGCAAAGGCTTCCTTGGCGGAAATTCCTTTACCTTGCTCAATGCTCTTACTCGACATGCTTAGAGCCTTTAACAAAGCCATGGTTTCTTGCATGCGCTCATATTCCTTTATACCCATAAGCACCGCAGTAGCCTCCCCATTTTGGGTGATAATAACTGGTGGTGCGGCATCTTCTTGAAACGCGCGTATAATTTCCGTAGCTTGAGCCTTGACTTCACTAATGGGACGAATGGCTGAACTTAATTGCATAATCTATCTCCTTGCAAACTAAATTTATACTGAATTTGGTTTGCAAGTCAAGTGCATGTGGCACAGCCAATTTGCCATGTCTAATGTCAGACCTCTGCATAATTATGCATTGGTCTTAGATTTCAAATTTAAGATTCCTGCCACGTCATTCCGCTTTTGCAAAACTTCTGAAATGTGCTATAAAGCTTGCTAAATGGTTTATGTCAAATAAATTTGCCTGCAAGATTCTTGACACAGGAATAGGTTTTTCAAGTGATGATTGGTATGTTTTTGTAAAATTTAAAGCTACTTTCCTCATTATATTGAGATTTTTCTGCACTTCCATGTCTCGTGATCGTGTTTTATCTTCTGCATAATGCACATCTAAGAGCCAGTGCATTGACTCAACACGCCACTCCAAACGTGCATGTTCTAAAAGCTCTTTTGCTGTTAGTTTTTTACTTGATATATAATAATGCCACTGGCTTGTCGTTGCTCCGTTTTTTTCAAATTCACGGTGAATAGCCCCAACGCAGGCAGCTTTTTTCCAATTTTCTATGCCAGCTATGAGAGGTGCTCCCCATCCTTGGGACAGGTGGATGGGCAAATTAAGAGTAAGGTTAG
>CAYJLO010000146.1:0-3887 GCA_964370835.1 uncultured Desulfovibrionaceae bacterium
AAACCCTCCCCTTCAAAAAAACCAATTGTCTCACTTCAGTTACCTATAAATGAAGCGCGTTTTGGTAGAGGATGGGGGTATGGGGGAAGGAGACCCCTTTTTGGCGCTAGCAAAAAGGGTCTCCTTCCCCCATAAAAAATCAAATAAATAAACACTAGAGGATATATATGTTTCAAGTAAATCCCCATTATGGCAAATTACCTGGCTCTTATCTCTTTGCTGAAATTGGCCGTCGAGTTCGAGCTTTTCAAGCCGCTAATGCAGAAACCACCCTCATTTCCTTGGGCATTGGTGATGTTTCCGTACCTTTGAGCCCAGCTGTTATCAAGGCTCTACACGAAGCCACCGACGAGATGGCCACCAAGGCTGATTTCAAGGGCTATGGCCCCGAGCAAGGCTATGCGTTTTTGCGCGAAGCCATCATGGAAACCGACTATAAAGCTCGAGGCATGGACATTGCCGCCGACGAAATTTTCGTCAGCGATGGTGCCAAGTGCGATGTAGGCAACTTCCAAGAGCTTTTTGCCGAAGATGTGCGCATTGCTGTCACTGACCCTGTATACCCTGTTTATGTGGATTCCAATGCCATGAGCGGACGTACAGGCTCTTATATCAATGACAATTGGGATAAACTCATCTATTTGCCTTGCACAGCCGAAAATAATTTTGTGCCCGATTTTCCCAAGGAAACACCGGATGTTATTTATCTATGTTACCCCAATAACCCCACCGGCACCGTTCTTAACCGTGAGGCATTAAAAACTTGGGTGGACTATGCTCGTCAAAATGGCGCCATCATTTTATATGATTCTGCCTACAAAGCTTTTATCAGCGGAGATGACATCCCGCACAGTATTTACGAAATAGACGGCGCCCGTGAGGTGGCGGTGGAGTTCCGTTCTTACTCTAAAACTGCTGGTTTTACAGGCTTGCGCTGCGCTTACACCGTTGTGCCCAAAGACATACAAGTTAAAGGTCAAAAAGTGGACTTAAACGCCATGTGGAACCGCCGCCAATGCACCAAGTACAATGGTTGCCCTTATATTGTGCAAAAAGCCGCCGCCGCTGTGCATAGCCCCCAAGGCCTCATCGAAAGCGCGTCCATAATAAAAGGCTATATGGACAATGCTGGTAAAGTTCGTCAAACGCTTAAGGATATGGGAATGGAAGTTTACGGCGGCGAGCATGCCCCTTATGTGTGGGTACGTACGCCAAAGCAAGGTAATGGCTACACACCCTCTTGGGACTTTTTCCAGCACGTGCTAGATACCGCTCATGTGGTGTGTACCCCAGGTGCCGGTTTTGGTCCCAGCGGAGAAAGCTATGTGCGCTTTACTGCCTTTGCCACACCGGAAAACACCCTTGAAGCCTTGGCACGCCTTAAGGCTTCATTGTAAAAACTAGAACTACTTTTGTGTGTGGAGGAATATCCTCACAGGAAATTCTCCACACACTGCCCTTTGACTCTCAAAAGGCATTCTCAACATGCCCTCACAGAGTAATTGCCGCGTAAATTGCGCGTATAAATGCTTGCCAAAAGTACATTAGTCGGCTATTGGAGAGCAACACAAAGTTACGCACTTAGCAAAACGAAAGATGGTAAAAATCTATATTTTTTCCTCTCGCGTAACCAATGATTATAAGGTACTATTTTATCAATATTCTTTATTTAGCACCTTAATTTAATTTTTCGTTGCCTACATTGGCCCTTGACAAAAGAGCAAAAGTAAGGCAAATACCACTTTCTCTTTTGGAGGTTTTTAATATGTATGCAATCGTAGAAGCCTGCGGTAAACAGTTCCGCGTTGAAGAAGGCTGCAAAATTGTAGTAGATCACCTTAATGTAGAAGTAGGCAGCGAGCTTACTTTGGACAAGGTTCTCATGCTTGGTGGCGAAAACTTCAAATTAGGCGCTCCCTATGTGGAAAACGCCACTGTAAAATGCGAAGTTATGGGCCAAGGCCGCGGTGAAAAGATTATGGTTTTCAAGCGCTGGCGTCGTAATGACTCTCGCAAATTGCGTGGTCATCGCCAAGATTTGACAACCCTTAAGGTAGTAGGCATTTCTGCCTAAGACATTTTACAAGATGGGCGCTGCGAAATGTGCGCTGCTTGCGGTGAAAAATTTTTCATTTTGCGCCCTATCTTCTAAATTCACTTTCACTAACAGGCACACAAGCTGCTTGAGGAGAATTTGTAATGGCACATAAAAAAGCTGGCGGGTCATCCCGCAACGGTCGCGATAGCGAAGGGCAACGACGCGGCGTCAAGCGTTTTGGTGGTCAAAAAGTTTTGGCTGGCAACATTCTTGTTCGTCAACTTGGCACCAAAGTGCATCCCGGTAACAACGTAGGCATGGGTCGTGACTTCACTCTCTTTGCCAAGGTTGACGGCGTTGTGAAGTTTGAAAAATACGTGCGCAAACGTCGCGTATTGACCAGAGTTCACATCGAACAAGCCTAGTTACTCTGGGCGTTACGCCCACGATGACTACACAAAATTTGCTTTGCCGCATGAGAATGGCCCCGCTTTTTTGAGCGGAAGTCTTTTCCCGTGCGGCATTGTGCATTTTACCTTGCCTTTTCTCCTTGCCTTTTTGTGGGGCATTTCGTAAGAGAAACAAAACGCTGCATTATTTTCTATCCTTATAAGCGTATACAAGAATTTTCACCGCCCCAAGGGCAAATGAGTAGAATATGAGATTTGTAGATGAAGCTGTCATCACAGTAAAAGCTGGCAAAGGCGGCCACGGATGTATTTCCTTTCGTCGCGAAAAATTTGTTCCCAGAGGCGGCCCAGACGGCGGCGACGGCGGCAATGGAGGCAATGTTTTTGTACGTGCCGACACACGCCTTCTAAGTCTGTACGACTTTCGCTTAAAACGCCATTATGAAGCCCAAAACGGCCAACCCGGCCTTGGTAGCCAATGTCACGGGCGCAAGGGCGAAGACCTCTACTTGCACCTGCCCGAAGGCACGCTCATCTATGAGCAAGGGCCCGAAGGCGAAACCCTTGTGGCAGATTTAACCGACCCCGAAGCTGAATTCATCTTGGCCAGCGGCGGACGCGGCGGTAAGGGCAACGAACACTTTAAGTCCTCCACCATGCGCGCCCCACGTTTTTCCCAACCAGGAGAAATGGGCGAAGAGCGTACCCTACGTCTTGAGCTTAAAATCCTAGCCGACGCAGGCCTTGTGGGTTTACCCAATGCCGGTAAGTCCACATTTATTTCGCAAGTATCTGCCGCGCGCCCCAAAATCGCCGCCTATCCTTTCACCACCTTGGTGCCCAACCTTGGCGTGATGATAGACGAATTTGACCCAGGCCGTCGCATGGTCATAGCCGACATTCCAGGCCTCATTGAAGGTGCACACCTTGGTCAAGGACTGGGTACACGCTTCCTCAAGCACGTGGAGCGTACACGTTTCATCGTGCACATTCTGAGCATCGAAGACATAGACGAAAACGACCCATGGGCCGGTTTTGAGCTTATCAACAGTGAATTACGTCAATTTGATGCCGGCCTTGGTGATCGCGTGCAAGTGGAAGTGGTCAATAAAATTGACACCGCCGATGAGGAAAGAGTGGCCGCCCTCAAAGCCCGTGCCGAAGCCGATAAACGCCCCATCTTCTTTATTTCTGCCATGTATGGCGAAGGCATTGAAGAGCTTGTGGCTCACATTTGGAAAATGCGCGACGCGCTGGACCAAAATGCGCCCTTCTTGCACTTTAAGACCTTCGAAAAAGAAGAGGAAGAAGAATTCCCAGACATTGAAGTGGAATACGTCAAAGAATAATATTTTACCATTTTATTTTTTATTGGGAAGGGGAAAGGAAAACTTTTGCTAACGCCAAAAAGCTTTTCCTCTCCCCTCCCCAAACCCCAC
>CAYJLO010000147.1:0-3825 GCA_964370835.1 uncultured Desulfovibrionaceae bacterium
GTGAAACTGTGAAGTAATTTCTCGTAATTCCTCTGGCGTAATAACAAAACTATAAACATCCCAGCCACTTACTAAATATTTTTGCATTAAATCCTCCTTATTTTTTACAAAAGCAGTTCAAATTTCAGTCCGTTTTCCTCTATAACTTTTCGGATAATATCGTCTATAATGTCAATATCATCATTTTCCATAGCGTAGGTATATAGCTCAATTAATTTTCCGTCTTTAGGAAGATTGGTAATTTTAATATCACCACAAAAGGAAAGCTGGGGAGTGATTACTTTGGGATATATCTCCCACACATCGCCTTTTAAAACAAGATTAAATTTATCATCATTTTTCACAATATCTATGATTTTAGGTAATATGAAATCGTATTTATCCTCGCTTTGTTTATAAAATGTACTTTGTCCCGTACTACTCCTCTAATTCTCTAAGTAATCATCACTTTCAAAACGCTGGTGTATATTTCTCCACTTCAAATCCATTTTCTTTTAACACTGCTATATTTTTCCTAACCGTTTCTTCATTACCTAAGTGAATAATATCCCTATCCAAAATATAGCTAAGTGGATAATTTTCATAATACTTATCAAGAAACAATTCTACACTTTCATGTGCGTTAAAGATATTCTCAAATTCACCTCTTTTTATAATTTCTAAAAATTCGCCTTTTGACACATAAATACCATCGTTTAAACCACCTAATTGCTTTTGTTCAAAACAATCTACCATTAAAAAGTTTGCAAAACGAGCAAGGGTTATAGGTAATTTAAAATCTGTTTTTTTACACGATATAATCTTTTTCCAAATATCTCTTTTAATAGGGAAGCTATTGCAACTGAAATACATAATATAGGGGGTGTTTTCAAAAGTTTCTAATGTAGGCTCAGAAGTTATCGGAGCATACACAGCATGATCATGTCCTTCGTATAGTCTGATGTAATAGGTGTTTTTCGCTGTTTCAATTTTATATATACTACCAACTTCGTATCGTGCCATATTCATTCTCCAATCTTTTTCGAATTATCTTCTTTGCGCTTTACTCTCTGTTTTATCATAAAGCTCGGCAAGTCTATTCTTACCTATTCGTCTGTCACTTGCCCTTAAAATATCGGCGAGTCCCCATTCATCATTTGTAAATGGGGCAGTGAGCAGTTCGCTCTTTGGTGTGTCGATGTACTCTCTGAAAAATTTACTAATTTCACTCATCTCTGTGTAGTATGGATATAATACTTTTACTGTATGGTTATCTGAGGTAGAAAAGTTGCAGTTTTTAGACAAAGGCTTATCTAAAAAGTCTTTAGGATAATCAAAAATTATCTCTTTATCCAGTGTGATGAAATATCTCGCCATCTCTCTGCCTGTGTCCCACATATTTTTCATGCGATAAGCTGTGCAGTGTATTTGCAGATTCAAGTTTTTGTCTATAATTAGATATAATTCTTTTTGTAGTTTGCTCCAAGGCTTTTGTCCGCTTTTATCGTATGGGTTCATATATTTCCCTCTATCACAATCAAATCACTGTAAAGCAATTTTTCTTCGCAAATATTGCAAAAATCATCATAAAACTTTTGTTTACTACTCTCAGGACAGCCTTCTTTTAATTGTAATAAAAATTCACTAAAATCTTCTTTGCCAATAAAGTTAGCACCACTGATATCAAAAAATTCTTGCACCTCATTATAGATAGAGTTTGCAATACCTCTTTTGAAAAAACTTTTTATATGGGGCAATATAAACTCATTAAAATCATCAAAATAAATTTCAATAGGCTCTTTATTCACATAATCATCTGCCCAGTTTAATTTATTGCAAAAATAGAATTTATAGCTATGTTTACCTTTGTTAATATCTTTGTATATGAGTTCCATTGCTTTCCTCCAACACTTCACCTGCCCCCACAATATTAGCACCCTCTAAAATCTCAAACTTTTCACCGACTTTTAATTTGTGATAACCAACACCCTCATATATGGTCGTGATAACAGCTAATATTTCTTTGTCATAAATAAAATCATCTGAATCTACAAAAACAACACCTAAATATTCATCATCTCCACTAATTTTAAGATGTGGGCGATAGCCTTTTTGTAATAAAGGTAGTGTTTTTCTTTTACTTTCAAAAAAATTCACCTTAACTAAAAAACTTAAAACGGACATTTTTGATTCTCCCATGCTGTTTTCATTGCTGTTCTCCTTTTTTGTAGATAACTCACTTTACTTATAATAGTCTTTTTTGAATAAGAAGTTTTTCTTCTTTCCAAGATTCATAAAGACTATCATTTTCCTCCCACAGCTCTTTTAGCTCAGAATTTTCCGATAAAATTGCATTTATGGCTTTTATAGCTTTTGATTTTAGTGAAGAAACATCCAAGTTAGTCCATGTCTGTATCCATTGTGAGTATTCCTCATCATCACATCTATGTTCTGTTTTATTTAAAATACTATCAATAATTGTAGCTGATACCAAGGCATAGTGTGCATCATCGTATTCAACATACTCAGACTCTATCACTATATCAAAGTATTCCTCCATATTTTTCACTATATCTTCTGCTGCTTTCAAATCATCTAATGCGTCATACGCAGTATCATCATCAAAAACTCCATAATTCCAAGCACCCATAAATTCATCCTTCTTTCTTATTTTATTAATCATATTTCTAATTGCTCAACCAACAGCCAGCAATTTACTTCATCATACCCAGTAACAATACCATTATATGGGCTATGAAGCGAAAGGTCTTTATTGCTGTCACAAGCAAGAAAATTTCCGTTTATGTCTATTATCGTTCCTTGTGGATAATACCTACCCTCTATGCCATTTATAACAGCTCCGATTGGATATTTCTCTTTTATTGCCTTTATATCAATACCAAAAAGGGATAAATAATAGTTCCACTTTTCATTGAAATCTTCGGCAGTAATAAAAACACAGTATTCTTCGGTGTCTACAATACCCTCTGCTAAATAGTCTTGTCTGCATGATAGCCTAATATCATCACCATCTATACCAATTTGTCTGGTAGCATAGCCCTCATCATCAAGTTCAATATACTCTATAATTTCATCAAAATCTATTTTGATATACTTCATACTTACACCCCTAACTTACTTCCTCAATCTTCTATACACATCTAACACTTCAAGCAATTCTGCTGCTAATTTATCATTAAAATCCCAACTATCGGCAATACCTTTTGGGTAATATGGATAGAATACACTCGCATCCTTCACGAGTGCCATCTGATCTAATTCTTTTAAAATTAGGTTTAATTGCCCCTCTAACATATAATCGGGTAGACTTTCTTTATTCTTTAACAGTTCTAATATTTTGCTTTGACTCCCTGCAACCAGTTCTTCAAATCTTGTCATACTTTCCTACCTAATATCAGCTCTTTTAAACCCACTATTCACATTGCCATCTATGGCAACTGCGTGGTCGGCAAACATTTCTTCATTATTGAAATATAGTGTATATTCTTCACCATCGCAGAAAGCAATAGTTGTAAGCTGCAGTCTACTGATAAAAACATCTCTTGTGATTTCCATATCGTCCTGACACCAAGTATTTGCAAGGTCAAGTAGATTATCTGCTGCATATTCTTTTACTTTTGGCAGAGTGTCAAACAGTTCTTTGCAAAAGGCTACTGCAATATCCATATCAGATTTCCATTTAGGTTCATCCTCCATCACCTCAACAGTGACAGACATCTTGCGCCCGTCCATATCAAATTCCCATGTAGGTTCAACCATCACATCAACAGAAACAGACACACTGCGTCCGTCCAATGGAATATAGCATTCAAAGCACTCATGTTG
>CAYJLO010000148.1:0-2671 GCA_964370835.1 uncultured Desulfovibrionaceae bacterium
GTCGTGAAAGTGATCCATCTAGTACCATGTATGGCAAGTTCGTGTGCGAGCCACTTGAACGCGGTTATGGTAATACCATCGGTAATGCCATGCGTCGTGTGTTGCTCTCCTCCCTGCAAGGTGCTGCCATTGTGGCCGTGAAGGTTACTGGTGTTCAGCATGAGTTTACAACCCAGCACGGTGTGGCTGAAGACATGACCGACGTTGTGCTTAACTTAAAGCAAGTACGTCTGCTCATGAACACTGAAGAGCCACAGCGTTTGACCCTTTCTGTAAACAAGAAAGGTGCTGTAACAGCTGCTGACATTGTTGGTAACCAACATATTACTGTGCTTAATCCAGAACAGCACATTGCTACACTTACCGAGGACGTTGAGTTCCAGATGGAACTTGAAGTTCGCATGGGTAAGGGCTATGTGCCAGCGGATACACATGAAGACTTGTTTGAAGAAATTGGCCTCATTCGTCTGGATGCGTCTTTCTCCCCCATTCGCAAAGTTGCGTATGCTGTGGAGCAAGCTCGTGTAGGTCAGATGACCAACTTTGACAAGCTTATCCTTGAGATTTGGACCGACGGATCTGTAACTCCGGAAGATTCCATTGCGTATAGCGCCAAGATTATTAAAGATCAGATTTCTGTGTTCATCAATTTTGATGAAAAAATCTCTGGTGGCAATGACAATGACTCTTCTAGCGATTTAGATTTGAACGAAAATCTCTACAAGGGAATTGATGAACTTGAGCTTTCTGTACGCGCTACCAACTGCTTGCGCTCGGCAAACATTGCCATCGTGGGTGAATTGGTGCAACGCACAGAAAATGATATGCTTAAGACAAAGAACTTTGGGCGTAAATCTTTAGACGAAATTAAGGGTGTTCTTTTGGACATGAATCTTGATTTCGGCATGAAGATTGACAATTTTGACAAGAAATATCAAGAATGGAAGAGGAAGCAGCAAAATGAGGCATAGCAACTCAGGCAAAAAGCTTTCGCGCACCCCCTCCCACCGCAAGGCCTTGTTCCGTAACTTGGCTAAGGCGCTGCTCACCCACGGCAAGATTCGTACAACCGAAATCAAGGCCAAGGAAATGCGCCGCGTGGTGGAACCTCTGATTACTTTGGCTCTGCGCAATGATTTACACGCTCGTCGTCAGGCGTACCGTGTACTTGGCAACCACCAACTCGTTAAGCGTTTGTTTGACGAAATCGGACCAGCTTTCGTAGGTGTTCCTGGTGGTTATACTCGTGTACTTAAACTTGCCGCCCCACGTCGTGGCGACAATGCTCCCATGGCTATTATCGAGTTAACTCGTGGTCAAGTGAGTGCAGAAGCAGTGGAAGAAACTGCAGCAGCTGAAGCTGTTGTGGATACTGAAGCTAATTCTTAAGAGTACGCGCTAGCCAAAAGCAGAAGCTGAATAAGCCAAAGCTTAGCGAATAGCGATTATTGAGGGAGAGGGTAGTCATACCTTCTCCCTTTTTTGTTTTAGCGTGATAATGGCGAAATATTGCGTCAGAGAGCTTTTTTTGTCGGGTTATGGGGGAAAGACCCCATGCCCCTCCAAAAAAAATCTCTTCCTTGTCTTTCTCCATTCTTACGCTAAAACGGGATAGTTTTGTGAGGTATGAAAATGAAAACCATGGGTCTTATTGGCGGCATGAGCTGGGAAAGCACTTCCCTTTACTATACCCTCATCAATGAAGCGGTGAAGCGAGAGTTGGGCGGTTTGCATTCAGCAAAAATATTACTTTACTCTGTAGATTTTGCCGAAATAGAAAAACTGCAAGCCTGCGGTGATTGGCAAGGTTGTAATGAAATTCTCACAGATATTGCTTTGCGCTTGCAAGGAGCAGGGGCAGAGGCTTTGGCCATTTGTACCAATACCATGCACAAGGTTGTGCCTCACATGCAAACACAGGTACGTGTACCCATTTTGCACATTGCTGACATGACAGGGCAGCATATTAAGAAACAGGGACTCTCAAAAATTGCCCTGCTTGGCACAAAGTACACCATGGAGCAGGATTTTTATAAACAACGCCTTGTTGATATGGGTATAGAAGTGCTCATTCCTGACGCTCATGGTGTGCAAATGGTCAATGATGTAATCTATCAAGAACTATGCCTTGGTCAAGTACGTGAAAGCTCAAAGCAGGCCTATGTGGACATTATACACAGTTTGCAACAAAGAGGCGCAGAAGGCGTGATTTTGGGTTGCACTGAAATTTGTATGCTGGTGAATCAGAAGGATGTGACCTTGCCTGTATTTGATACGACGAGGCTTCATGCGGAGGGTATTGCGCGGCATATACTAACAGACTGTTGAACATGGGCAGGCTGTTGAAAAAGCAGCGTCTACGGCGTCAGAATCTTTTTTTGCGTTGCTCTCGATTTATGTAAGGTTCGCGAACTCACCTAACATAAACGCACTTTGTGCACCCTTTGGGTCGGCCTCCAATCAAGTATCAGCCTATATCTTCCATCCGTAAAAACTGCCACTCCTTTACCATTACACGACCTCACCCTACCTTTTACTTTCCTGCAAAATTCCTCTATACTCGCGCCGCAACGAGGCGTCCTACATTGCGCCACCATTTCCATTGAGCGACGACTATTCATCGCCATAAAAAGTTTTTGGAAAAGGGGTGGGGGTGAGGGGGAGGGGAAAG
>CAYJLO010000148.1:2769-3710 GCA_964370835.1 uncultured Desulfovibrionaceae bacterium
TTCTGTGCGTGCTTCGTCGGTGGCATCTCCACAATTGGAAGAACGCGTCATTGCTGGTAGGGCACACAATGAAGATGCGGCCTTGGTATCCATACCCGGTGGCATGGCCATTGTACAAACGGTGGACATCCTAGCCCCCATTGTCAATGACGCCTATACCTTTGGACGCATTGCCGCGGCCAACGCATTGTCAGACGTATACGCCATGGGCGGCACTCCGTGGTGCGCCATGAATATGCTGTTTTTCCCCACGGCTTGCCATGGCCTCATGGGCGAAGAAAGCGTGGCGGCCATTTTGAAAGGCGGCCTAGATGCCTTGACAGAGGCTGGTGCTGTGCTTGTGGGCGGCCATACGGTGGAAGATAGCGAAATAAAGTACGGTATGTCTGTGACAGGTATTATAGACCCTGCAAAAAAAGCCACCAATGACGGTTTACGCGTGGGGGATAGACTGTTGCTGACCAAACCCCTTGGTACCGGAATTTTGTCCACAGGTGTGAAGGCTCGCTGGGATGACTATGAAAAGAGCGAAGCCCAAATTGCCAAGTGGTGCTCACATTTGAATAGACATGCCGCCAGCGCCATAAGCTCTTTTAATCTTAAAGCCGCCACGGATATTACAGGTTTTGGCCTTGGCGGACACGGTATCGAAATGGCTAGAGCATCCAAGGTGCAAGTTGTGCTGGATACACAAGCATTGCCCATCATGGATAATGTGCTTGAGTATGCCAATAATGGCCTTATTCCAGCCGGTAGCCACGTGAATAGAAAATATTGGCAGACGTTCACCTGTGTTTCTGGAAATATCGAACAAAATAGAGAAAGCGTGGTTTTTGATACACAAACCTCCGGAGGTTTGTTGCTTGCTGTACCTGAAGCACAGGTACAAGAGGTGCAAGAGTATTTGCATGGCCTTGGAGAACAAGCGTGCTTGGTGGGGC
>CAYJLO010000149.1:0-3704 GCA_964370835.1 uncultured Desulfovibrionaceae bacterium
GGGAGTTTGAGGGGGAGAGGGGAGAATCTTTTTTCCTAAAAAGGTTTCCCCTCTCCCCCTCATAAAAATAAAATAACCCAACCAAACCCCAACTAAACCAAACAAAAAAAGGATGCGTAAGCTAACCTTACCCATCCTTTTTCTATTCACACAATCTATGTATTATTCTGCTTGAGCCTTGGTACCCATGAGGGGCGTGGTGTCTGACCAACCGCCACCAAGGGCAAGACATACGCGCACCACGGAGTTGAGGCGATGACTCATGGCAGAGGCTAGGGACAGCTCAGCCGAGAAGAGCTGACGCTCCGCATCAAGCACGGTTAAATAGTCGGCATAGCCATTATCATATTGCAAACGAGCCAATTCCAAAGCACGACGGTTGTTGTCCACTTGCTTTTGTACGCTTTTTACTATGCCATCTGCTTCGCGTTGCGAGGAGAAGGCCGTGCGCACATCTTGAAAAGCCACTTGTACGGTTTTGCGATACATGGCAATGGATTGGCGTTTTAGGGCTTCGGCATCTTCAATGGCATACCAACGGCGACCGAAGTCCAAAATGGGCATGGCCACATTGGCCCCATAGGACCATAAACCTGCAGGGCCGGTGAAGAGGCGACCAATATCTGAACTCATGCTCCCAAGATTTCCTGTGAGGCTAATGGAGGGGAACATGTCGGCAATGGCCACGCCTATGTTGGCGTTGTAGGCCATGACCATATATTCAGCCGCGCGAATGTCAGGACGGCGTAAAAGTAAGTCAGAAGGCAAGCCTGCAGGTGGCACAGGGGGCGAAGGCATTTTTTCAATATTAAACCCTCGACCGATGTCTCCATACAGAATTTCTTTGGGAGAGCGACCTATGAGCACAGCCAAGGCGGCTTCTGCGGCGTCACGCTCCACAATGGTATTGAGCATGGAAGCGCGTGAGAGCTCCATTTCGCTTTCGGCGCGAAGCCAATCAAGCTCGGTGGTTTCGCCTTGCTTGAAACGTTGCTCGTAAATTTTCAGAGCTTTTTTACGAGATTCAAAGGTGCGCTTGGCGGTGGAAAGCTGCATGTCAAAGGCAAGGAGGGTGAAGTAGCCTTGAGCCACTTGTCCGGCAACGGATAAGCGCAAAGCATCATAGCCCACCTTGGTGCTGAGGAGCACATCGCTAAGGCCTGTGTAGGAATTGCGATATTTGCCCCATAAATCCAATTCCCAAGAGGCTCCAAAGCCAATTTGTGTGGAAGAGGTGGCGCGCTTGGCAAGACCTTGTTCAAAACTAGACTGATCTAGATTGGTGGCATCGATGGATTGCGAAGTACGCGCAGTGCTTCCTGTGCCATTTATGGCAGGGAAAAGCGCCGCACGGGCTTGACCAATTTTTGAGGCCGCGCTGTCCACTTTAGCCAAGGACTCATCAAGATCCTGATTATTTTTCAGGGCTTCTTCAATGAGCTTAGTTAAGGCAGGGTCTTCAAAGCGATTCCACCAATTGGCCTCCAAAGCGGGGCTTTTCAGCTCCACATTCATCCAAGCCTCGGGCATGACCATTTCTGGCTGTTCGTAATCGGGCGCAAAGGAGCAGGCTGCCAAGGTGGAAGCACAAAGCATGGCCGCTGCGCCCTGAGAAACGCGTTTTAGTAGGGACATTAGATATCTTCCTCACGTTCCCGCAGAGGGAGTTTAAATTGTTCACCGTTCATGGCGTGGGGGTCTTTTTTTCCCTGAGTCCATAAGGAGAATTGCATAATTGTCTTGAAAAAGAAAGGCACAAAAAGGGTGGCGATGAATGTTGCTGCCAACATACCACCAATAACGGCGGTACCAATGGCGTGACGGCTGTTGGCGCCGGCGCCGGTGCTGATGGCCAGCGGTACGCAACCCATGATGAAGGCCAAGGAGGTCATGATGATGGGTCTAAAGCGCAAACGGGAGGCATGCATGGCCGCCACGTCCAGGCTTTTACCTGCGCGCCAAGCTTCTGCGGCAAATTCCACAATGAGAATGGCGTTTTTGGCCGCAAGCCCCACCAGAGTAACCAAGGCCACCTGGAAGTATACGTCATTGGATAAATCACGCATCCATGTGGCGGCAATGGCACCGAACACTCCAAAGGGCACGGCGGTGAGTACGGCTATGGGTAAAGACCAACTTTCGTATTGCGCCGCCAAGATGAGGAATACCATGATGAGGGCCAAGATAAAGATGGTGACCGTATCGGAAGAGGCCATCTTTTCTTGTAAGGCAGAGCCGGCCCAACCAAGAGCATAATCCGGAGGCAATATTTTAGCCGCTTCTTCTTCCACGGCGGCAAGCACCTGACCGGTGGAGTAACCGGGGGCAGGGGAACCGATGATGTGGGCGGCGGGGACACCGTTATAGCGTTCTACCACCTGAGGCGCCACGCGGCGTTCCATGGTGATGAGTGTATTTAGGGGAATCATTTCACCTTTATTGTTACGCACGCTCATGTCAGCCAGGGTTTCCGGCAACATGCGGTAGTCTTGGTCGGCCTGCATGAGCACTTGGAAGGTACGGCCTATATAGTTAAAGTCGTTTACATAGGTGGTGCCGAAGGTGCCTTGCAGTACAGAATAGACAGAAGAGATACTCACGCCTTGAGCTAAAGCACGCTCTCTATCAAGGTTAGCATAGTATTGCGGCGAAGACGTGGAGAAGAGGTTTTGAATGGACCCCACTTCCGGACGAGCTTGCACAGCAGTGGCGAGCTTGGTGGTCCACATTTGTAAGTCTTCTAAAGAGCCGGTGCCGCGGCTTTGCACAAAGCCATCAAAACCACCGGTGGTACTCATACCGGAAATTGGCGGAGGCTCAAAAGCAATGACCAAGGATTGCGGCATATGCATACCCATCATAAAAGCTTGCTTTGTTAAAGCGGAAGCACTCATGCTGGGATCTTGTCTATCTTTCCAATTTTTCAAAATGGTAAAGAAAGTACCGTAGTTAGTTTTAGCACCAAAAGAAGTTAAGTCCATACCTGTAATGGAAACCACATCTTCCACAGCTGGATTAGCCATGAATTGCTTTTCAATTTCGTTCATGGTTTTATGGGTCTTAGAAAGAGCCAAACCGTCCACAGAAATGGCCATGCCGAGGATGTAGCCTTGGTCTTCACTGGGCACCAAGGAGGTGGGCACGGCTTTAAAGAGCCAGCCCATGGCAACGAGCATGAGCACAAAGAGCAACATGGACATGAGGCCCATATTTTTAATCAAACGCACAATGCGCACATAACGGTGGGTCACATTGGCAAACCAATTGTTAAACCATTTGAACACAAAGGGTTCTTTATGACCGGGCGCATGGGGCTTGAGCAAAAGACCGCATAGGGCAGGCGTTAAGGTCAAAGCCACAATACCCGACAAAATAACGGATATGGAAATGGTGATGGCGAATTGCTTATACATTTCGCCGGCAAGACCGCCCATGAAGGATACAGGTACGAACACCGCGCATAGTACCAGCACAATGGCGATAACAGGGCCGGTAACTTCCTGCATGGCCTTGTTGGTGGCGTCTTTGGCATTTTTATGCTCGGTGCGCATGATGCGCTCCACGTTTTCCAGTACCACGATGGCATCGTCCACCACAATACCGATGGCAAGCACCATACCAAAAAGGGTGAGCGTGTTAATGGTGTACCCAAGGGCGTACATGCCGGCAAAGGTACCAATGATGGACACAGGCACGGCGAGGCA
>CAYJLO010000150.1:0-3599 GCA_964370835.1 uncultured Desulfovibrionaceae bacterium
AGAGTAAGTTCTTGGAAGCCCACATACTACAACAGAGGAGAGTGTAGTAAGTAATACAAGGAATGTTCCTTTGGGATAAGTACATTCACACGCTAGTATCGCGTGAAGGAAAGGTAACAGTGAGTGCTTTCATTGTCAAGTGTTCTGCTGTGGATGTTGTAAAAAAAAGGATACCTATTTGTATGGTTGTATCGTACTTAGGATTTACCACAACAGTCTGCTGAAAGGCTCCATTTTTGCCAGAGCGCTCAAAAGGAATGAGAAGCACGGAAGCTAAAAGTTACGGTGTGAAATGTTGTAGGCATGCATAAGAGATTTGATTTTTATCTTTGATGCAGTAGGCTTTGCCTTTTTAGGGTCTGCTAAGCTGCTTAATCGGGGGGGGTAAGGAATTGCTTTTGCAAGGCGTCCTGGAAGAGGATTTTGCATGCAGTAGGTGGCGATAGGATAGATATTTATTATACTGCTATTCTAGACTTTATGCACATCTTCATGTATTTTGAAAAAATATTTTTTACGCAAACGGAAAAGAAAATCTGGATTGTGGTGTCTTTTGGCATTTGTTTATAGGTTATATTTGGTGTTTCTTTTGCGGTTAGGTTCTATAAGGGGTCTCTATGTTTAATGATTTGTCAATGATTATACCTATGAAGGATAATAATTATATGCTTGATACTATTTTACAGTATCACGCACCTACGGGTATAAAAATATATATTATTCACGATGCTAAGCAAGAGTACGTGGTGCCAGATTCGTATAATAAACTTGGAAATATTCATTATTTTCATCTGCCTGACATGTCATATAATGAGCGTGTTTTTATGGTTTTGGAGCAGATAAAAACGAAATATTGTGTGTTTCGTGCAGATAGAAGGCATCAAAGTAATACCGCTTTACACAATGCTTTAGAATTTTTACGTAATAATGAAGAATATTCATCTGCTTCTAGCATATGGCTCAATGGTAATTTAAGTTTATATCATTGTTCAGAACTTCTTACCGGTAATGGTGAGTTAGAAGATGTTTTTGCACGTTTAGAAGGGCAAGGGCTTTCATATCAGCCTCCGTATTATAATGTTCAATCCACAGATTTAATACGTGTTTACTTTGATACATTAAAGCGTATACAAGGTAAAATCCCCAATATATTTTATCATGAACATGTGCATGCATTTTTATGCTTTTTTACGGGAAAAACAAAGCAATTTGAAGGATTGGCAGGAGTTGTGCAAAATAAAAGAAAGCCGGCCGCCTACGCCAATGAATGGTATAAGGCTATAGATACATTTCAAAGCGTAGAAGATGCCACCTTTGTGGCTGTGGTGTTAAAAAATGTTTTAAAAAAATATGGCTATGGTAGTGAGAATGTGGAACTGGCTTTGCAAAAATATCATGCTGCGCTCATTATACGCTTTATTCTTTATCGCATTAATATGTACGCTACACCGCAAGAAAAAGTACGTACTTTTGGGTATATGGAAGATATGTTTTCTGCGCTTAACGCCGGTAAAATATCCCAAGAGAATCTTGTAGAAAAATATCTTCGTGTATTTATGGCCCTGGACTATGACTGTAAAAGTACTTTAGACCATGTAAAGCACAAATTTACAGATAGCGATATGGAAGAGTTACAGAATATTTTTGCCTTAATGGAAACCATCGATACCCTTGTGCCAGAAAATATGTAGATCAGACATGCGTAAGAGCATGTAGGTTTTAAGCTACGTGCTTTTTCCCGCTACAAATAAGCAGTATGCGTGGAGATATGTTGTCTGGGTAAGGGTATTCAACGATTTCTACATTGGTAAAATACACATAAAGTTCTTTAACAAAGTGCTCTATAGTATAATGTGCCGGTAAGTGAGGTTGCACGCTTTTCGTGTGCAATCCATAAGGCATGAACTCTGTAATAAGATTTTTATTGGTATGATTTGCTAAAAGCTTAGCTATACTTTGCCATGGGTAATGGTTTGTTAAAAAGAGATGATGCGTTAAGGCTAAAGCTAAGGCTAAGTCGCCTTGCTCATGTTCTGCAGTTACATCGCCCACGGAAAATTTTATGGGGGCTTTTGCGCTTTTTGCCCCATGTTCTTGCAAGTGCATATGGCCACGACTTACAGCGCTTTCGTCAGGCTCTATAGCTAGAACTTGCGCGCCATAATTGGTGATCAGTCTTGAAAATACACCAGCATTTGCTCCTAAATCTACAACAGTTTTAGGGGCAAAAATTTTTACAAAGCGCATAATCATGCTGGTGCGGTTGTGAGCTCCTTGTGTAATGGTAGGGTTGTCGGTGTCACAAGGAAGGTCTTTGGCGTAATCAGACCAAAGGCTTGTTTCCCAGGGGAATTCAATACTCGACACAAAATCTTCTAATATTTGTAGCGCATCTAGTCGATTTGTAGGTATCGTCAATGAAGTGTCAAGAAGTTGCAGGCCTTGCGCCATGGGGTGATTGATGCCTTCACGTAAGCTAAATCGCATCATCTTTCCCAGAGAATAGTGTTTTTTTCTGAGAAGTAATGGGTACACTAGAAAGCGAATAAATTCATCAATGGCAACAAGCTGATTTGTTTTTGTAAGTGGTGCTATGGAACCTATATCACACCAAAATGGGGCGTCGAACTTATGTATAACAATATTGTAAGCATGGCCGTCGGTAAGAACTAAGTCTCTTTTATAAAGCCAACGGTTGAATCTAATAAAAAGTAGAGCTGCGTCTTTTATGGTAAGTGGACACGAATGCCAAAGATGTATTTTAAAGTATTCGGAGTGTTGATGATATACCTTTACGAAGTTTTCTACATGAATATCAGAAATAGTTGTTGTGGGAATGAAGCCTTCGTCTGATAATGTTTTCAAAAAAATATCAAAACTAGTATTGAAAAAGAGAGGACTCGCAGTGGGTCTTATGGCTTTATACTGTTCGTTTTTGTAATGAAAGGCTTTTACGTTCTGATCTAAGAAATGTAAGCCATGCCATGAAATTTCCGTTGTTGAAAGTGTCTTTTTCATGTACAAAACTATAGCAATTTATGTGTGGAAAGTAAATAAAATTATGTGTGTTGAAGGCCTTATTTGGCGGCGTTGAGTACGTTCATGGACTTAGGAGAAAAGCAATATGGCGTTTTCAAAAATATTCTATACAAAGCCCTCCATAGGCGAAGAAGAAATTTCTTTTGTTAATGATGCCATTTGTAATGGCTGGGGAGAGCAATGTTATACCTATATCTCCAAGTTTGAACAAATATTTGCTCAGCATCTAGGCGTAAAACACGCTATAGCCACTTCTAGCTGTACTGGGGCTTTGCATATGGGGCTGGCTGCCTTAGGCGTTGGCCGTAATGATGAAGTTATTTTACCTGAAATTACGTGGACAGCTAGTATGGCTCCCATCACATATTTAGGTGCAAAACCAATATTAGTAGATGTGCTTGAACAGTCATGGTGCATAGACCCAAGACAAGTTGAGGCAGCTATCACACCGCGCACCAAGGCTATCATGGCGGTACACGTGTATGGTAATTTATGTGATATGAAAGCTTTATTAGACCTTGGTCAAAAGTACAATATTCCTGTCATCGAGGATAGTGCTG
>CAYJLO010000151.1:0-3591 GCA_964370835.1 uncultured Desulfovibrionaceae bacterium
TATAATCTTGTTGTAAATTCGTTAATATCCATAAGTTTATAGGTCTAATGTTAAAGTTCAGCTACATGAGAATAACTATATCTATGATGCTGAAGTTCATTTATCGTATCACATCGGAATCAGCAGGTCAACAGGCATTTTGTTAAATTTAAACTGTATACGCCTGAATAATAGAATCTCGTCTGTGTAGCACAATGTAACAAATAGTAATATAGAAAACACTTTTTTACTGCATTTTGTATAAGGTTGTAATATTTATAGTTTTGTGATCTGATACAGGCTTCTTGTGTTCCATCATTTCCGACCGATCAATATTCTAGGCTGCTTGTCTACTTGACATTCAACCACTCATTGCTTAGAATAGTCTCAATACACCGAAATGTTACCTGAAGAAAAAGCAAAAGTGAACGTAGGCCGCATGCTCCGAGAAGCAGGCAGGTCGCTTGTCTCTTGTGCAAAGTTTAAACCTTGTCAATCGATAGTAGCAGTTTGTGGAGGAATACTACAAGGGATGCATGAGAAGGGCTACGTACTCTTCTTGGACGGCAAAGCCATATGCGTTTTAGAAACCAAAGCCGCTCACATCACACAAAATGACCGCATGTTTTATCAAGCAGAGCAATTTAGAATTATATCGGCAATGAAAAAAAATTATAATTGGATTTAAATACTTATTAGTCATATGAATGTAACATTTTTATTAGGCAATGGATTTGATTTAAATTTAGGATTTAAAACATCCTATTGTGATTTTTTAAATGAGTATGTTAATATAGAATCAGATAATCAAATAATTCAACAATTTAAAACAATTATAAAGAAAGATTGCGAAGGTGTAAATAGTATATGGAGTGATGCCGAATTGGCAATGGGTGAATACAGCCGTGAGTTTGAAGGTGAAGAAGCTAGAGAGAATTTTTTACTATGCCTTGAGGATTTTGAAAATGCTTTACGTCGATATTTACAGAATTTGCCTTCTGAGATATTTCAAAAAAATATTGGTAAATTAGCTAATGATTTTGCAATTGCAATTAATGACTATACTAAAGATTTCAGATTCCAAGTGAAAAATACATTATTAAGTAGTGAATATAACCCTACCGCAAATCATGGGTATTTTTTTCAATTTGTTATTTTTAATTATACGCAATTTGCTGATTATCTATTATTATCTAAACATTTTAAAGAACGATTATTTCAATTTAAACATCACTCAACTAAGATTGCTCCAATATTTGCATATCCTTTACATATTCACGGAACAATGTCGAAAGATATGATTTTTGGGTTAGATAATACTGCTCAGATTAAAAATTCGAAATTATTTAATTTTGATAATGTTGAAGATAGGGGGAATATTGTAAAGAAAGACGCTATAGATGCTTGTGAAAACGGAACATACCAAAAATTGTTGAGTATATTTGAGCAGACTGACTTATTCTATTTATATGGCTTATCAATTGGCGATACGGATTCTTCTTATTGGAAAAGAATTATCAGATTAATGGAATCACGAAAAAATGTCAGAACGATTATTCATGCTATGGATGCTCCTTGCATCGATATCGAAAGAAGAAAAAATCGTTCCTTTTGTAATAATTTAAAAAATAAATTTTTAGCTCATTCACAAAAAGATTCCGAAAGCGCAGAATCTGTTTATTCTAGAATACATATTGCAGATTTTAATATATTTTCAAAATTAGAAAATGGAGGTACTAAATTGTTCTCTCAAGAAAATGCTGAAGCATAAAGATTGATGAGTTGTAGTTAATATTTCTTTCCGTTTAGAGATTTTTTTATCGCGAAATATACGCATGTCTCTATTTCAAGTATTTGAATTATAAAATAAAATTAAAGTGCTTTTTTGTTGCAGTATTTATTAATTAGTAATCAGGAAATAAGTCTTTGAATCCAGGATACTCTACGTGCTTGATAATATCTATTTTGTTCAGAGTACTTAATTGAATGTAATTGCGGCAAGCCTTTAAACGTGAAATCATAGGCAGGATTATGGATACACCATGATTGATATAATCAAGAATTTCACTGTAAGTTGAAGGGATTTTATATCCTTTTTTACTGCAGGTTATTATTACATTTTTATCTCTTAATTTAGCGATGATTCTTGATCTGAAGCTTTGCATTGTAATATGCTCACCTGTGGCATTAAATACTACGTCTTGCAGTTCTGCTGTTGGTATATATTTATGATATTTGTTATATTCAAATTTTGTAATTAAATATTTTATAATAAGAATTTGAAGTATAGTGTCTTCATCTTCAGTATCTTCATTGTTTACAAGGAAAATTTGAGCAGCATATAAACTTAATGTTGCGATTTTATGATCATCTTCCGACCTGAAAGCCTCTTCTTTTAACTGAAATGTTGTAATGCTGGCTGGGTAAAATTCAAGACGTGTTATTTTCTCAGATAACATCTTGAGATAATTTGGTGGCTTTTGTCCTTCATTCGGTTCAATATTTTGAGCTATTGTCCCAGCAATTATGTCTGCCATTTGAAGAACTAAAGATTCTTTGCTATTTTCAAATCTAAATTCTGGTTTTTCGAAAAGATTAGTCTTTAAAGATTTACGTTCAAAATATAATTTGAACTCTTTCATATATTCGCTCCCACCTATTTCATCACAGGTAATTACGAGCTTTGAGAATGCCTCTTTGAGTTTTTGATGTACTAGATTGTTGCAAAATTTGTAAAACGTTTTTTTGTAATTTAAGCCTACCCTTTTCGTTAATTTCCTTTTGTCGACGACTAGTGCAAATATAGCAAATGGTAAATCTAGTAATTCTTCGATGATTTTAGCTCGTCTTTCATGTGATTTGCCAATTTTATTTGATTTAATTTCATTCTTGTTAAAATATTTAATTTGTATTTCAGATAATTTTTCATTTATTGTTGATAAATTATCTTCTTCTATAATTAGAGCGCTCACAATAAAAAACTTTGAAGTACCACTTTTTTCGAGCTTCCAGCCGAAAGCTCCAGATTCATCTATAAATGCTAATTTTTTAGAATTTGCTTTCATTTGTAGTTACAGAAATAGAATTGTTAGTAAGAGCGGTGAGGTTTTCACTGTATAGCTATTAAAGTTTTGAAATGAGCGATAATACATTACATCGTAAAATTTATTATAGTAATATTGTACCGTCTGTCAAGAAGATAGAATAAATTTATTGTAAATTTTTATGTGAAAACTTATTATATTGTCATATTATTTCAGCGCTAATCGAAAATTTATATTTTCATTTAATAATTAAAATAACGCATTTTACGATTACATGATTCAATTACTCAGTTATTAAAATAAATTGGAATAAAATATGTTATTAAGATAGTTTTACCAAGCTCCCCTTTACGCTATCGCGTTAGCGACGGAATTTGAAGTGTCGCGCTGCGCGCGCGAAGAGGGGGAGCGTCAGTTTCGGGCGAGGAGTGGGATGCAGACTGTGCCCAGCGTGTATGCAGGAAGTGCCGATTTTTTAGAAACTGACGCTGCGAAGCAGGCCTGCGCCCGCTACGCCTTGCCTTTTGCTCTCGCCGAGCGGGCGTCTTCGCCAGACGGGCAGCTTTCC
>CAYJLO010000152.1:0-3586 GCA_964370835.1 uncultured Desulfovibrionaceae bacterium
AATTTTTCTGAACTCTCTATTTTTAATTTGCTTATTTGTGCTTCTAACTTACTTATTTTTAATTCATTGTTTTCATTATCATCATTTTTATTAGCTTTTTCCTCATAATAATTTACAGCATCTTCTAATGACATGTTTTTACTCTTCATAATGTACCTAACCGCTTGATTAGATACATTATATTTATCTGCTACTTGTCCTATTGTAAGTTTCTTAATTGTCATATGATAATAGTAAATTTTCAATCTCTACAAAAAAATTATTATTATTGTCTATAACTTGAACAAGTGATTGACTTGTAGAATTATTATATCTTTGAAAAGATTTCATAGAGGAATTTTTTCTTTCTTCTTCCTCTAAATACTTTATCAAGGCTTGTTCCATCTGGTCAAAATTGTATTGTATATTATTCATTATGGTTTATGGGTTATAATGCACGAAAATCAATCTAACTAGATTCATTATATTAACATCTAATCTTTTAGCCTCATCTCTTATTATATCATTTAAATCATAGCTTACGGATATTTGCCTTGCTTTTAACTCTTTTATATCATTATACTTTGTTGATTTAAAATGATTGAGAATATCGGGTTTTTCAACAAAGTATTTTTTAATTACTGAGCAAATAGAGCTTGAATAGCTTCCTACTATATTTTTAAGCTTGATGTTTGGAATGTTTAAGATTTTAGAATCCAATCCATCCGCATTGGCGAGATTTAAGAAATCATCGGAGTTTTTTGCATTGTACTTGATTATATAGTGCTGCTCTAATTCTTTCAATTTTTCTTTAGAATTAGCAACTTCTAGTATATCAAAAGTGTATAGTGAGTAGTCATGATTATTAGTTGTATAATGTCTTTTTAAATCCCGCCCTGACCCTCTATAGTATTTATAATGTAATGTTCCATCTGATTCAAAAGTCCTACATTTACCTATGTATTTTTTATAATCATGTGTTGATATTATGTAAACGAACCCATATGATTCTAGTATGTCGCTTGTCGTATAATTTTCACTTGTCCAGTATGTCGGATTCCCTTTATTATCTTCAATAAGATTCTTTCTCATACTTTTATTTATGAGAAAGAATCACTTTCTAAGTGAAAAATATAAACTTTTTTTAAAAAATATTAAAAATTAGTAAAAAATGGCTACCATGTAGCAAATTCTCTCAGAAAGCACCCTATTTGCTCTTTATTCCCCCCTCTGGTGTATTAGTATTAAAAATTATTTCAAACGCGCTCTAGAGGGTATTCTGCGAAGCGTTTATTTAACAAATGTTAAATAAACGTTAAATTTAGACATATAAAGAAGCCAGTGGATTTCTCCACTGGCTTCCCCCAAAATCCATGAAATATTTTTAATTATTCTATTTCATCATCATCATTATCTTCTTCTTCCTCAAGTTTATTTTTTATGGATTCCATTATGGTTGATTCAATCAGACACATTGAATCTTTATTAGATGCTATCAGATTTTCAACATTATCAATCCGTTTTTGTAAAGATTCATCATCGGGATGATTATTTTTAGCTGATAATAAATTATCATGTATAAGCATTTCCATTTCTGTTTTATGTTTAAAATATCTAGTAATTTGACTCATAAAATCATGAACGGCTATTCCAAGCCCTAAAGTATCTTCTTCTTCCTCTTCCTCAAGTTCATTTTTTATGGATTCCATTATGGTTGATTCAATCAGACACATTGAATCTTTATTAGATGCTATCAGATTTTCAACATTATCAATCCGTTTTTGTAAAGATTCATCATCGGGATGATTATTTTTAGCTGATAATAAATTATCATGTATAAGCATTTCCATTTCTGTTTTATGTTTAAAATATCTAGTAATTTGACTCATAAAATCATGAACGGCTATTCCAAGCCCTAAAGTATCTTCTTCTTCTTCTCTCATATTATACTTTTCTATTCTATGTGATAGAATTATTATTTCCCTGAGTTTTTCGGCTTTCATTTCTATCTCTATAGCTAAAATCGCATTTTTACTATAATTTTTAAGGTTTGTGAACATTGCTTGTTCGGCTGTGGGGGTGTTGTTTTGCATATATATTATGTTTCTATTTGTTGGTTGGTTGGTTTGAAAATTTGTATATGTATTATTATTATACTTCCTCATTATATTCAGCAATCACGGATAAAGCTTCAGTAGTGCCATTTTCAATATCATCTATTACTAATTCAATGATGGTAATAATAGGCTTTAAGTTAAAAGAACAATGTAGTATGTATTCTTTTCCCTCATTATCCTTCATTACTGCAAAATCATAATAGTTCTTAACTGTCAAGAATTTTTCAAATCTTTTTTGAATTTTAGCTGTCAAATTTGATATGAATATATCAGTTTCTTTTTCAGTCATATTCACTGGTTTTTTCTGTAGCTCATCATTTTGATAAAGCTTTTCTTTTTCAAAGTGATTGTTACAATCTATGACAAGTTGCTTGTAAAAGTCAAGGTTTTGCCCTACTAGTGTTATAAGCTCACTATACCCATTTTCTTTTTCAATCACATCTTCTATGTGTCTGATTGAGTAGTTAGGCTTGATTACTGTGACGGAGTTTTGGTTTGTATTCATGTTTTGTTTGTGTTTGTGTTTGATTTCTGGTTTGTTTGAGATAGGCAATGTGCGCATCTGTTTTCATCTTACCTCAGAATTCTGACTTGTCAAAATAATAAGGATTGTAAAATTTTGCTTTTTAGTATTTTACATTATAGAAGAACATTTTTATATAATCTTCTTTGTAACATTTTGCTTTATTTTCTCATGCCCAAATTTACCCATGATTCTGGTTTTCTGACAAGATTTTTCAGGAAAATTTCATAAGCGACTAATTATCAGCAATAAATTTATATTAGATTTTTTCCAAAGTGTCAATTTTGTCGGTTTAGAAACTTTTTTCGCTATTGTTGATTTTTATCTTGACATCATCAAGTAAATTTGCATCTGCCTGAATTTAGGTCAAAATAAAATTTCAGTGGTAAGGAGTTTTTTCTTGTATGACACAAAAAAAGATTTTTTACTAAATTTATCAATTTTTTCTTGACAAAATGTCGTGGGTTCGTATAATACTAAGTATAGGTTATTTATGAAGATATTAGAGACATTCAAAACTTCACGATTTACTACACGTTTTAGTATAAATCATTGGTTATTAACACAATCAGTCCTATTCTCTGTACTGCAAAACAATTTAAAAGGGTTTCATTCAAAAGATGAAACCCTTTAATTTTTAATAATTTAGCAATCGAAACACCTACTCGCCTTCTTCTAAGTCTTTTTGGGGCTTTTCTACCTGTAGCGTTTTGGCATTGAGGGATGAGATTGCACTCTTGCCCGTGCTCTCTTCTAGTTGCAGGCGAGCGGCTTTTGCGACATTGCCACCTTGGCGTGCAACCTCTTGGCTTTCGGCAAAACTGCAGGGTTGCTTGCTTTGTGAAATCTCTGTAGTGGATGCCTCTGCTAGCATATTAAGAGCCAGTTCTACATTTGTCATATTATCGCGCAAGTTCTCCTTTTTGAGGCCTTTGTGTTGCTTGTAGTCCTTGGTGCTCATCCCCGC
>CAYJLO010000153.1:0-3530 GCA_964370835.1 uncultured Desulfovibrionaceae bacterium
CCATTGAAATTAGGGAAGTATTACCTTCCGCGTCGGAGTACATAGTCTATTTTATTTAGCTATGTCAAGCCAAAAGAGATATTTTTTTTAGTATGGACTAGTGAACATTTATGCTTATTTCTTAAGAATATCCCCTCGTAAGGAGAATCTTTATGCTTAAAAAAGTGTCTGTTGTCATGGCTGCTGCGCTCACTTTGCACAGCATCACGCCCTCTTCTTTTGCTCACGATGTCATTCCTCCTAAAACGGCCACTGCCATAACACAAAAAGCACAACAACACGTGCATGACACCCTGCCCTTTCAGGATACACAAGATTTTAAAGACGCTTCTCGCGGTTTCATTGCCGCCGATGACCCCATGTCCATCATGACAAAAGATGGGCAGCTAGCTTGGGATTTGGAATCCTATAAAGCCTTTATCAAACAAAATACTAAAGCTCCCGACACGGTAAATCCTAGCCTTTGGCGACAAGCTCAACTTAATATGTTGCATGGCCTTTTTAAAGTCACCGACCGCATTTATCAAGTGCGCGGCTATGACCTCTCTAACATTACCTTTATTAAAGGGGACACGGGCTGGATTGTCATTGACCCGCTCATTTCCACACAAACAGCCAAAGCGGCGCTAAATCTTCTCCACACCCATGTGAGCAAAGGCCCCGTGGTGGCTGTCATTTATAGCCATCCGCACATTGATCATTACGGCGGCATTCACGGCGTTGTGGACAGTAAGGATGTGGAGTCGGGAAAAATCCCCATCTTGGCACCGCAGGGCTTCCTTGAACATGCTGTATCTGAAAATGTCATAGCTGGCACTGCCATGGGACGCAGAGCGCAATATATGTACGGTGCTTTTTTACCACGTAATGCTCAAGGTAGTGTGGGAAGTGGCCTTGGTATCACCACCTCGCGTGGTAATACTGGACTTATTCCTCCTACACAAGAAATCACCCATACAGGAGAGCGTATCGTTCTTGATGGTGTGGAAATGATCTTTCAAATGACTCCAGGCACCGAAGCTCCTGCGGAAATGAATACATGGTTTCCGCAATTTAAGGCTTTGTGGATGGCAGAAAATTCTTGCGCCACCATGCACAATATTCTCACCTTGCGCGGTGCTCAAGTGCGCGATGCCCTTGTGTGGTCCAAATACATTAATGAAGCCCTTGAGCTTTGGGCCCATGAGGCAGAAGTACGTTTCCAGTCGCACCACTGGCCCATGTGGGAAACAAAAAATATTGTCTCAGCATTGGAAAAACAAAGGGATATGTATAAATATCTCCATGACCAATCGGTCAACCTCATAAATAAAGGCTATCTGGCAGAAGAAATATCTGAAATGCTCACCCTCCCCGATTCTTTGGGCAAGGTGTGGGCCAACCGTGGATATTATGGCACTCTAGAGCACAACAGCCGCGCCATTTATCAAAGGTATATGGGATGGTACTCCGGCAATCCAGCTGATTTACATACACTACCTCCACAAGAGGCTGCAGTAAAATATGTGGAATTCATGGGCGGCGAAGATGCCATTTTACAAAAAGCAGAGCAAAGCTTTGCCCAAGGAGAATATCGCTGGGTGGCTGAAGTGCTGAAACATGTGGTATTTGCCAATGCTAAAAACACTGAAGCGCGTCATCTTTTGGCGGATACATTGGAGCAGCTTGGCTATCAGGCAGAATCCGGCCCGTGGCGTAATGTATATTTACAAGGTGCATTTGAGTTACGTAATGGGATTCCGCCCGTGGGTACTTCAGTGGCCAATGCCGACACAGTAAAGCACATTCCGTTGGAGCTCACTTTTGACTATTTAGGCGTGCGTCTCAATGCGCAAAAGGCAGAAAGTAAAAACATTGTCATTAACTTTATTATTCCTCCCACCAAGGACGCGCAACAAAAGGCGCAAACCTATGCCCTATTTCTCGGTAACTCCGTTTTGAATTATAGCACCAAGCTCAAAGAAAATCCCGATGCAACGTTTACCTTGCCACAATCGGCGCTCACGGCTCTGCTATATAGCAAAGATCCCGCAAGCACTTTGCAAGCTTTAAAAGAGCAATGTGTAGCACAAAGTGAAGGTAAAGAAGAAAGCCTCATGGAACTACTGACTTTATTAGATACCTTCACGGGTGACTTCCCCATTGTGACACCATAAAAAAGTATTTCTTTAAAAACGCTCGTACAAGTATACATGGCAACATAAAAAATGCCCAAGCTTTTGAATACTATAAAAGCTTGGGCATTTCTTTCTAAAGTACAAACACAGAAAGTGTATAGTTCACGTACTCACAAAGTACAGGCTACTCTTCCGGGCTAAGTCTTTCACATAAACGTGTAAAACGCTTATGAGTACGGTTATTCTTCACCGCCATATGCAAAGCCTTGCTTTCTCCCACCAACACCACCAGCTTTTTACCACGTGTAATACCCGTATAGACGAGGTTGCGCTGTAAGAGCATGTAATGTTGCATCATAAGCGGTATAACCACAGCGGGATATTCTGACCCTTGGGATTTATGAATGGAAATGGCATAGGCAGAAACAATTTCATCAAGCTCTTCAAATTCATACAAGACATTACGTTCATCAAAACGCACTGTAAGCTGTCTTTTTTCCGCATCCAGCACCACAATACGCCCAATGTCGCCATTGAACACGTCTTTATCGTAATTATTACGTATTTGCATAACCTTATCATGCAAATAGAAGGTTTTTTCTCCGCGCTGAATTTTCTCACCCTTTTGGGTCATGAGCGTAGCTTGTAAAATGGTATTTAAATTCTCTGCCCCTACGGCCCCCTTATGCATGGGCGTAAGCACTTGAATATCTTCCACAGCATTGAGGCCAAAACGACGCGGAATATGATTTTTTACTAAATCTGCCACCATGGCCGCCGCTTGTTCGGGATTACTTTGGCGAATAAAGTAAAAATCCGTCAGCTTATCCTTCTGCGATTCTATGCTAGGCACTTCGCCATGGTTAATAAGGTGCGCATTGCGGATGATTTCACTTTGTGCCGATTGGCGAAAAATTTCCGTCAGCTCCACCACGGGTAAGGACTTAGAAGCAATAATATCTTTAAGCACATTACCGGGCCCCACGGAAGGAAGCTGATGCACATCTCCCACCAATACAATGGTAGCGCCCAAAGGGGCAGCTTTAAGCAAGTGATAAAAGAGCATGGTGTCCATCATGGAAGCTTCATCCACAATGAGCAAATTACAAGCCAGAGGGCTGTCTTCATTGCGGGCAAAACCATCTTCACCGGGATTATATTCCAATAAACGGTGAATGGTTTTAGCTTCGCGTTCTGTGGCTTCTGCCATGCGCTTAGCGGCGCGGCCTGTGGGGGCAGCCAAAAGAATTTTAGCCTTTATGGTGGCAAAAAGTTGAATAATAGCTTTAATGATGGTGGTTTTTCCCGTTCCCGGGCCACCGGTGAGCACCATGATTTTGGATTGCGCCGCCATAAGGACGGCTTCTTCTTGCTCTTCAGCTAAGGTAATGGAAAGCTTGGCAATGACGCTAT
>CAYJLO010000154.1:0-3504 GCA_964370835.1 uncultured Desulfovibrionaceae bacterium
GCTGCGGACATGAGGTCGGCAGGCTTTGCGCCGCGAGGGCACAAATCTGCGCAATTGCCACAATTATGACAAAGCCATAAATCCACATCTTTTTTAAGTTTATCTTTCATCCCCCAAGAGGCCCACACCATTTCTTTGCGTGGATAAGGGCTGTTTGCAGGAGCCACGGGGCAAGCTACAGAGCAAGTGGCGCATTGATAGCACTTTTTCAGTGAATCACCGCCGGCTTCTTGTAGCTCACGGACAAAGTCTAAATCTGGTTGTATTTTCATTTGTGCCATAACTTCTCCTACATGCCCTTGAAGGGGTTGGGTCCCATGGTGAGGATACGGGACACAAATCCGTCAATAAGATCGGGCACCTTATCGTATTCGTCAATGGCCACTTCCAGCTGATCCACACGCTCGGGCTCAACGCCAAGGCGATTGAGGGTTTCGGCAATGTTTTCTTTACGACGGTTACAAATTTCAGAACCCTTAATAAAGTGGCACTGATAGTCATCGCCGTATTTGCAGCCAAGAAGCATAACGCCGTCATAGCCCTTACTCATGGCATCGGATACCCAAATGGCATTGACCGAACCAAGGCAGCGCACGGGGATAATACGTGCATAGGGGCTCCAAGGCTTACGACGCATGGCGGCCATGTCCAAAGCAGGATAGGCGTCATTTTCGCAAGCAAGGATGAGTATGCGTGGTCCTTCGTTTTTAAAATCCTTGGGCACATGTACTTCGCGAATCATGGAACCGATCTGGTCGATATTATAATTGGCGAAGGAAATTACGCGCTCAGGACAAGCCCCAAAGCACGTACCGCAACGGCGGCAACGGGCTGGGTTGGGCTTTGGTGTTCCCTTTTCGTCGTCATCAAGGGCGCCAAAGGGGCATTCCTCAGTGCAACGCTTACACTGGGTACAACGCACGAAGTTGAATATGGGGTAGGATCTATCCCCAGAACGAGGATGCACCGCTACACCATGATCTGCCGCTTCGATACACTGAATGGCTTTTAAAGCTGCGCCGTAGGCATCTTCTTCGCAAGCGTCCATAGTCATGGGCTGACGCACACAACCGGCAGCGTACACACCGGTACGGCGTGTTTCATAAGGGAAGCAGATATAGTTAGAATCGCTAAAGCCATCGAACAAGCCCAAGTCTGGGAAGTCTGGCCCTTGGCGATAATCAAATTGCATGACAGCTTCTTTGGCTGTGGTGGGCACAATACCTGTGGGCAGTACCACGGCGTCCACGTCCAAATCAAAGTCCATGCCAAGCAAAGTATTTTTACAAGATACGGTGAGGGCTTCGCCATGCCCTTGCGCAATGCTGGTCACATCGGCCTTGGTCATCATGATGCCAAGACGATTTTGGGCATGCTTGTAATAACGCTCGAGCAAGCCTTGCACCACCATATGCTTATAGAGGATGAACACTTGAGAGCCTTCATCGCCATCGCATACGGCATTGGCTAAGCGCAATGCGGCAATGGAAGAAACTGAGTTGGAATAGCCAAGATGCTTGATGCTTTCCAAGTCTTCCTTCACAAAGGGAGCTTCTTCGCCCTCAGCGGCTTCAGGAGCTTTGGCTTCGGCAGGAGCCGGGGCATCAGCTGGCACTTCACAAGCTTCGCCACCGCAACCACAAGAGGCTTTAGCAGCTTCTTCAGCCATGGTGGTATCCAGCACAAAAGCCACACGCTTGGGCTTAATTTTGCCCTCACGTAAAAGCTTACCAAACTCACCGGCATGATACACATTGGGCAACACGCCATAGCCCATGGGAGCCAAATACTTCTTGGCATCCAGCGGAGTCCAACCGGTGGCAAGCACAGCGGCGCCCACTTCTATGGTCACATCTCCGTCGGGAGTGCTGACCACAGCGGTGAATTCACCGGGCTGACCGGATAACTTACCCATGGAGGAAGAGGTATATACCGTAATAAGCTTTTCAGCTTTCACTTCCACAATTTTGTTCTCAAGGCCGGAGCTTTGAGGCTCAGTCCAAGGGGCAGTAAGTGGCGTAGCTTGGGGAATGTTTTGCACATGTCCGCCAAGGTTGGCTTGTTTTTCCACCAAGATAACTTCATACTTGGCAGCGGCCAATTGCAATGCAGCAGTTATACCTGTCCAGCCACCGCCCACCACGAGTACGCGCTGAATACCTTTGTTTTCTGCGCCTTCTGGGGGAGTTGCTTTTTGTAATTTCACCACACCCATGTGCACATAATCCATGGCCATGAGGGTAAGCAATTCCGGTGCGGAACCTGTGGGTACCGTACCATCGGGGTTTTTATAAGCAAGCACGCATTGCTCACGCAAGTTCACACGCTCCACCATCACTTCGCCAAAGGCGTAGATGGCCGTGTCATTACGAGGGCTGGTGCCACAAATGAGCACACCGTCAAGTTCATTGGCGGCGATATCATCTTGAATATCTTTTACAGCATCGGCAAGCACAGGGAAGCATTTCACAACGGGGGCAAAAGCACCCCATTTTTTGCTCACTGCGGCGGCAAGATCTTCGGCATGGATACCGCCACCGATATTGCACACGTCAAAATAAACACCTATTTTCGTGGCCATGTACGTCTACCTCCCTTTCACCGTTTGCACTGCCTTCATGGCAGCCGAGGTTGCAGACTGTGCCGAACGCATTACATCTAAAGGCATACGTGCGCAGCCAGCAGCAAAAATGCCGGCTTCTTCCCCGTTCATAATAAAGCCATCTTCATCTAAAGCCACAGGGAAAGGCAACTTCTCATTGGCTAAAGAAGGTTGCATGCCCGTTGCCAAAATGGCCATATCATAGGTTAAAGTAAGCTTTTCGCCGCGTATGGCATCTTCCACTGTGAGTATGACACTACCCTTTTCGCCTTCAACGGCGTCGGCCACTTTACCCTTCACAAAATGTACATTGGGCATGGCTTGTACTTTTTCAAGCACTTTCATGTAGCGACCGGGTGTGCGCAAATCAATATAGAATATGGTAACTTGCACATCGGGGTTTTGCTCAGCAAAGTATTGCGCTTGCTTGAGCGAGGCCATACAGCAAATATACGAACAGTAATTTAAATGATTTTGGTCGCGAGAGCCGGCACATTGCACAAAGGCCACTTTTTGCGGCACACGTCCGTCGGAAGGACGAACAACCTTACCACTGGTGGGGCCAAAGGGTGAGGCTAAACGCTCCAATTGCATATTGGAAACACAGTTCTTGATGCTACCGCCGCCAAGATTGGATAATGCAGCCATATCATAAGGCTTCCAACCGGTGGCAATAATCACAGAACCCACGTTCAATTCGAGGGTGCGCTCTTCTTCCTCAAAATCGAGGAATTGATTGCCCGTAAGCTTGGCCATATCGACCTTGCTTAATGCGCTTTTATCCAGCACAAAGCGGCCGGGGAAAGCAAAGGGCATGGAGCGGTACAAGGCTTTGCGATTGGCAAGACCCAGTTCAAATTCGTTAGAGGTTTCACCTTCCAAGGTAGAAGCTAACAAAGAAA
>CAYJLO010000155.1:0-3375 GCA_964370835.1 uncultured Desulfovibrionaceae bacterium
AGGTTGAGAAGAGCGGTCGCAGCAGAGCTGCACGTCTGTGTCGTAGTGTATGGGTTCGTTTTCATATTGAAATTGCCCCAGTCGTTTGGGGGCTTACTTACAACACTCGTAAGTCGGTGGCAAAAAAGTCCGCTTTTTCTTCGCATCTTGACAAAATTTATCACTCGTGATAAAAGTTAGAGCCATGGCTACACTACTTACGTTTGATAGAAAATTAGTTAATAGGCTTTATCCAAGAACGCTTTATATGCTAGGATGCAAGCTTTCTGCCCTTAATGGTTGTATAAACTTGCGCGAAAGCGACCAACTGGCTGATTTACCTGCAAATATAGAAATCATCCCATCGAGCGAGAATGAACTCTTGGAAGACTATCGTCAATATAAAGAGGAGTTTATGGATGCTATAAGAGGATTAGAGCGAGTGTTAGACAATTCCAACAAGACAGACTTTGCTATCTCTATCCTTTTGCACGACTTATGCCAATGCGCAACAGATGAGCTAGTAGAAAAGCTTGAGCAACGCCCCAGTGTCGGAGTCCGAAATATTGCAGGTTTATGCCCATTGGAGTATGTTGTTCGAGTCTATTTGCACAAAGCCAGCAATGAAAATATTATACGCCAAGTCGTACAAAATGCGGGTAGAAACAATAAGCGAGGCTTCCACTACTACACGGTCGATAAGAAAGACTTATTTAAACCTGACGCGTCAGTAGTGCCAGAACAACCACCCTCCTCATTTAAAGATGATTATGAAAAACTTATTGAACCTCATATTCAGACCATCTATGGCACTCAAATGTGCGAGGTGCGGATAGAAGAGCTCAAAGGGAAGTGGTATATCGAAATCCTGCATGGAGGCAAAAAGGCGAAAACTGAAACCGAAAAAAATGCTGTGGCTGAAGATATTTTGTTACAACCTCTTTTATGCGACACTATCATCTTTGATACGAGGACTTACGATATAAGAACGCATATGCATTCGCGAAGACCTAAAGTCGAAAAAGAAGTGTATGTGGCACAGCTTGCGAAATGTCTCAAATTAAATGGGTTTCATTGGGTGTGTCAGACAAAGTTCGACCTAGATAAGTTCAGGCTAGCCAAAGAAGAGCTCAATGACCTTCTTGATAGTGCGGGTAAGGCGATGAGTACACCCCAAGTTGGTAATGTCAAAGTAACTCTTGTTGATGTCTATTATGAAGAGCATCTAAGTAGTGGAAAAGGAAGAGCCAGCACAACTAATACCCATAAAATTAGCAACAAAACAGTAGGTCTCAACGGAGCTCTTCAAAATGGTCAAAAGCTTTTGCCCATAGGAACAACAATAACCAAGGTAGTGCTGCGCACGCAGTACAGCTTGAATAAAAAGAATAGGAAGCCCAGCATTGAAATCACGTCCGAGTCATTGCCCTATCCAGTGCTGCCACACTTTGAAGAATGGCTTGAAGAAAAGGGAATAAGTATCAACTACAATGAGCCCGCCAACGAAAATTGACATTTGCGCCTTCCTCACTGAGTTTGGGCGTGAAACGGCATTCTTTAACTGGCGAGAACACCTTGCTGGTTATGATGATTTTTCTATTGAATCAAAGCTGATAGAAATAACGAGTCTAGACGCTAGCTACACACTCTACTCACCTAGAAATCGCTCTTACGCACTTGAAATTATAGAGGATGAGGATGCTGACTATGCCTGTGATTTTGATGGTGGGGTAGACTATCCCATCAGCGATTTTGACGTGAATGCCTGTCGCCTTAATGAGGAGAGATTTGCAGCATGGCTAGCAAAGCTACTTGATCCAAGCAATAGATATAAACCTCAATGGCTCAACGAATATGCTTGCGAGCTCACGCCTTTGCCCATTCCTGTTTATCTCATTCTCCCCTGCGAGTTAGAGTGCTTAGAGCACTTTCTGAATGAGCGAGCACAAGGTGGCACAGCTATGGTTTTGTGTGCTAGCCCAAATGACCTTGCAAGTACTTGTATGGTAGAATTGCAGAGGTTTCACCCCAATCTTATCCTGCACTCGCTCCTTGATCTTATCGGGTTGAGAGATGATACTAAACGATATACGTATATCTATAAGGAAAAATTTACTGATTATCTGCACAGCTTTGCACCTTCTCCCCCAGCAAGCTTCTTGCCTCGCCCACCTAAAGCGACTTGGGCGAACCTAACTCTGATAATTAAAACATCGGATAAATATGCGCTAGGTACTCAAAAGGACGATGAGCTTATAGCGAAATATACTATAAAAGGCTCAAAGGAAAACTACTACAAAAAAGAGCTTGTCAGTAAAATTAAAGGACTCAAAGGAAGAGGCGGTAAGCGAGATGCACGTTACTTACGTTTGTGCGAGCTCGCGCAAAGCGGAGGACTCTATTCTAGTTCTCCCGAAAAGATGAAATCAATTTCAGACTTGAGAACGTTGCTACGCGATATGTTTGGTTACGCCAAACACGAAGACCCCATCCCTAACGAGACAGGTAACAATACGCATGCGCAATGTGCGTTCACTATAAAATTTTCTGATAGTCAAAGTGACCCACTTAATAGACGCGCCTCTCTTTCAAGATTTAAGGAGAGGGTAGACTATGATGTAGAAGAGGAACTTGACTTGTAGCAATATCTCACTTTGCTCTGAACTAAAAATAGGGTGCTCTGAGTTGAATTTTCAGCTCAGAGCACATTTCATTTTTACGTATTAAAAAATACACATTTACAATCAAAGCTATACTTGATTTTGGGTATAGTCGGCACATGCTAAAAATAGCCTTGCTCTGAGTTTTCAGATGTAGGGTATATGAACGCATATACCCAAAAGAATGTCGATGCCACCATTTTCTGCATAGCCAATCAAATCAGCAAGAGCATCGCAGCAATCCTTGCTCAAGGCAACCAACACCAAGAAGATTTCTGCCTTGAATTGATTGAAGAAGGACTCATCTTGAAGTCCCACTACAAGGAAGGGAAACGTTCCCTACGCACCTATCTCAACACCGCGCTCAAACAAAAGGGGATAGACATACTGCGCAAACATCAAGCCAAAAAGCGAACTTTCATCGTTCAGGTTGACACAGAGGAATCCGACTTTCTTGAACGCCATGAGGCGCAGCATGATGATTGGATGGAGAGAGAGGAGATTGAATTTAAAATGCAGCAGGCATTTTCTTGTTTGAGTCAAGAAGAAATCCAATTCGCATTGTTACTGAAAGAAATAAGCCCTGAACAAGCCAAGAGAGAATTGGGCTGGAGTCATGGGAAGATGAGGCGTTGCTTGGATAGATTGAGAAAAAAATTTGGGAAAATTGAATTTTAAGCGGACTTTTTTCACTGCGACTTACGAGTATTGAAAGTAAAGACACCCAATTTATGAA
>CAYJLO010000156.1:0-3308 GCA_964370835.1 uncultured Desulfovibrionaceae bacterium
ACCACGAGCAATAATACGCCCAGCAGTAATGGCATAATCCTCACGGATTTGCTTTACCGACCATCCTGCCTTTTGAATGGCAGGGGTGATGAACTGGGTACGGACTTCTTGTTCGGTAAGGTGTTTTTTGTTCATAACAGTGGCCTTTAAATATCTTTGAATACCGTAAAGCAATTTTATATAAACATAAAGTCAAATACCTCTAGTCACAACGCAAAACTCACAATTTATATCCTCAAAAAACTACTTATTGCATTTATAAAATAATAATTATTAAAATTTCAAACCATTAAACTAAACAACACGAGATTTAAACTTCCCATATTATTTTAGTTAATTCAAAAAGAATATCATTCCGATAATCCAAGGCATTTTCATCAAATTGCTGTATAGCGTTTATTGATATCATGCGCGACGCACTTAACTCGTTATTAAAGTCGTTCATAGCGTTGTTATTATGGTAAAAAGAGGCACTTAAAGTGTGTCCCCACACAAGGCCAGAACAATAAGTGCTTAATTTGTCAGCATACTCTTCATTTCCTGAACTTAAATTATCCCTACCTCTTAACAACAATAATCCACCTAGTAAGTTCCTTTTATTTTCAAATTCATCTTCTGAGGCAAAAAAAGCTTTATTTGTAGCATTTCTACTTAATATGTGCTCAATATGAAACCCAGTTTTATGACTAGTTTTGGTTGAAATGTCCTCCACGGTATATTGCATTTGCTGATTTAATCTATCACAAAGAAATTTTTCAATGCGCGCTAAGAAGTATCTCAAAATCCTTGTATTCATATTTGAATAATCATTCCTTAAAAATGAATTTTTACTAAGTAAAGATGACACTTCGTAACCTAGTCGATCATTTATGGCTTCACGTAATGACATATCAAATACTTGTCTATATTCAGCCAAAGGTACATCTTTTATTTTTTCGTGTAAGCCATATGAAATTTCCTGAAATGAGTTGCTGTCATAAGCTTGATTCAATCTTAGAAGCATGTGTAACCTATCAAACTCCTTTGAAATTGTCTCTATTTTGGCGTCCTCCTCACAATCATTTATATTACAAGCTGATAAAATAAGATTATACTGTCCTGATAAATTATGTATTCTATTATATTTAATGTATTCATACGCTGAGGTGTTTATTTTTTGATAAAGATTTCCATAATACGTCAAATCAACCTCAATAAAGTTTTTGATATTTTTGATGTGCCCATCATCAGATTTTCTAAACGCTAAAGACTTTGAAATATCATTATTTTCAAATATATACCTATGGTAAGCATTATTAATATCAATTTCCAAAGATGAATTTCTTTTAAATACAAATTTTGATTTTAGATAATCAACAAAAAACGAATCCTCCAGACCTGTCAATTTATTTATTGTGTTATCCCAAAACGATACATAACGTGAGGTGTCATTTTTATCTAATATCCCTATGAGTTTACCTTTTAAAATCTCGAATGGGCGTAACGCAACACCTCTATCATTGATGACCTCAAAAACCATTGGAGTATCATCTTGAGAAATATTTAACTCTACTAAAACTAAGCGTTGCAAAAAAAATACAACAAAAACCATTAATTTATCGTCATTCATTTCCTTGTTATCAATATACTTAGAAATTTCTTTGTACCTTTCAATAATTGTTTCTTCAGTTTTATTTGCGTATTTACCTGTAAACTCAGTTCCATTCAAAATAAAATCCATAGCTCTTTTACGTTTTTCACTATCTAAATAGTAAATATTCTTATTAAAAACGTCTTGACCTGTGATGCACGCTTTTAGATTTTGTTTCTGCCCGTCACTCTTCGTTAAATGAAAGAGCTTTACAGCAATTAATGTAAGTGTAGAAAGTCGCTGCTGACCATCGACGATAAAATTTTTACCATCAATTGTATTTGTAATAATTGTATTAATGTAATACCAATTATATTTATTTATCAATTCTGACGTTAAGTCACTATCCTTTAGCAGGGTATAAGAAGTTTCAAAGGAAAAAAAGATGTCATTCAAAAATGTTTCTACGGTTTCTCTGGGCCATACGTATTCTCTTTGGTAAAAATCTACGTGATAAACCCTATTTTGAAGTGCAATTTGGACATTTTGTTTGGCTGGATTAACTGAATGTTGCATAATTACCCCTTTATCATAAACTTTAAAATACTTCTAAAAGAATAAATATACTTTAACACATATCTTACAGTACTGTCTACAAGAACAAATATCTTGCGTGGTAGCCCGGTGGTAGCCCAAAAGAAAAAGGGTTTAGAGATGTTTTCTCTAAACCCTTGAACTTACTGGCTCCCCGGGACGGACTTGAACCGCCAACCTAGTGATTAACAGTCACCCGCTCTGCCGATTGAGCCACCGGGGAAAGTTGCACGGTCAGTGCGAAGAATGTTTTTATGCTACTTGCTATTAATAGTCAAGCAATTGTTCAAAAAAAAATATATTTTTTTTATTAATGTCAAAACAATTAGTTTTATAATTAATTTTACTTTAATTCATCTGCTGTAACTTATTTAATTTTTTAGAGTATCTTTCTGCTTCACTGTAGATACAACCACAGTATTTTTGGCGGTAGAGGTTAAACTCTTTAGATAAGTCTATTCCTTTTTGCCATTCATCTCTGAAATCATCATAGAAAAAGTTAATCTTATGCCTGTTTGCAGCTTCATTTGCCATATTCACAATATGCTCATGGTTTTGGTAGCGTGAATAAAGTAAGGAGGAGCAGAAAGCATCAAATCCTTGTTCATTAGCCATTTGCGCACAAATATCAAGGCGTGATGAGTAGCAATACAAGCAACGATTTTGCTCTTTTGCTTGTAAAGAGCTAGCTTCATAAGTCCATGCTTGAATATCCCATAAATCATCGCGCCAAAGCATTGGTAGTGCCAGTTTATCAGCACATTCTGCCATAGTTTCGCGTCGTTGTAGATATTCACTTAATGGGGGGATATTTGGGTTCACAAACAGCCCAGTCAATTCAAAGCCTTGATCACGCAAGCGCTGAACAGGCACAATTGAACAAGGCCCACAACAAACATGAAGCAGTATATGTTTTTTAATTTCCAAGCTTTAGTCCCAAGTGGCTTTTAAGCGTGTATTTGCACTTCTATGCTTTTGCCTAATTGCTCTTCAAGCTCGCTAATGCGACCGCGCTTACGATTTAACAGATACATGGCAAGTTCTGATGTTGTAACAAAGGCAAAGCGATCAGCTTGAGTTGCCCTACCCAGTCTCATCATTTCACGTAAAGCCTGTAATGATTGCAATTCAAGATTGAGCCTCA
>CAYJLO010000157.1:0-3264 GCA_964370835.1 uncultured Desulfovibrionaceae bacterium
AATGTGCTTGAGCAAGTTTTGCTGAGAAAGAGGGTCAGGTAGCAGGGGGAGCGGTAAAGGTTTTCAGCCAGCTACTCAACGTAAAATGCCGTGTGTCTTCCTTGCTCCGAGGCTGCAATTCAGGCGGAGAACTCAGAACGGAATAAAGAAATCATATAAAGCATAACATTAATGACCAAGCATGCATTTACCGAAGAAATAAATTGCCTTTTGAATGTATCTATTTATATAATTAAGTGCTTTAATCGGAAATACATCTATGACAAATAATTATAATATTGCAAAGAAAAAGGACGTGTCACTTAAATCGGATTCCTCACTTTCACCGCGAGATGAAGTGCAAATGGATTTGATAGAGGGAGTCAAAGAAACCTACGAAGTGGCAGACAGCAGTAAAAGTTTTTGGGAACGTATGCAAGAAAAAGCTGACTATCTGCAAAGTAACGATGATTACTACGAATCCTTAAAAGACACTGATTCACCACCAAATGATGAACAGATAAAGGAAGATGAGTCTCTGCAACGTTTTACCAAGATGCCTACTGCCCAATACAGAGCAAGAAGACTTAAGCGTCTATTAGCAGACGATTCCTCAGAATATCAACGTATCATGCATCTACCACCTGTCGCGCGAATGAATACTATTAACAAAATGACTGAAACCAGTAACAAAGAATGGGCTGATCGGTGGAATGGTATTGCGAAAGATGAAGATGAGTATGAAAACTATTACTATAAGGTAAAGCCAATGGTGCAAGAGGTAAGTACGCTAAATCCTCCTCAACCAATTAAACAAAGTAGCACTCAACAAACAAAACTAATAGCCCCAAAAGAAACGACATCTAGAGAACCTGATCTCTCTAAAGCTGCAAATGCATCCATGACTCATGAGTTGGCAGACACTAATTCGCCCCATCAAAGCAATGCGTACTCTAGCAATATACTTCAAAATAATCATCGTTCATCAAAAAAGGAGCAAATAGATAAAATAACATCGCAAACAACTCAATTTAAAGCTCTGTATCGAGAAGGAGAAGAAGAGGAGTATAATCGGATTTTTGATCTATATACCACGGGTAATCAAGAGTATAGAAAAGAAAATTATCAGCAAAGGCAAGAGCGCATTACGAGGCAAATAAATGAAATAGCAAAAGTTGCAGAAAGAAAAACAGGTTATCTAAGCACAGAAGAAGAAGCCAAAATGGTGAAAAAATCCTTAGTAGCTGTACAATATGAAAAAGATGGACCATTTGTAGAGATCACCAACTCATTTGACCCTCAAAAAGATGATTTTTACATGTTAAAGCTTGATACGCGATTACTTTTCGGTGATTCAGCGCAAGAACGAGCCAATGAAATGGTAGACCTTTTATACCGCCTGCGAATGAAAGAGGGTGATGCACAAGACATTCTCGATATGACGGATAAGAAAGAGCGCCTGCGTCGCATCAAAGAAATTACAAAAAATCATAGATATGATAACACTCCGATTGCTTTACCAACATCGGGTCTTCCAGCAAATGTCATTCGATATGCATCTCCTGCCTACCTAAAAGCAACTCCCGAAGAAAGGTTGAAAATGGCTAATCATTTTGGTGATGCACCTAATGTTCATGCAGATATGTCAAATCCTTTCCTTTTGATTAAGAATACGCCTAATCAAATAGCTGGTTATGCTACAAATGCAACAGTTAGAAAAACACAAGGATATGACATAGAAGTTCCTATTAATACACCCTTAGATATTGATTATAATGCAAGCCCTGATCAATTAATGCTTTACGGTATCAATCAATCCATACATGGTGGATCTGCTGATTGGGGCTTGCCTGAATTTAGAAATGAAAAAGGAGAAATCATTGATTTCAAAAAGAATCGTGTCGAATATGCCAGAGCTGCAAGAGCTTATATGAATAGTTCTTTGCAAGCAATTCTGCATGAAACGTACCATAGTCGTACAAACGCCCCTCTCCATTGGGAGCAAACGCAGCACATAGACAATGATACTGGTGAAAATATTATTCATAATAAAATTTTGAGCAAAGTCCCTGGAGTAGCAGAGAATATACATGCATCCAATGTGCCAGAAATACTTAATGCTGTCCATGCACTTAAGAGATATATCCGCCAACACTTCCCAGAAGAAACATTACAGAGTGTTGATGACTTTGATTTTTTGTATCATAACCTTTGGCGACCTGATGATAAATCAGCGGAAGTGGCGCGAATTCGTTCAACTATACCGAGAGATGCACGTATTTTATTTACTGTTTACAGTTATATGATACAACAAGAAAAAATCAAAAGTGATGCTCAAAATTACTTTAATAGAAATAGAGCATTCATACAAAAAAAACATCCTGAATTGAAAAAATTGGACGACCTATTTAGACAAATGCATAGCTATAAGAAAATTCTTCGAATAGACCCTCAAAATAAAAAGGGACAGATAAATGATTCATTGTACGAAATTATGTGATATTTTGATTATTATCATATTGATAGTCTTGAAAATAATTTGCCTAAATTTAATAAATGGTTTAATGATAATAAGGTATTATTACAAGCGAAAAACGATCATTCTAAAGATAAAAATCTGGCGTAATAAGTGTTACAATTGTGTTACAATTGTGTTACCAATACCATTTTTTATTGACTAAATAGATAATGAGCTTATATTGGATCTTATGAAAGTGAGAACATTTATTAACTTTGTGTCTGTGGTGATTGCATCTATCTGCAGTAGTATTTTATTCGCTGAGAATATAAAGACCGATGCTCCTGTTCGTATAAGAAGCGATGTCCCCGCTTCGTTGAAAGAGGAGATGCCCAAACAAACACGGCTGTTTAGTTCTACTATGAATTTAGGTATACACCTAGGTCTAGATTTGGGTGAATACCTCAAGCTCATATCAGATTTAGAAGCGCTTTTAAAAACAAAGCAATTGATTTTAAAACGCATCAATTCTCTTGATGCTGAGCTGGCTGAAGAAAAAAAAGCATTAAAAGAAGTTCAACTTCATATCGATAAATTAACTAAAGCTAACGTTGAGTCTAAAAAACTATCTCGAAGTCAGTTTAAAAAGAGGGAAGATAAAGTGTATAGGCATGATTCATTAAGTTGATAAAATATAATGTAATTATTTAAACATTGAGAGTTGAAAAAAATAATAATAAGTTTTTATCAGCACCAGATCGGTGCAGATAACAATTCTGAGCAAATCTTTAAAGAGTGGTTCAAAGATAATAAGATATTCTTGCAAG
>CAYJLO010000158.1:0-3161 GCA_964370835.1 uncultured Desulfovibrionaceae bacterium
CATAATATTCTTCCAACGTGTCATAACCCCAACTTGTTCCAAGATTTCCGTATTCAATAGGAATAAGCTGTTTTTTAATCACAATGTCGATAGGAGATTGTGCGTTTTCTTGTGTAGGTGGTTGTTCGGGTGATTGCATCACTTGCGAATTTTCGCTGTCCGGCACTTCTTGCTCAACATTTGCACAACCCAATAAAGATATAACTAAAATTAACAAAATTGCTTTTTTCATAATAATCTCCTTATATTTTTTAGAGCTTGCATATTTAATATACAAGCTCTATATCTAATCAATCAAATTGCTATAACTTCCCGGGTTAATCTCCACCTTGAATAAGAAAATAACATTATTAGAAAATGGTTTCAATATATTTGTAATAATTGCACCTTTTTTTGTTCCAAACAGACCTTTTAAAAAATTGCGATAAACTGCAACTAATTTTGTTTGTAATCCGAAACCATGCAATCTGTCCTTTTTACATTTTATTTTATTTTGTTCCATTGTGCGAGCTTTGGGCGTAAACGATTGTATTTTGGGCGTAAACGATTATATTTTCATTTATTTACTAAACATTAAACCTTTATTGTTTATTAAACGGTATTATTACCGAAACTATAAACAAAGTAGGTGGTGGTTGTTTTTTTTCATTGTACTTAACTACTAAACTTTTCATAACCAGTCTCTTTTTTTTTAGTTTATCACAAGAAAAAACATAAAAACTAATATTTTAACAAAAAGCAAGATTTTTTTAACGAAAAACATTTTTGTTGCATATTCAATTGGAAGTGGCAGAACAGAGTTGATTTAGACATATCCCCCGCCTAAGGCGGGGGATATGTCTAAAAAGTTAATCAACGCCATTGTACACACTCATTCAATTAAAAAGCTTGAAATAAAATTATTTCTACATTAAAAAAACTATCTTTATATTTAACAGTAATAACACCGTTATTTTCCAAAACCAACTTTTCAACAGTTTTTAAACCAACTCCATAGGATTTAAATCCTCGCTTTTTTGATAAAAACTTTTCTTCTCTTTTTTTAATCTGATGAGTATATTTGTTTTTAATGCTTATAAACAAATTGTTGTTTTTCCTCATTATTACCAAATCTATTTTTTTATCGTTTTGTGCTTCATTTGCATCACATGCTTCTACAGCATTATCAATCAAATTTCCTAAAATATTTGCAATATCAGAGTTACGTATATTTAATTCACCATGAGCGGTTATTATTGGTTCTATTAACACATTTTTTTCTTTAGCTTCAGCAGTTTTAAAATTTAATAGTGTATTTATTATTGGTATTTTTACATAAAGCTTTGTTGTAGTTTCGTTGTTTTCGATTAGCTTATTAATTTCAGACACTGCGCCCCTATAACGACCTTCTTTAATGGAGGCTATAACCGATAAAAGATTATTCTTTAAATTGTGCTTAAAAATATGCTCGTTTTCTCTTTCTTTTGCAACGGTATCATACAACTGCGAATAGTACTCTATCTGTTGGTTTAATAATAGATTTTCTGTAGCTTTATTTAATCTTAGATTTATTATGTTATAAAGATTAAATAATATTATATTTGTTGATATAGTTAAAACCGTTATAATGGAAAATCCAATTAGAAACATGTCGGCTTCAGCAAAAAAATTAAACGCAACTACTAAAACAACTATACTTATCATAGGAATTAAAATTAATTGAATTGATATATTTAACGGCATTTTTTCATCATATTTTAAGTCGTTGTTTGTGTAAAAAATTGTGATTAATCTAATTAAAAGATATGATAAAAATTTAGGAATAACAAAAAGGTATAGGGATATATTTGTTAAGTATGATACATAATGTAGCGTGTTGATTGTAACAATAGAATATATTGACCCAACTAAAATTTCAATAACCATTCCAATTAAAGTTATTGAAATAACCGCTATCAATTTTTTAACTATAGTGGCTTGGTAGTTAAAAAAGGCTATTACAAACAATCCACCAATACCTACAACTAAATTTATATAGCTGTTATAAAATACAAAAAAAGTGAAATTGGTGAAAACGCAAAAAGCCACATAGCTTAAAATTAATTTGTATTTATTTTTGCTTTTTAATGAAAGCAACGAGAAGAACAAGTGGTATGTATTCATTGATAAAAGACTGAAAAACAAATATACTACAAAATTTAAAACTGTTAATTCTTGCAATGTCATAACCCTCTCTTAATGTACTTTAAATATCGTTCCAGTGTATCTTCCTTGAAAATTCTGCCAACAGAAACTTCCAATCCGAAAGGATTAATTCTAAATTTCCCAGTACTTATCATCTCGCCAAACTTTAAATTAACTATAAAAGATTTATTCAAAAGTATAAAATCGTTTTCTTCTTTGATCGTTTCCCAAACATCTTTTAAACTTCCACTATAATAAATCGTATCGTTAATTGTTGTGAGTTTAATTTTATATCGCTCACTTTCAAACCAAACTATATTGTTTAGTTTAACTTGATTTTTAATTCCTTTTTTTTCATAAACAAAGTTCCGTTCATCTTTATTGATAATCTGATATGCTCGTCTTAAATATTTTTCTAAATATTCTATATTGGCAGGTTTATCAACAAACCCTATAGTTCTAAAGTCAAACAGCTCTCTCAATCGCTCATCACAGCCGGAAAGAAAAATAATTAAACAATCCAGTCCTAGAGACCTTATTTTAGAAGCTGTTTCAACGCCGTCCATTCCACCCATTACAATATCAAGCAAAATTATATCAAAATATTCTTTTGTTAAAGCGTCAATCAATTCTTCACCGCTTGAAAAGCTTTTGATGTTAAAATCTATGTCCCAGTTAATTTGTATACTTGTTAAAATGTTTTTCACTGTTTCTCTTTCACGAGATAAATCGTCACAAATTGCGATCTTTAACATAGATATACCATCCTATAATATTTTGTTTAATTATAGCATGGTTAAATTTTTTTTGCTATATTTGACATGAGGCGCAAATTTTATACTAATATCCGTTAGAGGTGAAACTTTTTATATCTGTTTTAAATAACTGTTATTTTATTTCAAACGACTTGATGTTGTCGGCTAATTTAACAAAAACCCAAACCTTTATTGCTTATTAAACGGTATTATTACCGACACCATAAACAAGCTATCTGTTTG
>CAYJLO010000159.1:0-3037 GCA_964370835.1 uncultured Desulfovibrionaceae bacterium
GGAGGGAAAGAACCTTTTTCCAAAAAGGTTTTTCCCTCCCCCAAGAAATATAAACTCTAAAATGGATACTATTATGACAAAATATATTTCTTTTCATCACGCCGGTAAAGAATTAAACGCTGTGGACTTGGCAGCATCTTTGCCCAGCGAAGTGAATGTGGCCAGCTTACCCTTTAGCTTGCGCGTGCTTTTGGAAAACGTATTGCGCACCACAGAAGCTGGCGCTGAGCTTGAAGTGGTTTTGAGTGCATTGCTCGGTAAGGGTGAAAAGCAGAGCGGGGCAGAGCTGCGTTTTTATCCTTCGCGCGTGCTCATGCATGATTTTACCATTCCGGCACTTATGGATTTGGCGGCCATGCGCGAAGCAGTGGATGCTCTTGGTGGTGATGCCAGCCGTATTAATCCCTTGGTGCCTGTGGCGGTGACCATTGACCACTCGGCGCAGGTGGATAGCTTTGGCAAAAAAAGCTGTATGGAAGAAAATATTAAGGAAGAATACCGCCTTAATAGTGAACGCTTTGCTTTGTTAAAATGGGCCAATAAAGCCATGGACAATGTGACGGTGGTACCGCCTGCCAAGGGTATTTGCCATCAATTGCAATTGGAATTATTTAGCCAAGTGGCCATGCAAAAAGAGATGGATGGCAAGACGTTGGCCTATCCCGACAGCATGGTGGGCGCTGATTCACATACGGGTACTTTGGGTGGTATCGGTGTGGTGGCCTATGGCATTGGCGGCATTGAAATTGAAACGGTGATGCTGGGTGAACCCAGTGTTATGCCAGTGCCGCAAGTGGTGGGCGTGCGCCTTACTGGCAAATTGAATCCTCATGTGACAGCCACAGACTTGGCTCTCACGGTGACCAATTTGTTACGTAAAGAAGGCGTGGTGGAATGCTTTGTGGAGTATTTTGGCCCAGGGGTGGAGGCTTTATCCATTCCTGCGCGTTGCACTGTGGCTAATATGGCTCCAGAATACGGCGCCACATTGGGCTTTTTTGCTGTGGATGCCAAGGTGGTGGAATATCTACGCACCACGGGCCGCGCTGAACAAGCGGCCTTTGTGGAGTCAGCCGCCAAAGCAGGGCAACTTTTCAATGATGGCAGCGTAGAACCTAGTTTTGCTCGCGTGCTAGAGTTGGATTTGGGAAGCATTAAGCCTTGTATTTCTGGGCCTGCGCGTCCCAACCAATATATCGCTTTGGATGCCAGTGCCGCCCATGTGGCTGATCTTTTAAAAGATGAAAAGCCCGTAGAAGTGCCTGTGCGCATGGAAAATGGTGCTGAGGTAACCTTAAAGCACGGTCATATAGCCTTGGCTTCGCTTACTTCTTGCACCAACACCATTAATCCGGAGCTCATGTTGGCGGCGGGTTTGCTGGCTCGCAATGCCGTGGCCAAAGGGCTGAAGGTTCCGGCTTATATTAAGACGGTGCTTGCTCCCGGTTCCACCACGGTGACGCGCTATTTAAAAGATGCGGATTTGTTGGCACCCTTGGAAGAGCTAGGTTTTTATACTGTGGGCTATAGTTGCTTGACCTGTATTGGTAATAGTGGTCCCTTGCCTGGCCCTGTGGGTACAGCCATTAAGGAAAATAACTTAAATATGTGCGCTGTGCTTTCGGCCAACCGTAACTTTAGCGGTCGCGTGCATGGACAAATTAAGTCCAACTTCTTGGCATCCCCCATGTTGGTGCTCGCCTTTGCCTTATCTGGTTCCATGCTTACGGATATGGAAAAGGATGCGTTGGGTGTGGGCAGTGATGGTAATCCTGTGTATCTGAAAGATATTTTGCCCAGTGATGAAGAGGTTGCGGCCTTATATGCTAAGGTCATTAAGCCTGCAGTATTTACGGAAGAGTATGCCAGCTTGCATGAGGGTGGTTCTTTTTGGGAAGGCATTACTGCACCCCAAAGTCCCACCTATGTATGGGATGAAAAGTCCACTTATATTAAGCGTCCGCCGTATTTTGACGGCTTAAGCCTTGAAGTGACGCCTTTGGAAGATATTGTGAGTGCTCGTGCCTTGGCAAAATTTGGTGACTCTGTAACCACAGACCATATTTCCCCCGGTGGCAGTATCGCTGCGGAATATCCGGCTGCCAAGTATTTGCAAGAGCGTGGCCTAGAGCCTAAGGATTTCAATACTTATGGCAATAGACGCGGCAACCATGAAGTCATGATGCGTGGCACTTTTGGGAACATTCGTTTACAGAATAAACTGGCCAGTAAAGATGGTTCCTTCACGGTGAAGTTCCCAGAAAAAGAGGAAATGTTCATTTTCGATGCTGCCGAAGCCTATGCCAAGGAAAAAACGCCGTTGGTGATTTTAGCAGGTAAAGAGTACGGCACAGGATCTTCGCGAGATTGGGCCGCCAAGGGCTCATACTTCCTTGGTGTGAAAATGGTGCTGGCGCAATCTTATGAGCGTATTCACCGTGCCAACCTTGTTGGTATGGGCATTTTACCCTTACAATTCCTTGCAGGGGAATCCGCCGAGAGCTTAGGCCTTGTGGGAGATGAGCTCTTTAGTCTTAAAGATATCAACGCCGTGGGCTTGGCCTCTCAAGTACAGGTGCAAGTGCAGAGTGCAGATGGCACGATGAAAGAAATAACTCTAGTTGCTCGTTTAGATACCCAATCGGAGTTAACCTGTTTTAAGCATGGCGGTATTTTACCCTTTATCATGCGTAAGCTTGTGGCTTCTTAATCTTCTTTTACAGATAACATACGACATCTCCTCTCAATGTTGGAGATGTGCTGTTATATTCATTAGCCCTGTGGATACGTTCACGGGGCTTTTGTTGTTGTGCGGAATAGAGCTCTGGAGGGTGATGTTTACAATTGTTTTTCAGAGTTATGTTAGTCGACACTGAAAAACTATACAACTATTTATAATTGCACATTTAATGCGTAAAAAGCAATCCTAGAAAAATTGTAAAAAACCAAGCATGGAATGCGACTTTTTCAGCATCGACTATGTTAGTCGAACATTAAAAACACATTTTTAAGAGCCAAACACTCTTCTTTCTTCAGC
>CAYJLO010000160.1:0-2995 GCA_964370835.1 uncultured Desulfovibrionaceae bacterium
GACGGTAAAATGGCCCGTAATGCCCCTGTGCGCCTCTTACGCAACGGCGTAGTTATCTACACCGGTAAGACCACATCCTTAAAACGCTTTAAGGATGATGCCAAAGAAGTGGCCAAGGGCCTCGAATGTGGTATCTGCCTTGAAAACTACAATGACGTTAAAGTTGGCGACATCATCGAAGCCTTCGAAATCATCGAAGAAGCCGCTACTTTATAAAATACTGTGAATATACTTTCTGGGGGAAGAATTTTTTTTGAAAAAAAGGTTCTTCCCCCAGACCCCCTTTCCAAAAAACTTTCATGGCGGCAAAAACTTTTCACGTAAGAAAATTTTTGCCGCTTTTACATTTTTATGTCCATCCATCCTCCTCAAGCCCTTCAATCAAAGCGCGTTTTGGGAGAAGGTGGTGGTGTGGGGGGAAGGAGATTTTCCTATGAACATGCTTGTGGCTGTACTTACAGTGGAATTTATGTTGCACGGCAACGACTCGCTTAAGGGTAAAAGACGCGTAGCCAATAGCCTTAAGCAAAAGGTGCGTAATACCTTTAATGTGGCCATTGCTGAGGCCGGCACCGCCGACTCGCTCACCAGACTACGCCTTGCTGTTTGCTCCGTTTCCAACTGTGAGCAACATTTGCAAAGCCGCATGGATAAATGTCTTGCCATGATAGAAGCCGTTTGCCCAGAAGAAATGATTTATAGCGATTTGGAAATTTACGCTGCCTAGCAGTGCTTAGAGGATTCACACAGTCATGCCTTATATCGACCAACTTTTTTCACAAGAAATCTACGCTCCAGCGCAAGAAATTGCCGCTCTGTTACAACAATACACCACCATAGGCATTGTTGCCCATGCCAGCCCCGATGCCGATGCCCTAGGTTCCACCTTGGCCTTGGCGCATGGCTTACAGAGCCTTGGCAAAAAAGTGCTCCTGTGCAATGCTTCGCCCATTCCAGACTACTTGGCATGGATGCCCTTTACCGGCCCTTTATATACACAATTTCCTTCTCACGCCAAAAAGCCCGAAATCATGGTGGTGCTTGACTGCGGCGACGGTGCGCGCCTTGCCGAAGTGGAAGATATGGTGCTTGGTTTTCCCACCATTAATATTGACCATCATTTGGACAATCCGCTCTTTGGCTCCGTATACAATTGGGCAGATCCCACCATGGCCGCCACGGGGCAAATGGTGGCAGCCGTATTGCGTGCCTTGGATATTCCCCTCAAAGGCGACATAGCCACGTGTATTTATACCGCCGTGAGCTCCGATACGGGTAATTTTAGTTTTGGTAATACCAATGAAGATACATTTTTACTTGCCGCGCACCTCATGCAACAAGGACTAGACATGGTCTTTGTGCGCGAACACCTTGATAAAACATGGCATCTTAAGCGCATGCACCTTTGGGGTGAACTCATGCAAGAGTTAACCCTTGAGCGTGAAGGTACTGTGGCCCTTGTGTCCATATCCCAAAAACTTTTGCAAAAACATGGCGCCCATAAAGACGATTTAGAAGGCTTTGCTGAGCATTTACGCCGCACTAAGGGCGTGCTCATGGCTGGTCTCGTGCGCGAAGATGGCGAAAAACGCTGTAAGGTCAGTTTGCGCTCCAGCGGTTCCATTGACGTGCGCGCTGTGGTGCGCGTGGTGGGTGGTGGCGGTCATCGCAATGCCGCCGGTGCCACACTGAAAGACACTTTAGCCAGTAGCCATGAAAAAATTCTTTTTGGCATGGTAAAGTGGCTAGACGACAACGCTCTTTAAGGCTATGGTATCACCACTGTGGAACAAAATAATATTCTTGCCCCCAAAGCCCCCTATCACCTCCCCAGATATGAGGGCCCGCAATTAGCTCAAGTTCATGGCGTTTTAGTCTTACATAAGCCCAAAGGTCCCACCTCAGCGCGTTGTTTAAGCACGCTTAAGCGTATGGGACAAAAAAAGATTGGCCACGCCGGCACGCTGGACCCCATGGCTGAAGGTGTTTTGTTAGTATTACTGGGTCATGCCACGAAGATTTCCGGTCATCTCTTGACAGATGGCAACAAAGTCTATAGCGGTACTGTACAACTTGGGCAACAAAGCGATACGTGGGATGCCGAAGGGGAAATTGTGGCTCAAAGCCCTTGGGAGCACATTACAGAAGATGCTCTGCAAGAGGCTTTTGGCACTTGGCTTGGCAAAAGCGAACAAACGGTTCCTCCCTACTCCGCCGCCAAGCATGAAGGGCAGCCTTTATACAAGCTTGCCCGCGCCGGTAAAGAAACGCCGGTGAAAAAGAAAATGATAGAAATTTCGCAGATGGAAGTGCTTGATGTGCGCCTTCCCTTTGCTCGCTTTCGCGTAGAATGCAGTTCTGGCACCTATATACGCTCCCTGGCCCACAGCTTGGGGATGCGCCTTGGTTGCGGAGCCGTGCTCACAGAACTCACGCGGGAGTACAGTCATCCCTTTGGTATTGACCAAGCACACACCATGGAAGCCATCATGGCAGAGCCTGAGCGTTTGCAGCAGTGGATCATCCCCATTACGCAAGCCCTTCCTCACTGGCCTGTACTTTATCTTACAGGCGCTGAAGAGGAAAAGCTCAGAAATGGAATGCCTCTACCCCACCGTAAAGCCTCCTCACAAGGACAGCACGGTGGCACTGCACAAGATGCGGCCACAAAGGCCATCTTGCTCAGCGAAGAAGGCGCTCCCCTTGCCTTGGCAGAAATGAAAGTCATGCCCTTAGGCGGCAAAAATGCCACCTTGGCCCCCATGTGGACCGTATTGCGCGGTTTATGGTAGGCCACCGTGCCAAGCCCCAAGGAAATAGGAAGACTGTAACCTTACAGGATAAAATACGTATTTTATCCATAACACTAAAATTCTATGGAGAATTGCTGTGGCTATGAACGCTGAACAAAAGAAAGTGGTTATTGACGTACACGCCAACCACGAAGGTGACACTGGCTCCCCAGAAGTGCAAATCGCTCTTCTTACTTCCCGCA
>CAYJLO010000161.1:0-2864 GCA_964370835.1 uncultured Desulfovibrionaceae bacterium
GGATTGTAATTGTCGATGACGGCGCAATAATCGGGGCCGTATTCGCCAAAAGTTTCTTGGAAAATCTTACCTAGTAGCTCCGCGTGTTTATGATTACGCGCAAAGATAATGCTTTTGCCGGGGCCATTTTCACTGGCATCACGTAAACCATTTTGCATAAGATTTTGTAAAATAAGACGGTTGGTATCTATGTTATAAGCTTGAGAATCCAGTTGGTGCGGATTTACCTCTAAGTTTTCCACATCAATACCTTGCTCTTCAAGGCGCATTTTCTCTTCTTCGGAAATAGTATCTGTATTGATACCTTCACGCATGAACTTCGTCGTTACATGAATAGGGGTGAAGTCCACAAGAGTGCCTTCGTCAATGGCTCTGTCATACTCATAATAATAGGTGGGGTCATTGGCACCGCAACCGAACATGCCATATGTGTTGTGCGAAACCCTATGCCGTGGTGTGGCAGTGAGACCAATATGCAAAGCGTCAAAGTAGAGAAATAAATCTCTATACTTATTATAAATACTTCTGTGGGATTCATCGGCGATGATGAGGTCAAACCACGCAATATCGTAGTTTTGGAAGCGTTGCATCATGCCTGGGTAGGTAGCAAGCACTACATGAGCGGCTGGGTCTTTTTCTGCACCAAGAAGCTTTACGTTACTGCCAGGGAGAAATTGCGTGAAAGCATTTTTTGCTTGGCGGCGTAGTTCTTTACGGTCACAAAGGAATAAAACACGCTTGGCAAAACCCGCGCGCATAAGAACATCGGCAAGAGCCACGGCTACACGGGTTTTTCCTGTGCCTGTGGCTTGTACAATAAGGGCTTTACGGCGGCGTTTTATGCCAAAACATTCACATACGGCTTTAATGGCTTCTAACTGGTAAAGGCGTCCCTCTCCGCCTGCAATATCGGCTCGGTGCGCAATAGTAGATGGATTGCGCATTTCTGCACGTTGAAAACGCACACGATATTGTAAGCTTTCTTTGGAGGGAATGCCGTAGATTTGGCGGTCTGCATAGCCTTTTACTTCAAGGTCTTCGGGGCCGCCTTGGTCGTCAACTAAAATAGTTTCATAACCATTGGTAAGGATAATAAGCGGTCGTATATGCTCTGAATGCGCTTTTTGTAGAGCATTGGCATAGCCTTGCGCTTGTTTACGTCCTTTATGTGGATTTTCGGAAGTCTTTTTTGCTTCAATAACAGCTAAAGCCGTGCCGTCGTCATCATAAAGCACATAGTCAGCATAGCCCACGCCGCTGAAGGTGCTTTCGTCAGCAAGTTCTACTTCTAAGCCTACTGCATCTTTGTTAGTGATATGCCATCCTGCCGCTGCCAGCATGGTATCAATGAGCCGCTTACGCGTTTCTGCCTCACTAAATTGAAGAACATCAGCGGCTTCAAAGGCACGATGACGCCCTTGCTCCTGCATTTGGGCTTGCACTGTACTGGAGAGAGCTTCGTACTCTGCGCGAAGTCGTGCATTTTCCTGAATGAGCTGTTGGGTTTTGTCTTGTAATACTTGCGCTTGTGTATTTTCTTCTTGCGCGGATGGAATATTTTGCGAGCAAGGTGTGGAAAAATTTTGCGGTAAGCCTTGGGTGCTTCCCGTATTAAAATAAAACCACCAGCGGGCAAGGTCAAAGGTGGCGCGCACTGTTTCTTCTGCGTGTTGTGTATCTTGCGCTAAGGTATGAGCGGCTTTGTTACCTGCAATACGTACATGGTGGAAGGCATTGAGTACAGATTTTGGCAGAGCTTTAGAATACTCCAACTCTTTAAGCATAGAAAGGAAGTTACTATCTGCCAGTGTGTAGTGAAGGTGCTTGCATGTAAGAAGAGCTAAGTGCTCAGCAAGTAAACGACATTTCATGCGGGAAGATTGAGGGTCACTACGCATATATTGTTCGGCAAAGGTGCCAAGGCTGGCAAGCTCTGGCCATTTTTCATGTAAAAAGGCAAAGTTTGTAAACTGCATAGCGCTATCCTCAGATACTAGTAATGATAGAAAATTATATGCAAAAATTGATAGAAAATCAACGAATGAATTTTAGTGTAAACTTTACCTAACTAATTGACTATGTTGCTTATGTTTCATGAAATTTTGTATATATATACGCGCAAGTTCAGCGTTTTTTATTATCAAAATATTTTCAGCATTTCGTTCTTCTGCGGCCTTGCTAAAGTTATAGCTACCTGTAATGACAGTATTCCCATCTAGGATGATGATTTTATTATGAGCTATGGCATGGGCTTTATCCACGTAAACGGTAATTCCAGCGTTTACAAGCAATTGCATTTTTCCAGCACGAGCGAATGGTTGTGATTTATCCAAAATTATCTTGATGCTTACACCACGTTGATGCGCTTTAATCAGGGCATCGGCTATTGGTTTGGCAGTAAAACTATAAGCCATGACTAGAATTTCTGTTTTTGCATTGGTAATAGTAGCGATAATAGCCTCCTGCGCACCGCCCTTGGGAGAAAAGTACACATTTATTTCTGGTGAATATATTTTTACCCTTTCTTCATATATATTATTTGCAAAAACAAATAGATAACTAAAGAGAAATATTATTGAAAGTACAATGCGCATGAAGTACCTACAAAACTGCTATTTCTTATTTATCTAGCAGTTGCTAGTTTTTTGTTCAAGCTTTTTTCCGTATCAAGAAAGAATGGAAAAGAATGTACCTTGTCCTTTTGGAAAAATCCTTATTGCCGCACGAGAAGCCCGAGGCATTAAACAAGCTGAACTTGCCAGACGTTGTCAGCGTGACCCACGCTATATCAGCCAGCTAGAGCTTGGAAAGCGCGAGCCGCTTATTTCAACGGTGGTGATGCTTGCTAGAGCTTTGGAAATGGA
>CAYJLO010000162.1:0-2864 GCA_964370835.1 uncultured Desulfovibrionaceae bacterium
AGAGTCGGGATAAATCTGTACATGCGCTCATGCTCCAAGCCCTTGAAGATTTCACCGCACGTGAAGAGAAGCGTGAAGCCTTGCGCCAAGACGCCATAAAAGCCCATGAAAACTATTTGCACACAGGTCTACACGTGACAAGTGACGAGGCTAATATGTGGCTTGAAGAACTCGCCCAGGGCAAGAATGTGGAGCCGCCTAAATGCCATCTTTAATATGGACACCCGAAGCCCTCGCCGATGTGAAACGGCTGTATGCATTTCTCTTTGAGAAAGATGTGGATGTAGCCAAAGCCGTGGCTGCAACCATCTTAAGCCATGCTAAGAAGCTAGAAGAATTTCCACATATGGGACGCCCTTCCGTAGACTTAGAGCCAGAACATAGAGAGCTGCTTATTCCTTTTGCCTCCAGCGGCTATGTGCTCTTGTATGCGCAAGAAGAGCAGGAAGGGGAAAGCCTTGTGGTACTTGCGGTGCGGCATCAGAAAGAAGCAGGGTATTAGGGGGGAAACTATGTGGATATATGAAAAGTCACCTGATAACACGGCACGTTTCGCTTTAGGCACTGTAGGGAAAAAGCCTCTTATATGTATTGGGGTGAATCCTAGCACCGCTGAACCTGATAAGCTTGATGCTACATTAAAAACCGTTCAAAGAACTTGTGCTGAAACGTGTAATTTTGATAGTTATATAATGTTGAATCTCTATGCACAAAGGGCATGTAACCCCAATGATTTACATGCTAACTTTTCACAAGATTTGAAAGAACAAAATGAATACCATATTGCAAAACTCATAGCAGGAAAGCCCTATACAATTTGGGCTGCATGGGGTGGCTTAATTGATAAAAGACCATATCTTGCAACTTTACTGTTTGATATTATTAGCTTGCCAGAGTTAACAAACTGTACATGGGTGCAAAGAGGTAAAACCACCGTAAAGGGGCATCCACACCATCCACTATATGTTAAGAATGGAACCCCCTTTGAAAAGTTTGATATAGAAATGTATAAAAAGGCTCTAAACGCTATAACTATTTAAAATATAAAATATATAAAACGATAGGGTCTGTTAATTCTTATGAAATAGATGATGTTTTAAAAAAAAGATGTAAGTTTTCAACTTAGTGACTTGTTATAAGGGAAAATGCTTTTAATACAAACTGTGAGAATTTAAAATATTTCGATAAGATAATGTTTTTTAGAAAATTGTTTTTCTGTGCAATGATGAAATTTATAATGTGAATTATATTGTAGTGCTTCCAACTTTTGGTTAAAATTATGCAAATTCCAATAAGATTTATAATAGAGGGATAGTTATATGAAGATTTCTTTTTTTAAGTTGTATAATTTTAGGAAGTTACAAGAATGTCTTATTGATTTAAGCGATACAACAACTGTTTTTGTAGGAGCGAATAATAGTGGAAAAACATCTGCTATAAATGCCCTTGAAAAATTTATTGGGAGTGCAGATTATAAAATTGTGTTTAATGATATTTTTATAAGCTATAGGAAAAGCATTAATCTCATTGGTGAAGAGTGGATAAAAGATGAAGCTCAAGTGCCTAATAATTTAAATGAATGGCATGAAATTATGCCTGCTTTAGATTTGTGTTTTTTAGTTAGTGAAAACGAACTGAGACACGTTGCCCATATTATACCAACTTTAAAATGGCAATGCGGAGAGTTAGGTATCCGTTTAGCTTTTCAACCTAAAAAAATAGAAGAGCTTTTTACTGCATATAAGTTTGCATACAATGAAGCAAGGAAAACAGAAAGTGCAAAAGAAGGTTATTCGGGACAACTTTATCCACAAAATCTCTGTGATTTCTTAAAGAAAAATTTAGAAAGCTATTTTAATGTAAAATCATATATCTTAGATCCAAGTAAGCTTCGAGATTCACAAAATACAAGTGAATTGTTTGAGTGTAGTGATATAAACCCATTAAAAAATTTGATTAAAGTTCATACAATTCCTGCTCAGAGAGGTTTTAGAGATATTGGTTACAACTCAGAAGCAGACAAAGATAGTTTATCTGCACAACTTCGAAAATATTATGATAGGCATTTAAATCCAGAAAAAGGAACTTCCCCTGATGATTTAGAAATACTTGGTACAATGACAAATGCTGCCCAAGCCTTTGATGGGAACTTGAAACAAAAGTTTGAAAAACCACTTTCTGAACTTTAAGCCCTTGGATACCCCGGCATAAATGACCCTGAAATTATTATTTCAACCAAAATTACTCCAATTGAGAGCTTAAAACATGAAACCTCAGTTCAATATCGCTTAGAAGGAGAGGACAAAGAGCTCATGCTACCTGAACAGCAGAATGGGTTAGGCTATCAAAATTTGATTTCTATTGTTTTTACTCTCATGAGATATAGAGATGAATGGTTAAGAATAGGAAAAGCAAAGTCTGAGTTGTCAACTGATAATAAAATTGAACCGATACATCTTGTGCTTCTTGAAGAACCTGAAGCTCATCTCCACGTTCAGGTACAGCAAGTGTTTATTCAGCAGGCATATAATGTTCTAACAAACTTTACAGCAGAAGAAGCTACACATAATTTACAAACACAATTATTGATAAGTACACATTCTAGTCACATGGATTTAGCATTTTCCATGTACTGTAAAATGTACTGTAAATTTTACAGTATCTCACCGATTCTTGTTGATGCTTGCTGAGCAATAGATATAGGAAAAAAGTAAGGCCTGCAATACCTTGTGAGTACTACAGGCCTTCTTAAAAGCATTATTTGGTGGAGGCGGGGAGAGTCGAACTCCCGTCCAAAAACGTTCCACATCAAAGCGTCTACAGGTTTAGGTTAGGCTTAATTCTCGTCGCAGATGTAGCCCCCA
>CAYJLO010000163.1:0-2820 GCA_964370835.1 uncultured Desulfovibrionaceae bacterium
AAATTCTCAATCATGGTTGTCACAGTGGAGTCAAGTAACGCAGGCACCTTTGTTTACATCGTAAGAAAATAATCTTCTCCACGCCATCCATGAGCAGGCACAGCTTTTGATGGGGAATGTAACTCTTAAAACTATCGGAGCGCAATTACAGCAAATGGCCTTAGCTAAAGCTAAGGAAGACGAAAGGCGCATCCAGATTGAAGCGCAACAAGATTCTCAATCATGGTTGTCACAGTGGGGTCAGGTAACGCAGACACCTTTGTTTACATCGCAAGAGAAAAATCTTAGCTCTGCCATACATGAACAAGCAACACGATTAGTGAACAACGCAACCTTACAAGCCATTGCTATTCATTTGCATGAAAAACACCATGACCCAAAAAACAAAAAAAGTATATTACAGCATCTCCACAACGAGTTTGTCACATGCCCTCATGAACCCGAACGTTTTAAGAAAAGTCTTCATTTGTGCGTGAAGGTATTGTCGTCCGTTTTACTGCCAGAAAATAAGCTGGACGACACAGCGTATCGTACAAACTTCGCTTATGAAGAAGACTCAGAAGAGCAAAGCATTTTTACAAGCATGGAATAAAAAATTATCATGCCTAGGCTCACATAATTTTAATTTGCTTCACTGCTTTTCATGAGAAAAAGTTGTACAGAATGCGATACCAAAAGAAAAAGCCTTTACAACTTTCGTCGTAAAGGCTTGAACTTACTGGCTCCCCGGGACAAGTTCAAGGGGATTGTTTAGCTGTTTGAAAGCTTCTGCTCAGCTAATATCAACTTTTGGTAAAATTCAACAAATAAAAAACCTTACCAGATGTGGTTGAATGGTAGGGGAAAGATAATAATCCACAGAAAGCCTTTTACAAGCAAGGCAAAGTCTACTTCACCCAGTTCAGCAAACCTCCTGCTCGGATAATAGCAAGTTCCTGCTCACTCAAATCGTTGGTGATAGTAATATTTTTTTGTCCTATGGATATAGCGCACTGCTGACCTGCCTGTATTTGCATGGTATCTATATGCACAGGCATACCTTGTTCAAGAGTATCATAATCCTCACCCTGCACAAAACGTAAGGGCATAATGCCGGCATTGATAAGGTTTGCACGGTGAATCCTTGCAAAAGAACAAGCCACAATACAGCGCACGCCAAGGTGACGCGGTGCAATGGCGGCGTGTTCGCGGCTGGAGCCTTGTCCATAATTTTCTCTGGCAATGATGACACCATTCACTGTGGAACGCGCCCGCGTGGCAAAATCAGCGTCCACACTTTTAAGTACATATTCTGCAATGGCCGGAACATTGGAGCGCAATTGCAATATTTCAGCCGTAGCAGGAATAATATGGTCAGTGGTAATATTATCCCCAAGCACAATAACCACAGAACCTTGGCAAATATCAGGCAAGGCCTCAAACTTTTCTAAGGGGACAATATTAGGCCCGTACTCCAATTCCACAGGCGTTCCTGCCGGAGCCGGCTGCACAAAAAGATGGGCAATGCTGGGTATGCGATGCGGCAAAGGCGCTTTTCTGGGCGGAGTGCCCCACGTGGCGGGGTCGGTAAATTTACCGTGCAAAGCCACTTGCGCCGCCGTAAGCGGGCTGGTGAGGTAACACTTGGCATCCTTGGTACCGCTACGCCCTTCAAAATTACGGTTAAAGGTACGCACAGTTACAGCGCCGGAAGAAGGCGCACCGCCAATACCAATACAAGGGCCGCAAGCGCATTCCAAAAGACGCACACCAGCCATAAGTATTTCATACAAGGCATTTTCTTCTGCCAACATGGTCAGCACTTGCTTGGAGCCGGGGGCCAATAAGGTAGCTGTGGCGGGCTTAATGGATTTACCACGCAAAACTGTGGCCACTTGATGTAAATCCGCATAGGAAGAATTGGTGCACGAGCCCATGACTACTTGATTTACTTCAAGGCCATCTAGGTCTGCCACACGCATAATATTATCTGGCATATATGGCGCTGCGGCAAGGGGCTCTATACGACTCAAGTCCACCACAAGCTCAGCATCGTACTGTGCGTCTGCATCGGCGCTCAACTCTACCCAATCTTGCGCCCGCCCTTGAGACATGAGAAAACTTTTTGTCACATCGTCACTGGGAAAAATAGACGTGGTGGCCCCAAGCTCTGCCCCCATATTGGTAATGGAAGAACGCTCAGACACAGAAAGCGTACTCACACCGGGGCCGGCGTATTCCAGCACATAGCCTATGCCGCCCTTCACGCTGAGCTTTTGCAAAATGTGCAAAATAACGTCCTTGGCCGTGGCCCATCCCGTGAGCTCTCCTTCTAGCCATACGCGCATAATTTTGGGCATGGTTAAAGCATAAGCCTGCCCTGCCATGGCCAGTGCCACAGAAAGACCTCCGGCACCCATGGCCAAAGCGCCAATGCCCCCCGCTGTGGGGGTATGGCTGTCAGAGCCTATAAGCGTGCTTCCGGGCTTGGCAAAATTTTCTAAATGTAATTGGTGACATACGCCTGTTCCCGCAGGGGAAAATAAAGCGCCAAATTTTGCCGCCGTGGTGCGCAAAAAGCGATGGTCATCGGCATTACGGAAGTTCGCCTGCATGGTATTGTGGTCCACATAGCTTACAGAAAGATCTGTTTTTACGCGGGGTATGCCTAAGGCTTCAAATTGTAACCAAGTAAGGGTTCCCAAAGCGTCTTGTGTGAGGGTTTGATCAATACGAATGCCAATTTCTTGCCCTGCTTCCATGACGCCGTGTTGTAAATGTGCTGTCAAAATTTTATGTGTAAGGGTTTGAGTCATGATTTTTCTCCTACTCTTCTTCCAT
>CAYJLO010000164.1:0-2775 GCA_964370835.1 uncultured Desulfovibrionaceae bacterium
GAGAATATATCATTGATATCTTTCAATTCAGGGTGCTTTTTTTGGATTTCCTCTTTATTTCGAATGAAGATATTGTTGGCCACAGCTTTTATTTTGCTTCGGTGCTCTGCATAATCGAATAGAATGAAGAGTATTCGTGCATCTCTAGGTATAGTTGCTCTGAAGCGAGCCGCTTGCCTCGAAGGGTCGCCAGATCTCCATATTGTATTCTTCAAGAAGTCAAAATCATCTATGTTCTGTATGGGGGTATCAGGAAAATACTCTCGGACATATAGTTTCAATGCATGAACAGCATTGAGCAGCTCAGGAATCTCAGCAGCATAAATTATAGGATGTGCGCCTGGCACTTTGGGGTTTTCTTTAATATCATATTGGTTAGCTTTATCGTTCTCATCTATATTTTTCTTTCTTTCTAGCTCTATCTGAAGAGGGGCATTAGTTCGACTGTGGTATGCTTCATGCAAGATGGCTTGTAGCGAAGAATCTAGATAAGCGTAAACTCGTCGTGCATATTCAAATCTATCTTCTTCAGGATTAATGATATTTCCTTTTTTATCTTTAAATACGGGTAATGATTTATCAAGCGATCCTCCATGAATTGAGTTTATTTCAGAGTATGTTTTGAGAAAATCTTTGCTCAAAGATGAATCTACTCTATCCCCTTTCTTCGACCTCCACTCTATATCATATCCTCTTTCTTTTCTCTTCTCTATGCTAGATTGATACGTCGTTCTACCATGTGATTTACCTTTAATCAACAGGTAAGGTGTTTGACTGTGCTCATCTACATTTTTATACTCAGCATAGTGAATATTTTTAATCATTTTTTCTCTTTCTTCAGGGCTGGCATTGATATACTCCGGTGTGATTATTTTTATAGTATCGGCAGGAATACCAGTAGTTGGTAAGGCGATAGGAGTATTCGTATAGCTGCGACCATCTGTAATTTTTCTGATAAGATTCCGACGCTCTTCTTTATCTGTCATGTCGAGGATTTTCTGTGCATCTCCCTCCTTTGCACGGAGGCGATAGAGTAGATCTACCATCTCGTGAGCACGGCTGTGTGCCGAGTCTTCAAATAGCAAGCGCGTGTCTACCATCAGCAAGTGGTAAGACATCGTTTGTGGATCAAAATCATTTGGCACTTTGTAAAAGTCTCCGTCATTTGTATATTGTACGGCTACAATGGCATTTCGTGCGAGTTTTGCTTCTTTTTCGTTGTTCTCAAATCCTGTTTTACGTTCAGAATATTTTAGAATGTGTAGCATGCTATTCATGATTTTGCTTTCACGCAAAAGTTGCTCATTTTTTCGTGCTTGCTGATTAGTAGTTGTATATGTATCAAAGATTATATCGTATTGATTCCTTTCTTCTTCTCGGAATAGAGGTAGCTTGGCAGAGGGAGTAAATCTTTCGAGAGTCGATTTGATGTCATGTTTACGCTCTCTACTAGCAGAGTCTAGAGTGGAAGATAAGGAGGTAGGTTGCTGCTCGGTCGTGAGTTTTTGGGCTTTGTTTTTCCCTTCTATGGGCTCGGAGTGTGGGGCTTGATCAGATGCTGTGTGTTCTTTTGCTGGTGATGCAGCTGCATTTTGTTGGTCGAAGCTGCTTGGCTTAGCTTCACTGTCTATTTGCTCTGTTTCAGAGTCCGTGACGGGTGCTGCTGCGCCAGAGCTGATTGCATATGGTGGGGGCGTCGGAGTGAGGGCTGGGCTGCGCTGATTGCCGTCTGTGGGTGTGCTGATATTTGTCGAGGCTGCGGAGGCTTCTCCATTATAGGGCTTTTGCTCAGCGGGTTTAGCTTGTTGAGCTATACTCAGGGCAGTCTTCTGGGCTTGAGCTTGAACGAAGGCTGCTTGTTGAGCAATTTGTGCAGAAAGAGGCTGGCTGTTGGCTGGTGCTTGCTGGTTTACGGTGAGTTCGTATACTTCTTTTATGCGCGGAAGTGGGTTACCATTCATGACGCGTTCGTACTGCTGCGGGGTTAAGGCGTGGGCGAGGATGTTAAGTCTCTCAAGCCCTTTGGGGCTGTTATGCGCTTGGAGGCGAGCCATGGGGGTGAGGCTTGGCTTTTCTGGATAGCTATTAGGTGGGGCGAGTTGGTTTTCGGTGAGTGGATTCGTGGATTGTTCTTTGTGCTCGCGCAGTGCGTTTTTTCTTCTTCAAAGAGACCATTCATCTTGGTGACGTAGACGGCTTTCTGCTGCATGCGATCCCAGAATTGCCTGTTCGGAGTATCTATTATTCTATCTACGGGCTCGAAGTCGTCATCGAAGCTATCCATGAGCTCCATGGTGAGCTCTTCTTGCTCGCTTAGTGAGCTGGGTGTACTAGGTGAACTCCAGTCATGCGATTGGAGTGGAGCTAGCGTGTATTGATTAGTCGTTGCGGCTGGCATACTGTTTGTTGTATTGGTGCGATGTCTTTGCATTCCTTGGATTATAGGCTGCGGCGTTAGAATGTCTATATATTCATGACCATCTGTTGGTGAAAACCGCACGGTTTTTAGCGCGCTTTATAAAGAATAATCAAGAGGCATACACGCGTGCAGGGAAGAACATCATCACCGCAGCTCGTTTCTCGCTGAAAGACGGCATTCACAATGGCAAGTGGAGTCTTGGCAGCAAGCGCGAGAAGTTCGGTCACTGATTGCGACTTAAGCAATCAGCCCCGAGCCCTGAGGGCACTCCCGAAGGGTTTGCCTGCGAAGCAGGTCGAGCGGGGCAAGTCTACGTGCCAATCCTGCGCAACGTGGGAAGGCACGATGCCGAGTTC
>CAYJLO010000165.1:0-2756 GCA_964370835.1 uncultured Desulfovibrionaceae bacterium
CAGCTCGACCCCGAGCACGTGCATATTGATTTACAATAACTTACTTTAAATGCAGCATAAAAGAATTGCATTTAGTAATTATTCTGTTATCATTTCTGCATGCGCAGCGATTCACCACTGCGCACCACGAATTCGCAAAACCACTTGCTTTAATCCCTAAAGACCATCCCAGTGAAAATACACAGCCCACACATCAAAGCACTCGCCATCGTCCTCATCTGCGCACTCTCCCTCACCTCACACGCACAATCTAAAGAAATTACATGGATGAACTTTAATAACGCCGTTTGGCAAGTTAATGGTACTGAATACGTTTGGAACGAAGAAGGTCAACCCGCAATCTACGAAGACGGAGATATCGTTAACTTCGAATTAAGTGACACCGATGAAACCGTAAAGATTGTAGGTGATGTCGCACCTCAAAGCATCAAAGTCAGGAGAGACACTGATCTAACCTTCAATGGCTCAGGCAGTATTACAGGCACTGGCTCTCTGCACAAAACAGGCTACGGCTCACTCGAGATAAATACAGATAACAACTACTCAGGTGGTACAACTCTAGAGCTGGGGCGTATTGCGCTCGGATCCGCAACAGGGCTAGGCAGTGGCGAAATTACCATGCAAAATGAGACCATACTCAGCGTAGCAGATGGACTCACCGTGAACAATGATATCGCGTTGAATGGTAGTAAAATTTTGTTGAATGCTTATGGTTCCACCGGTATGCATAGTGCGGCAACATTCTCCGGCAAGCTGTCAACCGACCAATCCGTCGTACTTACTACCGGCAATACTGAAACAAGCGTAACCTTCACGGGACCTGTAGAGATTGCAACGGGTAAAACGCTCACTCTGACTTTCGGCAACTTCACCATGAGTAACAACACCGTGGATCTCAAAGCTCTTACAGTGGGGAATGGTGGCACGCTTAAGCTTGAGTCATCCACACTCACTGGGCTTACTATTTCTGACCCCTCCACTGAGAGCTTTACCACCTCAGAAGGGGGCGTTGCTGATTCCGCCATCTATACACTATCAGGCATTGCTGGTTTGATAGCAAATGCCACAGGCTCACTCACACTGGACCTTGGACCACTTGCTGATTTCGACATCACAAAGGGCATCACAGGCTTTGAAATTGAAGGCTTGACCGACTTGCCCTCATTATTGGAGTACGATGATATTATTCTCAACATCAATGGTCACTCCTACAATGTGCAAGGGGCAAATGCAGGCCTTGCAGGCAGCACAAACATCGTTCTCTACATACCCGAGCCGAGTACGGCAACACTGAGCTTGCTCTCACTTGCAGGGCTGATGCTTCGCCGCCGCCGTAAGGCAGCTTAAATGCAAGCTTCACCCAAGTTGTGAGAAGACGCAGGAGATTAACCCTGCGCCTTCTGCGTATACGAGTAGCGTATCGCTCTCAATCAAATCTCGCTCCACAAGAGCGAGGCTTGTTTTTCCCCATTCAGCAACAGACTTGAATTTTTTCTATAAATGCGGTATACTCCCATCTGGGATGCGTGGGCATCCTACTCAGCTTTAGCAAACTCGTAGTGATGGCAAAAATAACTGTACAAAACAATGAAATAACAGTGATGACAGTTAATGAGAAAGACTACATCTCATTAACTGATATGGCGAATGCAAAAGAAAGTGAAAGTCGAGCCGCAGATATTATAAAAAATTGGTTACGTGCACGATATACCTTGGAGTTTTTGGGAACTTGGGAGATTATTCATAACCCCAGTTTTAAAGTGGTCGAATTTGACCACTTTAAAACACAGGCAGGTTTACCAAGCTTCGTATTAAGTGTATCTGAATGGATAGAGAAAACGGGAGCAATAGGGCTTGTTGTTAAAAAGGGAAGATATGGTGGAACTTATGCCCATAAAGATATAGCCTTTGAATTTGGGTCTGCTATCAGCGTACCCTTTAAGCTTTATCTCATCGAAGAATTTCAACGCCTCAAAGAAGAAGAGCAAAAACAATTAGGCTGGAGTGCCAAGAGAGAATTAACAAAAATCAACTACCACATTCACACTGATGCCATCAAGCGAAATCTCGTACCCACTGAGCTCTCCGCGTTTGCAGTATCCGTCATCTATGCCTCAGAAGCAGATGTCCTCAATATGGCTCTCTACGGTATCACCGCAAAGCAATGGAGAGAGGCAAATCCTGAGCTCAAGGGAAATATCAGAGATTATTCCTCCATCAATGAGCTGATATGCCTCTCCAACATGGAAAACATCAATGCCGTTTTAATCAATGAAGGAATATCGCAAAAAGAAAGATTGCTCAAATTAAACCAGATAGCCATACATCAAATGGCTATACTAAACAAAGTGGAAAATAAACTCAGCAGCAAAAACATTAAATAAGAAAATTGTTTCTTTGCGATCGAACATCGAGGACTCTTTTCATCCTCCTCGCTATCCACATTCCCGCAGACATAAGCATTCAATACATGATTCATTTAAAGAGACTAAACGTCACAACCAAAGCACAAAAGTACTTTTCCCATAGACTTTTACTAAAAATCACCTAAAATTCACATTTAATCAACTAACTCTAATCAATTTATAAGTTCGATCCCCACCGAGCACCCTAAGTAATTAAGCCTCAACATGTTAAACATGTTGAGGCTTTTCGTATATACTGCCCACACCACCAGCGACTTAGCAAGTCACTCTTTGTACCCACAATCTGCCCCTCAACCGCCCAAAACGCCCCCTCCTAGCCCCTTTCAAGTG
>CAYJLO010000166.1:0-2727 GCA_964370835.1 uncultured Desulfovibrionaceae bacterium
CTGCTGCGCCTTTATGCGTCTAGCCTAAAGAGCGGCATCACACTTTAACTATAGGAAAAAACATGAATCTCGTTACTTGGCTTCCTGCCGTTATCGCGGTCTTAACAGCAATGAAAAATTCACTCGACAATAAGAAATAAAAACAGAAAACCCCACCCCTTGTGCTAAAGGGGCGGGGTGTCATTTTACATATTAGATTTCACAAAGTTAGTTGCCTTCTGTATGGCTATAATTCCCCACAAGCTTACAGCAACGCCCACTGAAACATACTCTTGTAAACCTATGGAGTAGTTAACCTCTACACTAGGAAACAAAGACTTAAAACATGCAAGAGAAGCGATAAATAAGCTCATCCCAAAGGAGTATGCAACAGCGCTAAATAATGCAATGTTCTTAATAAAATAAAAAGAGTCAGACCCTTGAATGCAAAGATCTAAGAAACTAACTAGAATTTCATCTATCTCTTTTCTCAAATCACCTTTTGCAATTTCATAAAAAGCAATCAGCTCATCTTTGCTGGGGGCTTTATTATTTTGCTCTTCATAGCGCCTAATATACTCACGCTTACGTTCGTCAAACAAATACCGAGCACTATGTCTTATCAAGTCAGATTGGATAAGTTTAGAACGTAGTTTTTCTCTTTCACGTGAAGGCCTCACTTTAAACCTACCCTTCTCTTCTGTTCATCGGTCAATCCATCAATATAAGCTCTGCTTTTCTCTTGAATCCTGTCCTTTAAAAAAGATGCTAATCCGGATTTATCATTATTTTTGCTTTTAAATTCTAAAAATTCCACATCATGGTGAATCAAAGACACAAAATCATCTTCATTTAGGTATTTAGCATCCGCGCGCTCGGAGTAATCTTTTAAAGGCTGTGTTTCAGTACGAACAAGCTCTAGCTGGCAAATACGCATATTGGGAATAAGCCTCACAGGCGCATTGCCCATATTCTTTATAACAATAGGCAAGCGTCCAGAGTAACCTGGGTTAATATACCCACTTAAGGAAACATCAATCCCAAGTCTTATTAGGCTATTACGACTGTATATATGTCCAGTGCAATCTTTAGGCATGGTCAGCTTTTCAGCTATGCGCCCAATGATAAAATCATTAGGTTGCAATATGAGCTCACCGTCAATAGTGTGCTTATCGTAATTATCAGAATTATCAGAACTTGTATCGATACAATCCACATCTTTAAGGGTGCTATAGTGAACGTCAAGAGTCAAATCAATGGACGACGGTTGAATATGCTCTTGCACAAAGGGAACTATTTCCATTTCTCCCAAGAGGATACATTCTAAAATCTTCTCATCGGATAACGTTGCCATTTTTACCTTCTTTTATGGTATAACTCTTAGCCCGTATGAACTTCAGCTCAACGCGCCACAACCATAAATATTTTAGAAGTTTCTTATTGTCAATCTTAGCCTATATCCTCAAGCGGAATAGTAATCCAAAAAATAAAATTATGCCCACAAAAAACACTACAACCATCGTCATTTCTTATACATACCAGACAAAGACTGCATAGCCGAGCGTTTAGCCTCTGGAACTACATGAGTATACCTTTCAAGCATTTTCATGGTGCTCCAGCCCAAAATATCTTGCACGGTGCGAGGGTCGGTACCAGCCCTAAGTAAAGAAGTTGCGCATGTATGACGTAAACTATGGAAATTAAGCTTAGTTTTTGAACTCATATGCCCCGCATTCAATTCTAAATCCGCCACAGCCAATTTGAAGTAATATGGCGTATTAGTTATTAAGACACCGTCTTTCATATGAAAAAATGGTTTACCACTTTTTTGTAAGAAAACGTACCCACCAGAGGGTCTTTCACCCTGCGCCTGTAGCATGTCATACACCTCGTCAGTCATGGGAACCGAACGAGGCTTCCCCGTCTTAGTATGAACAAAATTTAATTGCCGTTCGCGGAAATCCACATGATGCCACGTCAACTGTGCCAGCTCCCCTAAGCGAGCCCCTGTGTGCGCGGCGCAAAGCACAAGACGTTTGGTGCACGGTGCTCTTTGTGCCAGCCACTGCAAAAGTAAGCTTAATTCCTCAGAAGTAAACCAACGTTCCTTAGTATTGGATACTTTTATACGCTCCATGCTCTGCACAGGGCATTCTTTCTGTATCAATTTACGCTTTTGTGCCCAACGCCATGTGGCTCTAAATAGGTCAATGATGTGCGCCGCTGTTTGCGGGGAGCGACCTTCATCTAGAATTTTAGCCTGCAAAGCTTCCAAACGTTCTGGAGTAATAAGCACCGCCGGCATATCTCCAAGCCAAGGCTGTAGCCACTTTCTATACCGCCCTTCTTCCACAATTTGCACTTTCGCTTTTTTACGCACAGCACCAGCATCTGTATACATGGCAAATAAAGCTGAAAAGGTAATGTGCTCTTGAGCATGCTTACGCAGTTGCTCAGCCTCAAGCTCTTCTTTTAAAGCCTGCTCTTTGAGATTCTGCTCACGAAGCTCTTTCATGCTACGAGGCATTATTCCCTTACGGGCATTTTCCTTAAACTCCGTTAGCCGCTTAAATGCCTTCTCGGCAGACCAACCTTCACTTGACCAACCACAGGCCTCTTCTGTAAGCTTGCCATCAATATGCAAGCGAAGAAAAAAGCACTCATCAAAGCGCCCTTTGTACTTGCGCGTTTTATGCTTGCGACTTCGAATCCCGGGAAAGCGTGATGGCTCTTTTGCATTTTGTACTT
>CAYJLO010000167.1:0-2700 GCA_964370835.1 uncultured Desulfovibrionaceae bacterium
AATCTAATATCTCACCAGTTGTAACTTTTTTAACTCCTGCGTGTGATGCTAATATCTTTTCTAATGCGTGCATATTTTTTCTCCTTGTATATAGCATTAGATAAACCCTTATAACAAGAGTTTATCTAATGTTCATTTTATTTTTATAACCCTACGCCGATTATAGGAACTAATATACTAGCTAGAACAATAATAATTGCTCCACCAATTCTTGATGAAATTTGTGCAAAAGGCATTAATTCCATTCTGTTTGCAGCACCAAGAGTTGCTATATCTCCTGAACCGCCCATATTTGCCATACATAGCCCAGCTGTTATACTGCTTTCTATCGGATAGAATCCAACTAATTTACCAACTATCCAAGTACCAACTACTGCGCCAACTAATGTTGCTAAAACTAATACTAAATATGTTGGAGTTAGACTTTCTAAAACAACAGCTAAATCTGTATATACTAGACCAATTCCAAATAACACTGCTGGAATAAATGTTTTCATAATAAATTTATACCACTGATAAACATCTTCTTGTAAGTCTTCTGGGAATATTCCTGAAATTTTAAAGAATGCACAGGTTATGATTGTCCAAGCGTAATAGTGAATGCTTGGAACAATTTTTGCAAGAAGTATACCAATACCATACATAATACCTGTAATAATAAAACCTTTAGCTAATGATGATAAATCAATTTCTTTTTCTTCCCTTTTTTCATCTGTAATCATATCTTTATTTTTCATTAGCTTGCCATTACCAGTGGCATTTGGCATTTTCTTACCTATACCATTTAATATACCTGCACAAACAATTGCTAATGCGTTGCCGATAACAACAGCTGGCATCATTAAAGAAAGATAAAAAGTATTATCTTGCATCATACTTGCAGCATACGTTTCAGCCATAGGAACTGCACCAGCAGAAGTACCACCACCCATTATAGGTAAAGATACAAATAAAATAGCTTCTTTCCAGCCAAACCCTAAAAGTTCACCTGCAAGTGCTGTAAATAAAAATGCTAATGCAATACCTGAAACAATTGGAATAAAGTATAGGGAGCCTGCCTTTATTAGCACTTTTCTATTCATAGTTAAAATACTACCACAGATAAGCCCACCTACAACTAACCCTATATAGTCCATAGATTTAATAAAACTTGTTAATAGTTCTGTTGTTCCCTCAGGTAATACATTCATATACATTATAACTGCACCACCAAAAATAGCTACAAAAGACCCACCACCAAGGTATGTTTTTACTATTGGTGTTACATCGCCTATTTTTTCAAGCAATAGCCCAAAAACTGTACAAATTACAAATCCACCTAAAAAGCCTTTTGGATGTGCATCTACTGCTATACCTACAAGTATAACTATAAAAAAAGGAATAAAATATTTTGCTGGAATAACGCCAAATTTCATTTTGTCTAAAATGCTTTCATTTGTTTTTAAAGTATTCATACTATTTCTCCTCTATTTAAGTTTAATATTTTAATTATTGGTCAACAATTGAACCATCAAAATGTTGTTTTGTAAAAATTTTTCTTCTTTTAAACGGATATTTTTCTTCGATATTTTCAGCTAAATCTATTCCAAGTCCTGGTGATGTTGGTACATCAATATACCCTTTAACTGCTTTTGGCACCCAAGTTACTAAATCGCTTTGGCTAAATGAATTAAAGTCTATTTTATTTGCACTTGTATATCTTTCTGTTGCACTCATTCCTTCGTGGTCTGGCATTTCCATAATACCAAGATTTTCAACTGCTGCACAAATTTGAATACAAGCAGCCGAACTTACTGGACTAAGCGGGTTATGTGGCACTATTAACGCTCCGTGTGATTCTGCTATATGTGCAATTTTCATCGCTCCAGTAATTCCACCACATACACAAGGGCTAACTCTTGCAAAAGATAATGCATTTCTTTGAAATAGCATTTGATATTCTTGAATTGTATGTATTCTTTCTCCTGTCGCTATTGGAACATTGCATTTTGAAGCTACTAATGCCATTGAATCAAAATTATCTGGAATAATCGGATCTTCTAAGAACATTGGTGTATATTCTTCAACTTTATTTGCGAATGCTATGGCTTCCATAGGTTTCATTCTTCTATGAAGTTCTAAGCATAAATCAACATCATCACCTACTACTTCACGAATTAATTTAACTCGCTTTACTGCATCATTTATAAATTTTGAGTATCCACCAGTTTGAATAACACTTCTTGGTTCATCTAAAAACGGAGATAAATGTCCGATTGCATCAAAACCTTCTTCAACAGCTTTTTTACAATTCTCTACCAGTTCTTCTGTTGTAGACCCACTCACGTGATAATATGTCCTAATTTTATCTCTACATTTCCCACCAAGTAATTGATAGATAGGAGCGTTAAAATGTTTTCCTGCAATATCCCATAACGCAATATCTATTGCACTAATAGCCGCCATCACAGCGGCACCTCTAAAATGATAACATCTATACATATATTGCCAATGATGTTCTATATTTAATGGATCTTGCCCTATTAAATATGTTTTAAAAGACTCTATTGCTTCGGCTGAAGCAGTTAAAAATCCCCAAGCACCTGATTCGCCAACTCCATGTATTCCAGCATCTGTATATACCTTAACATACAAAAAACTATTTGCTGGAATAACCTTGATATCTGTTATTACCATTATTTCACCCTCCTCTTAATTGGT
>CAYJLO010000168.1:0-2693 GCA_964370835.1 uncultured Desulfovibrionaceae bacterium
GCTTTGGGTATTTGGCTCTAGTTTATCTAATGGTTCTTAGTAAAAAATCTAAGTAGTCACCGCATTTTTTTCTGGACAATGGATTTTGTGAATTCAAACCTCCACAAGGAGCTTTACCATGGCAGACAAACAACGTCCTAATATTCTAAAAAATAGCCTCTATGCTGCATACATAGAGGCTATTTTTATGCAAAATTATCTGTGTTCTCTTGAAAGAGGCCTACTTCCAATAAGGGCTCAACGTTGGCTACATGGCTAGGCGTTAAATACTTAGCACCTTCGCCTGTGAGTATCCACGCGGGGTTTATACCTTTCTGAAATAGCAGGATAAGAAGAAAATGGACATTGACGCGCTTGCGGCGTCTGGCATCGCTTATAGTGCCTAGAGAGGCATTGAAGTAGGCAGACAGGTCATCCATATTGGCACAGCCCGTAACTTCATAAATGCGCTTGATGGCGGCGGCGTAGGCATCCGCGTCTTTTACGTTGGTGGCGTCACAGTACATGGCAAGCTCTCCGATGTTTGCTGTTGCAGCAATCACCGAAATAGTAATTGCCGGGAGCTGAAAACCGAGCCAGGCGGCGGAGTTATTTCCCCTCCTTACGAAAGGGTATTGTATTCCTCACACTCCCGGCCATAGACGCAACAAAAGAGTCGCTCGTCTAGCGAGAACGCAAGGAAGGCGACCCCGTGGTTACGGTCACGGCCGCTGGCTATAACGGTGTTTTCAGCACCAAGCCAAATATGCCGTAATTGGGCGACATTGGCAAGGGCGGTGTCTGGGTGATATCTTGGCTTGCCGCTGGGCAAAGTAAAAGCGGCATCCGCAAGGGACACCGCTTTTCAATCTATTGTATAACCACTATTTTCTACAATTCATCATCGGGAATGTCTGGCCGTACTTCAAAACCTCCCCAATGAGCTGTACGTTCTGGCTGTGGTATAGGGTGAGCTTGTAAAGAAGTTTTTGTCGTGTTAACATTCACTTGCTCATCTGCGTTCTTATCCGACTTTTTATCCTTACCACGCTTATACTCATTGAGATAACGTGCAAGGGTTGCTGCCTTTATGTCTATGCCTTTTTCGTGCAAGCGTTGGATGATTTCTGCTGTCTCAAATCCACGTTTCTTCACGCGCTCCAGTGTCGGGGCAAGGGCGAAGATGGCTTCGCGAATAGTAAGGGCGCGGTTTCCGTCTAAGGCTATTTTTGTAGGTTTGAGCTTATCCAATTCTTGTCTGATTTCTTTGAGTTGTAATGCGTTTATTTTCATGATGGCTATCCTTATATTATCTGAAATTGTGTCTGAAATGCGTTACCATAAAGTGCCGCTCATAGGCTGAGCTTATCCGCCCCTATAGGCAGCGGAAGCGGTAGGTGTTATCCAACTTGTATCTGCGTAGCAGGAACAAGGAGATGACACATGCCCGACGCTGAACGCGAAAGCGATTGCCTTTTTGTCTTAATGGTGCTCTAGCTTTCAACTGACTTTTTGTCTTTTGCGACCGTTACAATAGCTGGGGGTCAAGCGGCCTTTTCTGACGCAGTCAGCCCACGTTTTACGAAGTAAAGCATAGTGGGCTATACTTCTGCTACTCGCGAAGATTTCTCGCGGACACCAAGCTCCTACCTCATGCGTAAGGATGATTGCCCCTTAGCTGATTCAAAACGCTGCGCTTCTTCCCTTGCTGCCTGTTCTTTTGCCGCTTGACGTACCATCTCTTGTTGGTACTCACGCCTTCGCTCAGCCCAGAACTCTTCATGCAAGGGAGCAATTTGAGGATGTGAGATAAAGAGGCGGTCTTGGTCAATTCTCTTTTTCAGACGGGTTATGCGGTCTTTCTGCTCTTCTATTTTAGTAACGGCCTTATCATAAAGCTCTTGTTTGCTTTTTTGAAGCTCAGCAATTTTTCGACGCAATTCCCTCGTTTGCTCAGCTAAGTCTTCTGCGTCCTCTTTATGCTTAGCCTGAAAAAGCAAAGCCTCTTTCTGACGCATGATGATTTCTCTGGCCATGGAAATGACTTCCTTATAATTGAAGAAGGAAGCATCGGGAATATGGTCATTTTCCTGCAAGAAGTTCTCAGCCTTTTGCACCAAAGTTTCATATTCTTCCATTTGCTCACGTAAGGATTTTTCTTGCGCCTGCAATGTCTTCACCGCCTCCTGCTGTTGCTTATATTCGCGAGTATTCAAGTGCTTCTTTGCCGCCCCCTGCTCTTGTTCCACGCCACGCTGAATTTCAAAGCCCTTATTTTGCAGATACGCGGGTAAGTCAGATTGCAGCTTTTTCAAAGATTCTCGCGTGTAGATTTTATTGGCATTGAGACGCCCATCGGCTGTGACTGGCACATGGAGAAAGTGCATGTGCGGCGTTTTCTCATCCATATGTACCATGGCAGAGATGACATTTTCCTTACCCACGAATTCCGTCAAATAGGCTTTGCTTTCTTCAAAAAAGCGACGTGTTTCTTCAGCGGATAGCCTTTCAAAAAAAGCTGTATCAGAGGACACTATAAGCCCACACATACGCACGGCATCCTTGCGCACAGCCTTTACCAGTAGCAAGTCATCAATACGGTTTTGAATGCTCTCGGCATAATTACTCGTTGCGCCCTCATGCAAGTCATAGTTTTGCCTACTGCGCTCATAGACAATATCGGGATTAGAGTGACTTTCACGCTCACGATTATT
>CAYJLO010000169.1:0-2669 GCA_964370835.1 uncultured Desulfovibrionaceae bacterium
GGGCAGTATTGAAGATGCTGCTTTAGATGTTGATGGAACAAGTGTGCTAGATGGTGTAACTGTAAGTGGCAAAACCACCATTAAGAGCGGAACCACCATCTTGCAAGGTGCAACCAACTTTGCTGAATTTGATTCAAGCGCTGCAACGCTTAACAATGTTGGCACTAGCACCTTTAAGGGCACAACCACCCTTGGCACTGTGAATAATAGTGGTACTTTAGCCATTGGTAATGCCACCATTAATGGCACTGTAAGCCTTGCGGCTAATAAAACCATGAACATTCAAAGTGGTGGTAGCCTTAATGTGGTAAAAGGTAACCTTGATACCTCTGCTGGAACATTAACGGTACATGCCAATGCCGCAAGCTTTAGCACCGCACAGAACACAACCCTTACTGTTGACCATGCGTCCTTTGGTATTAGTGACGACGGCACAACTATTAATAATACAAATAAATTATTAAATAATGCTGGCATGCTCACCATTACAGGGTTTACGGCAACGTCATTGTATAAGCCTGATTACGAATCCATGTTTAATGCCATTGTTAGTGCCACAGTAACTGGCGGAACTGTTAACTTAGATGGTATTACATCCTTTGACCATTACAACTTAAATAATATTTTGGATAATTTGCATGCTAATGATGTGGTCTTGAGCGGAACCTTGGCAAGCCCAAAAGAAGTTTCAGCCCATGGCATAAAAAATACCGATAGTACAACCATATCCTTTATTGATGACGGTGCAAAACTTACCCTCACTGGCACAAATAACACTGCCTTGCTTGACCAAGGACGTTTAGAAAATAGCGGCACTCTTAACCTTGGTGTGGCTGGTGTTAGCTATGTGTCAAACTTCAACGGAACCTTAAGCACCATGGGCACAGGTGAAACCAATGTGCTTTCTGAAACAACCTTTGCTCAAGCTGTGAGCAATGCAGGCGCATTTAAAGCCGAAGCCAAAACTACCTTTAATGATAACTTTGAAAGCAGCGGCACAAGCACTTTTGATAATACGGCAGTTTTTAACAAAGACTTAAATATTACAGGCGGTACCGCTACCTTTAATAGTGGCGTCAACGTAAGCGGTACAGCAAGTCTTGGTGGGACTTCTGAATATAATGGTGGGGTAACTTTTGCAGGAGATGTGACCAGCAGTAGTAGCACAACCTTTAATGGTCAATCGACTAGTTTTCAAAAAAATCTTACCATCTCAAACGGTACCACCACCTTTACTAACGGTGCTACTTTCGCCTCAACCACAAGTGTAGAAGTGCAAGATGGCGCAACCTTCAACCTTGTTGGCGGTAATGTGGATTTATCCGAGGCAGGGCAAGCTCTTAAAACAGGTGCAACCGCCACCTTACAATCGGCCTTTGGTACGGAACTCACCGTGGGCATTGGCAGTATTGGCAGTAATGACCAAGGTGTTATTACTGGCCCTGCCTCAGTAGATGCTAATACCACCGTAGATGCTTTACGGGGCACAGTAAAAATTACGGGCTTTAACGCTAATTTTACTGTGTATGATAGCAGCACAAGCGACATAGACACAGGGTATAGGGCACTACTTGACGCCGCCACAGATGCTTATGGCACAGCCGCCAATATCATCTTTGATGGTGTTACACTTAATACCACGGGCCTAAGCTTAACCCTTGTAGCAGACAATAATATTTCAGGCCTTGGGCAGTCTTCTGTAAGCTCTGGAACTGTAGGAGTTGGCCAAACAGCCACCGTGGGTTCCGTACTAGATGCCGATGGTAGCGGTAATTCTGCCACCAATAATGACGGCACGCTGACCATTACAGGTGAGTCCACAGAAAGCGGACAGCAAAATATAATTACCGCAGGTAACGTGGTCACCACTGGTACAGGCACAACTAATCTTGGCAATGCTACTAATGTAAGCACCGTGGGCGGTTCTGTTACAAACCATGCTTCCACAACCAACTTACTCAATGTAACCATTAAAAAAGATTTAATTAGTGATGGTACAGGCGAAACCATAGCACAAGGTACTACTAGCGTGCTTGGTAACATTAACCTTGCCGGCGGCACATTGCGCACCACAAATCTCAATGCTGGTAATGGCATACAGGGGGCTTCGGCTACATTTTTATACAATCTGCCCGATGGCATTGACGGCAATATCATAGCCGAACAAAATTCCTACACCGTACTGGGTGGCGATGCCACAAGCAATGGCCGCACTTATGCCGAAAGCGCTTTCGCTGAAAGTAACCACGCTTGGGGCACAGGTGTGACAGCGGCCTTATTTATCGTGAAAACGCAAAAGCTGGATAGCAACAATGGCGTAATCATCGTGGACGGTAGCTTGGACGCTTATGACGCTAGCACAAAACAATTCAGTTCTGGGGGTAGCGTAAAATACACCCTAGGGAACAATCCAGGTGAAATAGCTCCAAATACAGCCATTTTTGCTGCCAATTCCTTGTTGGTGGTGGATGCGGCAGGTATTGGCGCAGAGGCTGCTTTAACAAGCGGAGGTGGCAAGCTTACCGTAGAAAGCAGTGCCAAATTGCATATTACTGGTGCTGCAAGCGGTACTACTGTGAATATTGTAAGTGGATTTAAACATGCAACTAGCTCCATTGCCGATAAAGCTTGGGACGGAGATAACCTTACAAATTCAACAGCCTTACAAG
>CAYJLO010000170.1:0-2661 GCA_964370835.1 uncultured Desulfovibrionaceae bacterium
GCCGCTCCCTTGTCCGCCGTTTCGTTTGCGTCGGCACGATAGCCCGCAACCGCCGGAATTGCTATTGCTATTAAGATTACTATAATCAAGATTACGACTAGCATTTCTATTAAGGTAAAGCCTTTTTTGTTTTTAAGTTGTATAAGATTTTGCATATTTTCTACCTTCCTTTTTAATTTCAACATAAATTATAGTTGTGTAATCAATCTTTTTATTACCTGTCGTGGGTGTAAGGCCATGCATTATAAGGTGCCGGAAGTTCGTCAAGATAACCTGATACATCATCTGCAACATGGTACAGCATAACATGAGAGTTTGAAGCAGTGTGTCTTCCGGTTGTGGGGTCTATAGTGTGATCATCGTGGTGATATGAAACCCACACTATGCTGTTAGTGGTTGTATCATAACCAAATTTATAGTTTCCATAGAATTCCCCACCTAAGCGAGCATTCACTTCTGCACCGAACGTAAAGTTCCAAATACCACCGGTGGTTGACAAAACCTGTGTTCCGTTACCGGTATCATGATAATAAATAATATTAGTGCCCGCAATTGTTTGATAATCTGAGTACGCATTGGGAGGAGCGCCATCACTGCCCGGTAATTCACCGAAAGTTGTTATTTCAGCTTCCAAAGCTGTGTATACGGTTTTTGCCGCACCAAGGTCTGCCGTTCTTTGCGCATCATCGCGATAAGCAATAACAGACGGTATAGCAATAGCAAGCAGTATTACAATAATCAAGATAACTATCAACATCTCAATTAACGTAAAACCTTTTTTGTTTATTATATGTCTAAGTTTTTGCATATTCATTGCCTTTCTTTTTTTATCGTCTTAAATACATAACCTTAATATTATGGAGCAGAAGCCGGAATATTGTCGGTTCGCGGTCCGTAATAGCTCCTCAAATATGAACCCGGATCCTCAATTTCATATAATTCGCTTAGGTATATCATATTTCTTGCCGCTTCAACTGCTTCTTTGTCACCACCGTTTTGAAAATACTCGTGATAAAACATTACAGAATCATTTGCGGTTGCGCTGTCACTTCTCCAGTATGACACCCAATCTATACGATCACCTGACGGGTTATCAACATCGTAGCAAAAAGTAAAGTTGCCTTGGAAGTTGGGGCCAAGGTATCCCGCCAACAAACCGTAAAAATCTCTGGTTTCTTGGTCAAGACTAGTGTTGTTTGAAATGGACACCAGTCTGTCATAATCAAGGTTTACACCGACATGATAACCGTTAAACAAATGAAAATAAGAGCTTCCATTGTCGTCCGGCGTTGTGCGTATAACCGCCGCTTGAATAGCGGTACGGATAGTCTCGACTGCGCCCTCGTCCTGTGTTCTTAAGGCGTCTCTTCTATACGCCGCAACCGCAGGCACTGCAATGGCCAGAAGAATTACGATAATTAATATTACTATCAACATCTCAATTAGCGTAAAACCTTTTTTATTTTTCAGTTTTTTTAGTTTTGTAAGATTTTGCATACTACTTGCCTTTCTGTTGGTATTGTATTATTTTGCTTGTTTAGTTTTATTGATGAGTATATGGGGCTGCATTGTATGGGGCAGACAGTTCATCAAGATAACCCGTTACGTTGTCGTCAACATGGTACAACATAACTTTGCTATTTGGTGCTGTTGTGTCGGGTTGTCCATACGGAAATTCATCTGCCTCATGATAGCTAACCCAGCTTATGCTGTTTGTAACAGTGTTGTATCCATATTCAAAATATCCTGTGAATTGATCATTTTTCAAAAACTCCCACGCTTCATTACCAAGAGCAGTATTACCCTTTAATGGGTCGAGTCGTGTATTTGTATGAATAATATCTCCGGCTTTTGTATAATTCCAATTGCCCGTCGCCGGAGGCGGATCATTATTTGTAAGCGCTGCTTCCAACGCTGTATAAGCCTGCTTTGCCGCTCCAGTGTCTGCTGTTCTTTGAGAATCTTCTCGATATGCAATTACAGAGGGTATCGCAATAGCCAAAAGTATTACAATTATTAAAATAACTATAAGCATCTCAATGAGAGTAAACCCTTTTTTGCTGTTTAAAAGTTTATTAAATCTATTCATATGTATATCCTTTCTGATAATAATTTATTTACCAAGGTGTTTAGATTATGATAACTATTAGGTCCACGGAAACTTATTATCGGTGGTGCCGTTTATCCAATGTGTAACACCATAACCTTGTGCTGCTGCCTCAGAACAATATAGTGGTTCATGTGTTCTTTGATCGCCAACATTATAAATCATTACAGAATCTTGAGCTGTTGCATTGTCCGAACGCCAATAAAAAATATGCCCTATTTCGTTTGTCGCTTCTATCCATCTAAAGGAAAAATTACCTTGGAAGTTAGGACCTAAATATTCTGCAAGCAAATGATAAAAATCTTCTGTCTCAGGGTTAGTTGCATTGGTATAATTTACAAGCGCATCATAGTCAAGGTGAGGTGAACGGTGTCCTCCCCATGTTGCGCCTGTATCGGTTAAGTGCAACTGTTCTCTAATAAGTGTTGCCTCGAGCGATGTCAATATCGTCTCAACTGCCCCCTCGTCTTGTGTTCTCAAAGCATCTCTTCTGTACGCGGCAACCGCGGGAACCGCAATCGCCAAGAGAATGACGATAATCAAAATAACTATCA
>CAYJLO010000171.1:0-2654 GCA_964370835.1 uncultured Desulfovibrionaceae bacterium
ATGCAGCTACTTATGTAAGCGAAAGAATCTGGTCTTCAAAACAAGAAATCACACAGATTGATGACGACTGCATTGAAATCACACTTACAGCTCAAAGTGCATGGGAACTCAAATCATGGATTTTGAGTTTTGGAGAAAATGCAGAAGCCACCTCACCTGAATGGCTTAAGGAAGATATTTTAGCAAGCATACAAAAACTTGCAAGAATATATGAAAAGTAGAAAATAGTGACGAAGATAGAAGTAAAAAATGACAAAGGCTTATTTTTACTTCTCTTTTTTTTACCTGCGAATATTCATATGTTTCAAAAGGCCTAACTTTGAGTGCGCACCTTCAATTGTTGACCCAAAACCATAATATTCTCCTTCAATTACGAGATATTCAGAATAATAAAAAAGTGTAGCCCTTTCTGAGCAATCATTAAAGCGACTGCTTTCGATAGAAAAAACATTTGAATTTACTTGTAGCACTTTTGCTAGTAGGTTTCCACACTTTATATATTTTCCATTATATAAACGAATACCATCTTTCATAAAATTTTCTTTTGCATTCTGTATTTCTTTTGAAGATATTTCTGTTGTAAAGAATATATCCTCACCCACTGAAAGAGAGTGTGGAATTGAGCTGATTGAAGTTTCTTCAATATTAAGTGAAGCTCCAATAGTTAGATTTTCTGGCAAAGTATGTATATGCTTACAATTCTTCAAATTGAGTGATCCTGCGATAGCAAGGTCTTTGGGGAGTGAAGATATGCTCGAGTGAGAAGCGTTTAAATCAATACCAATAGATACATCCTTTGGTAAAACATCTATTTTGGTATGTGAAAAGTTCAGATTTTTCCTCACAATAAGCCCTTCGGGAAGCTCTGTTATTTGAGTGTTTTCAATATCAATATTTCCTTTCACACCAAAACCTTCTGGCAATGTTGTGAAAGGAGTGTTCTTAAGATGAAAATCTCCCTCAAAAAAAGCTATATGGTATGGTAAAGTACTAATTTGTGTATTGTCTATATAAAGCGATCTTCCTATATTAATATTTTCTGGCAAAAAATCTATAGGCGTATTTTCAAGATGAAGACTACCGCCTACATAGAGATTTTCTGGAAGAGAATGTATTTGGGAGCCAGTAAGAATAAGATTGTCGCGCACTTCCACTACTTTATTGAGAGATTGTATTTTAGTATAGCTCAAATCTAATAAACCGACTTTTTTAACTGACCTTGCAAGTTTTGTGATCTTTGTATGGGATGCTTCTAAGCTATTGAAAATTATACTCTTAGGCAAATTTTCTATCTTTGTTCCATTGATATTCAAATGTTCAGCACAAAGAAATTTAGGAAGAAAAAGAATGTTTGAATACGAAAGATTGAGTTTTCCTGTTACAGTCAAATTTTGAGGAAGAGACTTTATTTTGCTATAGCTTAAGTTTAGATTCTCAAACGATGACAAGCTATTAGGCAAAGTACAAACTTGAGTATGAGACAAATTTATATTTTTACAAATCAAGTCATCGGGAAGGAGTTTGATATTTGTCTTAGACAAATCAAGTTCACCACGAACGATAAGCCCCTTGGGTAAATTTGTTATTGATGAAGCCTGAAGACATAAATTTCCTTCTACTACTAGGTTTTTGGGTAGTCTATCAATCGAAGTTGTGCTTAAGTCAATATTTCCCTTTCTATCAGCAAATTTTGCCAAAAATTCTTCTTTATTCATTTTTCTTTCTCACTTTTTAAATAAATTTACAGCTGTATTTGCTATGCTATTTATATAGAAGCTTACTGTTTCAAAAGATGAAATTTATAATAGGATTTGTTAAAAAATAATAATTTTATTGTTTCATAGTTTGAAATTCTAATTCCGTACAATTGTAGCTGTAGTTTATAAATACTTTAATAAAGAGGTGTCTATGTTTGGTGCGATAACAGGTGATATTATTGGTAGTCCTTATGAATTTACATTTCAAAATATCAAAACAAAGGAATTTCCTCTTTTTTGCTCACGTTCAAAATTCACTGATGATACTGTACTGACAATAGCCATTGCAAATGCACTTCTTTTGACCAAAGGTAAGAAGGAAAATATAGAAAATTGCTTTATAGAATCAATGCGTTATTATGGAAGGCTCTTTCCTAGAGCAAGTTATGGGCAAAAGTTTATTCTCTGGCTTTACGCAAAAGATCCAAAAGCTTACCATAGTCTTGGCAATGGTTCTGCTATGCGTGTTTCACCTATTGCATGGGCTTATGATACACTAGATGAAGTAGAAAAAGTTGCTGCTATTTCTGCTTCTGTTTCGCATAATCACGAAGAAGGCATAAAGGGTGCATGTTCTATCGCTTCAGCAATTTATTTAGCTCGCAAAGGTAAAAGTCAAAAAGAAATAAAAGCATATATTATACAAAGATATGGCTACGACCTTGAGCGCTCTTTAGAAGAAATAAGAGAAACAACAATCCGTTCTGAAAGAGCAGAAAAAACAGTGCCAGTCGCTATAATAGCCTTTTTACATAGTTCCTCTTTTGAAGATGCCATCAGAACAGCAATTTCACTTGGTGGCGATAGCGATACCATCGCAGCTATGTGTGGAAGCATTGCTGAAGCCTTCTATGGCGGAGTTCCAAAAGAAATTTGGAAACACTGCTATTCTCTTTT
>CAYJLO010000172.1:0-2633 GCA_964370835.1 uncultured Desulfovibrionaceae bacterium
AGTCCGGCTCATGCTCGCAGAAAACTTCACGCGCAAGGTGCAGAGCTTGTATAACTGTACTTTTACCTGCGTTGTTGGGGCCGAAAAGCATGGTGATGGGGGCAAAGTTGATGGTAACACCTTTTTCGCCGATGCCTTTGAAGTTTTTTATGGTCATGGATGTTAAGCGCATGGAATCCTCGAGGGTAGTCTTATTTTTTTATGGTGTTTTGTGTTAATTTAACAACAACGCAAAGGGAGGTCAAAAGGTGCACTTCGCTACCATCTGAGCTTTCCCATTTACAAAATTTTTCTTCTGAGCGGTTAAACTTGAATTTGATATTTTTAAATTTATCTAAATAATCGCTTATCCGTGTTTCCCATTTATGTGCTTTTTCAAATAGATTTTCCTCAGCTTCATCATAGCCCTTTTTGCTGTATGAGTGTATCGCTACGGTAAAAACACCTGCTTGCATGGCTGTTTCTGCATGTTGTTTGCTAAATTCTTTTTGCAACTTGATGAGTCTTTTTAAATCATCAAGATATTTGTCTTGCCACTGGTATGCGCTTTTTACTTCCACAACAAATTTAAGCTGACCTTTACGGTTATAGGTGGCAATGTCGACCCGTTGTCCGCCGCCGGTGATGGGACAGGTTCGTCCCTTATGCGCACGACCTGAGCATTGTTTTAGGGCAGAAATATGCGCCTCAGGGTCTAAAAAGGCCGGTTTGTTAGGATGGCCCATGATTTTTTGCATGATGTTGGTGACAGCAAAACTTTCTGCAGCCATGTCTGTTATGAAAGAGCCACCAGTCCAAAGTGTTAGGTCGTTGTTGGCTTTGTGCATGCCTTTATGAATGGAGCTTAAGAGTTCTTTTTCTGTCATAACAGCCTCACGAGTTAAAGTGTGTGATGATACGTTGATATACTCTCTAAAATAGCTTTATCTGTAAAATAAGGCAAGTTTGTATCTAACTTGCTATTTAAGTGTTGTACTAGGGTAGCACGTTTTCCGTCTTGGAAAGGTGAAATGGTGAGTCGCGGATGCAGTTAAGAAGGATGTTGCTTATTATCGTTCTTATTTTGCTCTTCTAAGTTTTTAAAATAAGTATCAAGATAGCGTCCAAGTGTATAAATAGTAAATAATATTAATAAAATTGTTACTAGCGATGCTGAGAAAATAAGGTGTGATAATACGACTTCTACGAAGCTAGAAAATAAATCACTAATAAGCATTAAGCAAATAAAAGTAATAAAGAAGCATGTTTGGATGATTAGCAAGAATAATTTTGAAAAATTTTGAAGAGGGTCATACAAACTTATATTTTTTTTATCTTTTTTCGCATGTAGTTTTTTATATCCTTCGGTGTCAAATATTTTTTCCTTCATTGTAAATAATATCATATTCATTATTGAAAATAAAAAACTTCCAATTGTAAAGAATGAGCTAAAAAATATATTTTGATATCTTGATACTATTTCTACAAAACTGAGTTGATTCGTAGTGTTTTCTTTTAATAAATATATAATAAAAGAAATTATTATAATTGTTATTATTAACACTATCTGTCTATTGTTAAAAAGGATTTTCTTCATAAGTAGATTTTAAAGTAGTTATTATTGGGTTTTCTTTTATAGACTGTTCAAAGTTTTCGTGATTCAAGCTTAATGACGTTACCATATCATCATAGTCATATTCTCCAAAATTTTGAAAATCACTAATGAGTTTATATTCAATATTGCTACCATCAGCAAGAGTTCCACGTACTTTTGCTCTTTTTGGAGTTATTTTGCTTAATGTTTCTAGTACATTTTGTAACTTTAAAGTGTTGGCAAATTCTTTGTCGAAGCTAGTTATTATTTTATATCTGTTAACATGAGAGCTTGAAGGGCTAAATAACGGATCAGAAATAGTGTTTTCTATAAATGAGCTTTCAAAATATAAAATATTAGCAAGTTGCTGCAGTTTGTCTTTGAAATTTTTTTGGTTTTCCACAATAGAGGTTTCTAATCTTCCGTGATAGGGTTTTAATAGTCTACTTTTTCTATATCTAGAAGTATCTTCGCTGAGTGTTTCTATAAAATTTTTTTTAATTTGATCAAGATTGTTTTTATATAATTTAGAAAAAGTAGAGTTGAATGTAAGTAGTGAGCAAGAATTGTGATAGAATTGATACATTCCGTAGTTTTTTTGAGTATCAAATATAAAGAAATTTAAATCAACAATGTTTTCATTTTGACTTAGTTTGTGTACATCTACTTTATATTCTTGGTTTTCTTGTACAAGTTTGGTGAACTTTTTAAAATCTTTAACTGTTAGAAGAACTCCAAAGTAGTAGTCTTGGTCTTTAATAACATAAATATGTTTACTACCTAGTTTTATTGGTGTGTCTTGTTTTAATTTTTCCAAAAAAAGTGGAACTGTAAATTTTTGACTTTTAGTTTCCCATAAAAAAGCTTGAAATTTAATACGCATATTTTCAATACTCCTTATTTGAATTCATCATAACCCAAAAAACTGCTGCTGCAAAGCTTTAAAAACTTGGTCGGCTTCGTGCAGGTGTTCTTGTTGTTTTGTTTTTTGCAGTTCAATTTGAATGACCATTTCAGCAAATTTTTGTTGTAGCTGTATTTTGGGTATATAGATTGGAAG
>CAYJLO010000173.1:0-2620 GCA_964370835.1 uncultured Desulfovibrionaceae bacterium
AGGGGGAGTTTGAGGGGGAGAGGGGAAACCTTTTTTCCTGAAAAAGGTTTCCCCTCTCCCCCTCAAGAACTAAAAAACCAAAAAACCAAAAAATAAAATCTTAAAAGACCCAAACAAAAAAGCGGAGAAGATTTTCATCTTCTCCGCTTTTGTATATTTATATGACTAAATTAGTCGCGACGGCGTCCACCGCGATCGCCACGATCGCCGCGATAGTCACGACCACCACGGTCGCCACGTCCGCCGCGATCTCCACGATCACCACGGTCGCCGCGATCACCACGGTCACTGCGTTGAGGACGAGCGGTGCTTTCTGGGGTCCACACTTCGCCTTGCTCTTCAAGAAGCACGGCTTTGCGGCTGGCGCGGATGCGGTCACCGTTGATTTCGATGACTTTTACCACCATGTCTTCGCCAAGGCGAGCCACGTCACCGGGCTGTTCCACACGGGCGGTATCTAGCTGAGATACGTGCACGAGGGCTTCCACATTGGGGAGAATTTCCACGATGGCACCGATTTCAAGTACTTTACGTACTTTGGCGGTGTAATTTTTGCCAAGCTCAGCGCGTTGGTCATAGTATTGTACCATTTCTTTGGCCATGGCCATGGCGTCGGCTGTGGGGGCAAATACGGAGATACGACCGCTGTCGTCGATATCGATGGAAGCGCCGGTGGCGGCGGTGATGGCTTTGATGTTTTTGCCACCAGGTCCGATGATAAGACGGATGATATCTGGGTTTACGAAGATTTCAGCATGCTGAGGAGCGTAACGGGAAAGCTCTTGGCGTGGTGCGCCAATGGCTTTGGCCATTTCGCCAAGGATGTGTACGCGAGCTTCGCGGGCTTGTTCCATGGCTTTGCTCATGACTTCAGTGGTGATACCAGTGATTTTGATATCCATTTGTACGGCTGTAACGCCTTGATCTGTACCGGCAATTTTGAAATCCATATCGCCGAGGGCGTCTTCGTCACCGAGGATGTCGGTAAGTACGATGAACTCGCCTTCTTCGCGGATAAGACCCATGGCAACACCGGCCACAGGGGCTTTTACGGGTACGCCAGCGTCCATGAGGGACAAAGAACCGCCGCAAACGGCAGCCATGGAGGAAGAACCGTTGGACTCAAGGGTTTCGGATACTACGCGAATGGTGAAGGGGAAGGAGTTGCCTTCTGGTAAAATGTAGCGCAGGGCTTTTTCAGCCAAGGCACCGTGACCGATTTCGCGACGGGAAACACGCACAGGCTTCACTTCACCCACGGAGTAAGGAGCAAAGTTGTAGTGGAGCAAGAAACGGCTGGTCTTGTCGCCATTGAGTCCGTCTACGCGTTGTTCGTCAGTGGAAGCACCAAGGGTGGCAACAACCATGGACTTGGTTTCACCGCGAGCAAAGAGGGCAGAACCGTGGGCACGTGGTAAGAGGGAAGTTTGCACTTGGATGGGACGTACAGTTTTGGTGTCGCGTCCGTCGATGCGTGTGCCTTCCTTGAGGATGCGCTTACGTACCACGTCTTTTTCTAAAGAACCGATGATCTCAGATACGTTTTTAAGGGAAGGATGCTCAGCAAAAGCTTCGTCAGCCAAGAGACCTTCCATGACGGCGGCTTTAACGGCGGAGCGAGCTTCTTTGCGGGCAGACTTTTCAGCCACTTGCATGGCAGCTTCAAGACCGTTGGCGGTGGCAAGAGCTGTAACTTTTTCCACAAGGGCTGGATCTTCTTCCACAGGGGTGAATTCGATTTTGGCCTTGCCAACCAGTTCAGCCAATTTGATTTGAGCATCGATGAGGGGCTGAATTTCTTTGTGACCCCATTCTAAAGCTTCAATGATGATGTTTTCTGGCAAGAATTTGGCTTCACCCTCCACCATGGTGATGGCGTCGCGGCTGGCAGCAAAAACGATGTCTAAATCGCTTTGTGCTTGCTCTGCAAAAGAAGGATTAAGAACAAATTGTCCGTCCACGCGACCAATGCGACCACCGGCAACGGGGCCATCGAAAGGAAGGGGAGAGATGAGCACGGCAGCAGAAGCACCGGTGAGGGCTAAGATGTCGGATTCATTTTCTTGGTCAGCGGAAATAACGTTGGCAAGAATTTGCACGTCTTGCTTGAGGCCCTTGGGGAATAAGGGACGCAAAGGACGGTCAATGAGGCGAGAAACAAGGGTTTCTCTTTCAGAGGGGCGGCCAATTTCACGACGGAAGAAGTTACCGGGGATGCGGCCAGCGGCGTACATTTTTTCGGTGTATTCTACGGTGAGGGGGAAAAAGCCCTTATCTTGCTCTAAGGTTTGGCAGCAAGCGGTTACGAGAACCACGGTGCCGCCGCATTGAATCCATACGGCGCCATGGGCTTGGTTTGCCAGACGGCCTACTTCAAAAATGATTTCTTTACCGCCCACAAAGGCGCTAAGTCTGGTGGGTTTGAAAATGTCTTGCATTATGCTTTCCTTTCCACAAAAGCAAAGGGGATTCCGAGTATGACAACGGAAGCAACAGAAGACGTGAGCGGATGAGAGAAGGTCTTCGTCATGGGAGTACGTGGTGCAACGTTCTTCGCTGGCATTCTCGGCCCCCCCTTTCTACTGTGCGTTAAAATGTTTAGAAGGCAACGCTAGCCTTC
>CAYJLO010000174.1:0-2587 GCA_964370835.1 uncultured Desulfovibrionaceae bacterium
TTTATAAACTGATAATGTTGTTTTTAGCACATTTTATGTTGGTGTGTGGAATGCTTGCGGGACCCTATCACGGAATGGGTTATTACGGCGATGGACGGGTAACAAACGTAATATACGCTGTGTTTGTTTTGACGATTATTGTTGTTTATGGGTACGCACTAGGATGGCTTCAACAGATTAAATTACTTGAGGTTAGCTTTGACAAAATGCCAGTATATATAAAAAAGACAGCGGTAATCTTTTGTTCAATCGTTGCGTTTTGTGGCATTTTGTTTTTCGGGTCTGATTACTTTGAATATTCAACAACGATAAACGCTGTCGATGAGATTAGCAGGGGTGTACACCTTGCGTACAAGCAAGAGATGGATCACAGAACAGCCGTGTTGAATGATGACACAGTTTTGAACCCTGTTTTTGATCCTATCGAAGAAACCTCTGTATTTTTCGGCAGAGAGACGCTTGTTTCAGACAAATGGGATTGGCCCAACGGCGGGATAGCTATATATTACGGCAAAGAAAGCGTTGGATTAAATGTTGAACAAGTTGAGACAAAATAAGTTTTTTGAAACGTCGTTAACATAAAGAAAAAAGAAAATAACTAAGAAAAACGCCGAGAATATGTATGTTGGCGCCGTATTATGTTTATTATTCTTTTATGAAAAAGTGAGGAGTATATATGGAAAATAAAACAAAACAAAATGTTTTTATTAAGTTATTAGAGAAGGTTAACATTAAAGTTTGTGTTGTTCTGTTTGTAGCTTTATCAATGATACCTATACTTTATCTTTCGTTTTTCGCGTTTCCATATGCGGACGATTTTGGGAATTCAATCGGAGTAAGAGAAGTGTTGCTGTCGGAAAACTCAACATTTTTTAATGTTTTAAAAGCATGTGCAGATAAGGTTGTGGCTACATACCATTCATGGCAAGGCACATATTCTTCGGTTTTTTTAATGACTTTACAACCTGGGGTTTTTGGTGAACAATATTATTTTTTAACCATTTGGTTTATGATGGGCATTACATTGTTTGGATTTTTGTTTTCCGGAAAAAATCTTATGACGGCAATCGATGTAAACGGTAGGACGGGATGTTTTATTGGGCTTTTGGTTTGGTTTTATTTTATTCAAACTATGCCAACCCCAAGAGAAGGTCTTTTTTGGTTTAATGGAGCTGTGCATTATATGCCGTTTTCGGCTATGGTTTTAATAGTTAATTCTATGTTGATAAAAGGATATGTTAAAGGTTTTACAAAGACACAGATAATCCTGATATCTGTAATGGGGTTTATCCTATCGGGCGGAAATCAACTTACTTCTTTTTTAAGTATTCTAATTACAATAATGCTTATCGGTTATATTTTGTTTTTTGGTAAATCAAAGAAGAATATTAAATCTATTTTAATTCCATTTGTGTCATCTTTAATAGGTTTTGTAATAATGGCGATAGCACCGGGGAATGTAGTAAGATACCATGCTGGGATTGAAAGTCCGTCGGTTTTAAAAACTATATTTGTTGCAGCATACAGTTATTTTGAAGCTGTTTTAGATGTTTGGTTTGGTTTTACTTTTGTGCTGTTTTTAGCACTACTGACACCATTATTTATTGAAATTACTAAAAAGGTAAATAACTTTAGTTATAAAGGCTTGATAATGCTTTTTGTAGCACAATATGCTTGTATCTGCGCGATGCTTTGTACGATATATATTACAGGTGGTGGGTTTGGAGACGACAGGGTTAAAAATGCAATATACTGTATGTTTTTGGTGGCAATGGTTGTCTTGTACTATTATGCAATTGGTTTACTAATACAAAAAAAAGTTTTTAATTTTGAAAATTTACCAAAGCTTAATAAGTTTCAGAAAAAACTTATTGGCGGGTCAGCAACTCTTTTTATTCTTGTGTGTATAATTTTTCTCGGTTCAAAATATTTTTTATATTCTACTACTGGTACGGCGTTGATTGAGATTATGAACGGAGTGCACACGACTTATGCTAAACAAATTGAGGAACGTTTAGAACTTCTTTATGACGACAATGTGCAAAATGTTGTGTTTGAACCACAGGTGCGTTCAGTATTCTTTGGCTCTGAAATGTTATATAGTGGAGAATTAAGTTATGTCAATAGTGGTATGATTAATTATTATAACAAGGAATTTATAACAAGCACCTATACAGAGTAGTATTGCTTTTGCTATTAAAATTAGAGTAAGGATTTTTATGGGTAATAAAAAAGTATCAAGAAAATATATCGAGCTGATAGAGAAATTAGATATTAGAATATTTATAATAGTATTTATTGCATTAGTTATGCTTCCTATATTATATCTTTCTTTCTTTTCGTTTCCAGTTGCGGATGATTTTGATTATGCAGACGTAACCTATCATGCGCTCCAAGCGGAGGATGGTGGGTTGCTTAAGGTTGTTCAAGCTGCCTTACAAGAGGTCGTATATGCATATAATACATGGCAAGGTACATACACTTCTGTTTTTTTAATGACGTTGCCACCGAGCATTTTTGGTGAGCAATACTATTTTATAACGATTTGGCTAATGCTCGGGGTTACATTATTTGGTTTTCTATATAC
>CAYJLO010000175.1:0-2574 GCA_964370835.1 uncultured Desulfovibrionaceae bacterium
CATCTTCATCACCACGAACAGTACCGCCAGTCATAGTTGCAATGGTTATACTGTCAGCGCCGCCTTCAGCGTAATAAACGGCATTGCCCGAGAGCTGGCGAATATTAAAGTAATCAGCGTCGGCTCCAGAGTATATTTTTGCAGTGCCAGTCATGTGGTCAAACACACTGTGCTCATTACCAGCATAAGCACCAATGGTATCCTCACCAGCACCAGTATAGATAACACCACCACTCATGGTGCCACCAATAACTTCTCCAGTATCACGATCTTTTGAGCCTATGCTAATTTTGTCATTACCCGTCATTTCGGTGTAGCTTGACTCAGGCTCCCAATAGTAAGATTTAGTTACTTCACCACCATTCACACCAGTGCCATAGTTATTTTTAGCATCAGTATAAATGGTACCACCAGTCATATTACCATAAATGCTAACATGATCATTACCAGTGTTTTCTGCATTATCGTATAGATTTTCCACATCTGCATAGATGGTTCCACCCTTCATTTCAGCTATCCCAATTTGGGAGTGACTATCGTTTTCAACATCGTTGTGGGCATCTTTAGCGTCGGTATAAATTGTGCCGTTTAGCATATTTTTTATAAATATGCTAGAACCAAAGCTTTGCATTATGGTATTATTATAAAGTGACTCCGCATAACCATAAATTGTACCACCAGACATGGTAGTAATCTCAATACGGTTAGAATTTCCGCTGTAAACGCTGGTGTCTTCAGTTTCGCTACCTAAGGTTTTTGCATTACCATAGATTGAACCACCAGTCATGTTGTCAATATAAAACTCATTTCTTGCAAGCTCAAATCTGCGTAGATCATGATCAAAGACATCTGAGGTAAAACCTTTTGCGGCGTCAAAATCTCCGAATATTTCACCACCACTTAAGTGCCCAACGCTAATTGCATCTGAACCATAACCACTAAACTCAGTTCGCTCTGAGCCATTACCAGCTAGAGTTGCATCACCATAAATTTTCCCACCAGACATTTCACCAGTAATGTTAATTTCATCATTACCTAAAGAAATTGAACCTATATTATTGGCACTATCAGAGTCAATAACACCATAGTCACCAAATATAAGTCCACCGCTCATACTATTAAACGTAATTGTATCCGCACCGAGCTCGCTATTACCTTGGTAGTATTCTTCTCCGTGTGGGTAAGATTCATAGTGGGCATTTACTATTGCGCCTACTTCAACAGAATGAGCATCACCGTATATGGCGCCATATTGCATATTAACAGTTGAGCCATCAATTATATCATTACCTGTCTTAATGTTACCTTTAGTAATTTTGCCAACGTCGCCAGATATATAATTATCAAGAATATTAGAGCCACCCCCACTAATGTTAACATCGCCAACAATTGTTATGCCGTGGGGATTGAATGTATTATCACTTGAAACAGTTTCAAGCGTGTCAGCACGGAAGGTGGATTTACCATTGGGATTTCCGCCTGAATATATGAAATTATCAAAGGTTATTGTTAAATTACCAAACGTAGCTTGATTGTTTGTCATGGCAGCTAATATATCTGCTTCATCATAAGTAACGTCATTAATAATTAAGTTATTTCCTGTTGAGTAAAAGTCACCTATCCCGACATAGTAGTCAACGCCATCTTGGTCAGTGGTTAAAGTAATTTTATCACCACCGCTAGCATCAATAAAGGCGTGACTAATAACTAAACTTGAGTCAGGTCCTGACTGTGTGTTGGTCACTTTAGCTGTAATTTCGTCATATTCTTTTGCTTTTTCAAGGCTATTCCCGCCTGAAATGATGCCCGTGTTAAAGTTTTCAACAATGATAGTGTCTTGCCCGTCACCGCCAGAAATTGCATTCTCATAGTGACTAAGTTCACGATCACTATTAATGATTAAATTGGTGACTTTAATATAATCATTTCCAGCAGACGCATTGATGGAGCCAATGTCATGAATAGAGCTTGAGCCTGCTATCCCAATTATGGAATCAACTATTATGGTGTCATTACCACCGCCTGTGTATGCACTTTCGCTTATTGTTCCAATGGTAATGCTATCATTACCACCGCCGCTATATAGGGTTGCTGCATTACCACGGTTAGCGCTTTCAAAACTGCCTATGTTTATTATATTGTCGCCAGAGCCAAAGTTAAGGGTACTTTCAGCCTTTTGCACATTAAAAGTAACGCTTCCAGTCGTAAAAGCAGACCAAAAACCACCACTTAGGGTATGATCAAGAATATTAACCACAAAGTCGCCATCGCCAGCTAAATTTAAATCACCTTGATAATTTTTGGCATTAATGGTGTCAGTTGTAGTTTCATCAAAATTATAAATTGTAGTAGTTGCATATGATCCTGTCTCACTGGGATTTGTACCCAATGGGTCACCAGTAAACGGTAGACTACCACCAATGTTTATAATGTCAGCACCATTACCACCGTCTATAATACCACTGGTAGTATCAGCTTGATATTGAGATACAAGCACATAACAAGGATCAATCATGATGCCGCCGCCATTAACGTTGTCGCTAGCATCGTAGGTGAAAACGCCAATGGTATCTT
>CAYJLO010000176.1:0-2530 GCA_964370835.1 uncultured Desulfovibrionaceae bacterium
GAGTCAAAGGCAATAAGAGCATCTTCCTTGGGAGAAATATTTTTCCCTACAGCTTGTTGTTTGGGTGGGTGTATAAAGCCTATACAATTTCTCTTCTTTGGCATTTTTTTCTCCTCACTATATTAAAAACAGTTAATCAACTCACTATTTTTATCTTGATAAAAAGCCACGAGCTGGGCATACTTTATGTGTTACAAAAAAAGAACTGTTGGAATATTATGTGCTCTAAGTGCTTGAGTCAATAGGTCTTTAGAAATTATCCTAAAGCTTTATGGTATATTTCGCACTAACTGCCTAAAGTGTATAATGGAAAAAATTTTCTATTTTTTATTTTAATACATACATGTATTATATTTATCGTAGTATTATTGATAATTATTTAATTTTAAAGGAATTATAGTTGTGAAAAAACTTTGGCATACTATATATAGAGAAAGCAAAAATACCATTTCTTTATCTAATAAGAATGATAAGACATGTGTTTTTCCTTTTAAATATGACTATGATACATGGGCTTACTATCACAGCATGTATTCTTCGCTGTATATCGACCATATTAACGATACAGCTACCAAGGATGAACTAGATGACATGGCGCAGGCTTTTGAAAGCAATGTTGCCTTTGCCTATACGGAAAATGAGAGACAGGAGCCACATCCAACCTTTGAAGAGTTGGGCATTACTGAAGAAGAAATAGAAAATATGCAGGAAGAAGGTCTGCGTAGAGCCGAAGAATGGCATACGCCGTCTCATGGGTATCAACGTCCCATTAATTTTTCTAAGGCATTTGAAATTCCCCTCTTTGCTTCGCTTATGACGGTAAACGAAGTTCAAGGTATGGACAATATAGAGGAAAGGGAATTGTATTATATGTTCCAAGAGGCGCTTGATTATGCGGAATATGCTTTAGCACCGCCAGACCATATAATTCAGTTGGCAGCCTCTGTCATATACAATGAATTGCGCGGTGAGGATACTATTGCGATCATTCATTGGAGTATGTTTCCGGCTCTACTTATGCTCTTACCGGTGCTTGAAACAGGCACTGTGGTAATGCTTCCTCCCCATGATGAAAACTTCATGGGGAGCGATGCTTATGTCCTACTATTAGATTTTTTGCGCACACAGATTTCCAGAATAACATGGGCAGAACAAGATATTTCTATAATTCCGGAAGAGTGCATTATATTGGGTGCGGACCCTACGCTTTTTTGCAAAATGTATTCTGAGCGTGTAAAAATGCTTGGCAATATTCGTGGTGGATTCTGGTATACCAATTGGAATTTTTTGAGTCTCAATTCTTTAGAATATGAACGCCGTACTTTAGTGAAAATGGGTATTATCCAAGGTGTATTACAGTTACCAAAACCGCGCAGACTAGGTCTTAAAGAGTACCCTGCAGCTCTTGTTTTAGGACAAGGACAAGAATGTATACGCATGGTATATATGTCTGAGTCTGCTAAACAGGTGAAAAATCCTCTCGATTTTGGAAAATGCTTAAAGCTTCTTCAAGGTGTGGCGGGAAGTAAGAAGGAAAGCTTTCTTGTACCCGTAAATGACATTTTAAGTACTCAAGATACAAGGCTCAATCCATCATATTATAGTGTAGTAAAAGAGAAACATGGTAAGAGCTATCCCTTAGAACATTATGCGGAAGTCTTGCGCTGTCAAGCGGAACGTATACCGCATGAAGGGAGCGCCGAGGATGCTCGCGGTGATGCATCCTTGGTACATGAGGTATCTTTAAGTGAATTAGAAATAAGCTCTGAATTTTTGCCGCCTAATGTAGGCAAATTGGTGCGAATGAAGTTTACCGATAAGCAGAAAAAGCATCTCTTACAAGCTGGAGACAGCATCTTTTCCTATAGAGGTAGCCCTGTGTCCATTGGTAAGAATGGCTTTGTGCCACAGGTAGGTAATAATACAATTGTGGGAACAGCTATGTGCATTATTCGACCTAAACAGGCAATACATGCTGTATGGTTACATGCTCAACTGAATACCCCTACTATTCAAGCATGGATAAAAGCGCATGTGATTGGTAAATCGCCTTTCATCAGCACAGAAGAAATTAAGAAAATTCCCCTCCCTCCTTATGATAAAAAACAGGCTGATACTATCGAAGTATTACATAGGCAAATAACAGAATCGTTTACAAAGATTACGGTTGAGCAGGGGAAGATTAGGCAATGTCGCTCTAGTGTGGAAATTGTGATGAGTGATAAATAGGGTTTCTAAAGATATTTATGTGTTATATATAGTGGTTTAAACTTGGTCGTACAATACATCCTATTGTGGTTCTTTTGAGTATGGTATTTGTACGATCAAATGATACCTCGCAGACACACTTTATTTCTCATGCCACCCTATTCCACTGGTCTGCACAGATGCTAGCATCTCACGGCGCAAGATAGTATTAATCTTAGTTTGATACCCTTTTCCTTGTGAGCGGAGCCATGCTAGCACGTCAGCATCCAGGCGTATGGTGGTCATTTGCTTTACAGGGCGATAAAAGCGTTCCAAGTTTTGC
>CAYJLO010000177.1:0-2465 GCA_964370835.1 uncultured Desulfovibrionaceae bacterium
TCGTACTTACGCTAATAAAGTTTTGCGGGGGAGGGAAACAACCTTTTTTCAAAAAGGTTTTTCCTTCCCCCGCAAAACTTTATTAGCGTAAGTACGACGTAATCAAAGAATCGTATCTCGACGTAGCTTCAAAAGCGCGTGAAGCCATGAGCTGGCGGAAAGCCAAGCCTACGCACATATTGTTGTCACGCATTTCTTGCATGGCTTGACCATACCATTCCGTGGAAGGCAACACCAATACGCTATGATAGTTTTTAGCCGAAGCACGAATCATGCATGGTCCACCGATGTCTATTTCTTCCACAGCTTCTAAGCGTGAAAGTTTACGTTCCACAGCACCGGCAAAGTCATATAAATTTACGCAAACCAAATCAAAGGGCTGAATTTGATGCTCTTCTAAGGTTTTAAGGTGCTCAGGGTTATCTTTATCGGCCAAAATGCCACCATGAATTTTAGGATTCAAGGTTTTAACACGGCCACCTAAGATTTCTGGAAAGCCAGTAACTTCGCTCACCTTGGTGACTTTTAGTCCTTCATTTTCTAAAAAAGCATAGGTGCCGCCGGTGGATACCAGCTCTACGCCATTGTCGGCCAAAAATTTGCCAAGTTCGCCAAGGCCACTTTTATCGGTAACGGACAAAATTGCACGTTTAATGGGTAATAGTTCCATAAAGTTCCTCCTTTGTTCATTATGCCAAAAATTACTTCATTAGGCAAGGTTAGCATGCTCTCTTGCCTTGACGCATGCTTGAGGCCCATTGTAGTATACGTAAAAATATCAGCCTGTAAGGCATAAAGGAATATATATGGATATTACAATGCTCTCATGGAATGTCAATGGTTTGCGCGCCGTATCCGCCAAGGAAGATTGGGCGTGGTTTGGCAATTCCAATGCACATATCATTGGCTTACAAGAAACAAAAGCTTCCCCCGAGCAATTGAAAGATGAATTGGTGCACCCTGAAGGCTGGCATTCGCTGTGGGCATCATCCACGGTAAAAAAAGGCTATTCCGGCGTGGCGGCATTTAGTCGTATGGAGCCCATAAGCACCACGGTGGAATTGCCCCATGAAGCCTATCAAGGCGAAGGTCGCATAGTGCATATGGAATTTCCTTGGTTTCATTATATCAATGGGTACTTTCCCAATGGCGGTGCGGCAGAGCTCAACGAAGCTGGTAAGCCCACAGGAAAATTTAAACGTGTGCCGTATAAAATGGGATTTTTTGATGCCTTTTTGGACTTTGCTGAAAATTTACGCAAATCCAAGCCCATTGTGGTGTGCGGTGACTTTAATATTGCGCACACAGCCATAGATTTAGCACGTCCCAAAGCCAATGAAAAAAATACTGGCTATCTGCCTGAAGAAAGAGCTTGGCTCGATGCCTTTGTGGCGGCAGGGTATGTGGATACCTTTAGGGCTTGCAAGGGCAATGTGGAAGATGCCTATTCGTGGTGGTCGTATAAGGCCGGCGCGCGTCCCAAAAATATAGGCTGGCGTATTGATTACTTTTTTGTATCCGAAGAGCTACGTCCGGCCATAAAGGACGCGTGGATTGAAAATCATATTTATGGCTCAGATCATTGTCCTGTGGGACTGACCTTAGCGGTGGACTAGGCAAAAGAAGTAGGCATATTTCTTGCTTGTAGTAGGGTAGGTTCATAGAAAGAGAAAAAATTACCCTCTTACATGAAGGAGAATACATATGTCGATGGAAATGAATAGTCCTTTTCGCCCTGTGAATAATGATCGCATGGCTGCCGTAACGGCTTTTCGCGCAGCACCTGTGGCTTCAGCTCCTGCAGAAGGTGCCACCGCCGTGGCCTTACAAGGTATTCCGGCTCCGCGCCCAACGCACTTAAATGATAACCAAGCCAGTGGTATTTTAGGTGCCTTGCAGCAAGAAAATCAGCAAGATCTTTTACAAGTTCACAGTGGACTTGACGCTGATCGCGTTGCTCGGCTTTTATCTTTACTTGACTAGTCTCCATGCTAGGTCAGAAAAAAAGCGAACATGAAGCCATGTTCGCTTTTTTTATATGCAATGATTAAAGTCGACTATTTTTCAATTTCCCAAACGGTGTTGATTTTACCGGCCAAGTCAGGGGAAGGTTCAAGGTGCTTTTTGCCGGGTTCCCAAGCGGTGGGCACTGCGCAACCTTGGTTTTGAGTCACAAACTGGAAGCCTTCAATTTGACGCAAAGTTTCATCAAACTGACGACCCACAGGAGCATTGATAATTTCCATGCTCTGCACAACGCCAGCAGGGTCAATGATGAAGCTACCACGAAGATTCATGTTAATGTCTTCGCTAAAGACGCCGTACTCTTTACCAACGCATGCGCAGCTGTCACAAAGCAATGGATAAGGAGTTTTTTTGCCGGCTATCTTAGAAATTTCTTGTTCGTCCCACATTTTATGCACGAAAACCGTATCCATGCTCACACCCAAAACCTGCACGCCAAG
>CAYJLO010000178.1:0-2422 GCA_964370835.1 uncultured Desulfovibrionaceae bacterium
GGCTAAGAGTGTGTCTCTAAGCCTTTTTTATTACTTAATTTTGTTATAATCTATGTTATAGTGTTGTAGCAGTTCTTTTAACGATGCAGACCAAACCCCACTGCCAAAGGTAGTGAGGATGAATTCATCGCTATTGCGAGGATTGAAGGTCATGCTTTGCACATTGGAGAAGGGAAAGTCTGGGCACCAGCGCCAACGCCTACCACCGTCCACCGAGAAAAAGAGGCCATTATTGGTGCCGCCGGCAAAGATGATATTGTTTTTTTTAGGATGTACCACAGAGGACATCCAATGGTCATAGCCATGAGGCAGACCTGTAAGTCTTTTAATGTCTTTGTCTGGGAGAATATTCCACCATTTTTTACCATCGTCTTGCGTATAGTAAACACCGCCGGCAGAGACTCCTTGTGGACTTGCAGCGGTAACATACATGGCCTTGGGATTGGTGGGGTGGAAGGTCATGGATGTGGCCCAGTGATTTAGCTTCGAGCCTTTGCTTAGATGCGTCCATGTTTTTCCTTTGTCGGAAGAGCGCCAAATACCACCTTCTTCGATGTTGTGATAATGCGGTTTAGGTGCGCGTAAGCCGGTAATGAGAGCGTACAAATCACCCGTAGTAGGGTGTATGCGTAATTTATAAATATGTTTATTATGTCCACCAGGTTGCCCTGCAGTTCTGGCCCAGGTACGTCCTTCGTCATGGGATACGTAGACACCAGCATCATCGTCGGCTTCGCCAAAAAGAGCCGCAAACAAGGTTCTATTTTTTGGGGGAGACTTAGGGTCCATGATAATGCTGGTACATGCCTGCGCAGGCAAACCGCCTAAGGTTGTGTCTTTCGAGTAAGGTACTTTCCATGTTTTACCATAATCTGTAGAAATGACCACCCCACCTTGATGCACCAGTGCTGAGGGGTGTATTTCTGAAATGGCAATAAAATGGGGTAAATCATGTAAGTTGCTTGCGGCGGCAAACATTTTTCCCGGCACATCTTTATCGAAGGCTATGTCATAGAAAGTATTTTTCCAAGGCGAGCCTTTTCCGGACCAAGCCCATGTTTCTCCTTGATCTACAGAGCGTGCAAAGCCCACGTCTGTATAGGCAATATATTCTCGTTGCGCATCATGGGGGTCGAAGTGATATCCCCATACGGAAGTAACTTCCAGTCCTATGCTTTTATGGCGTGGTACTACATCTCCCTCAATGGGGGGATATTTTTCAGAGAAAAACGCTTCCCATGTGTCTCCAGCATCTTTGGAGATAAAAAGCTCCCCTTGTGTGGAAGCCATGAGTTGCTTGGGATTAAAAGGTGATATGCTTACATTGGTAAAATAGTAGGACCATTGTAAATGTTTTTGTAACCATGATTGCTCCACATTGACATCTAACCAAAAGGTAGCCTGGCTATCGTGCATGCGAAAGCTAGGTTCCCAAACTTTGCCACCGTCCACAGTACGCACTAAGTTGGGGGGATAGGGGGGGCGCCCTTGGCGAGCATAGGCCACCTGATCTTGATCTGGAGCCATAATAAATTCTACAATATTAGGATAGTCGTTGTTGCAAAAATACCATGTTTTTCCTGAGTCATCAGAGCGATAAATACCTTTATCTATGACGGCAGCGTAAAAAAGATAGGAGCCATTTTTTTGAGTAATTCCTTTAATGGCACTGATTTTTCCCGGTAGGGGAGTTTTTTCCCAACTTTGGCCATTGTCAGAACTTTTGAGAAGATCTGTTTCATTTTCCACATAATAGATATCTTGCTTAAGTTGTTGCAAGTGGGAACAACGAGCCTCAGAAATTTTCTCCCAGCCTTTTCTCCCCCCTTTCCAAAGGCCGTAACCGGTAGCTACTAAAAGGTTTTTTCCTTCGTTATCTAAAGGAAGGAAAGACTGTATGTAGCTTTTGTATATTTCGTCTCGTGTTTTTTTGGGCACTTTAAACCAAGGGCTTTCAGAGTGACGTTCCCACGTTATCCCTTGGTCTTGACTTATAATAATATCATAACGTTTTTGTACCCACAGTAAGCGAGATGGGGTGAGAAATTGCATTTGCGGACCACGGTGTGCTGTTCGCGCTGCAGTGGTCCAATTAAGCATTTTCCAGTTTTTTCCGCCATTGGTAGAACGATATACGCCGCCCATGTCGCAAGCGGCAAAGAGTAGATTTTCATCGTAGGGGGAAAAAGTTGGGGAGTAAAAACCACCGCCTCCTCCAATGCCGCGTACGGTAAAGAGGGGGGAGGCTTGTTGCTTTGTTGCCTGTGCGTAAAGAACAGAGCTAAAACAGAGGGGGAAAACCATAACCATGACTAAAAAGCTAGAATAGAATAAGGAACGCAAAGATATAAAATTTTTGGACATGGAGGAACCTTTTACAAAGTTATTTTATGTTTTTTTAGTAAGTCATAAAATGTGGGTC
>CAYJLO010000179.1:0-2395 GCA_964370835.1 uncultured Desulfovibrionaceae bacterium
CTAGAGAATACTTTAACATGAGGTTTAAGATGCAATATATATCTGCAAAAGAAGCAGGGGAAAAATGGAATATTTCACAACGTAGGGTCTCTACTCTTTGCGTTGAAAATCGTATAGAAGGTTGTACTCGTGTGGGGAATATGTGGATTATTCCAAGCAACATACCAAAACCCTTAGACGCTCGTACCATACCAAAAAAGAAAACTGAAACCAAGACAGCAAAGCCTTTTGTAAAATGGGCTGGTGGTAAAGGGCAACTCTTAGGGGAAATTAACAAATTCTACCCAAAAGAGCTTGGTAGATCCATTACAAAATATGTTGAACCTTTCATCGGTGGCGGTGCTGTGCTTTTTGATGTTCTTTCAAAATTCAAGCTAAATGAAGTGCATATTAATGATGTAAATAAAGATATTATCAACCTTTACCAAGTCATCAAGCTTGATGTTCAGTCGCTTATTTCATTGCTAAGTGCTCTGCAAAGTGAATACCTCACAGCATCCACAGAGCAACGAAAAGAACTTTACTCTCTATATCGAGAAAGGTTTAACATTATCCGTTTTGATGATGACGGCGATGACGTTGAAAAAGCCGCTCTTTTTATATTCTTGAACAAAACTTGCTTTAATGGACTGTACCGTGTCAATAAGAAAGGATTTTTTAACGTACCCATTGGGGCATATAAAAATCCTTGCATTTGCGATAGCGGAAATCTAGCTAATGTTTCAAAATTATTGCAAAACGTGGATATTCATTGCGGAAACTATTGCGACCTTGAAAAGGTAGTCGATGGCAACAGCTTTGTATACATAGACCCACCCTATCGCCCTCTTAATGCAACATCTAGCTTTACTGCCTATACTGAATATTGTTTTGACGATGATGCCCAAAAAAAGTTGGCGAAGTTTGCAGCAGCCATAAAAGCAAAAGGGGCAAAGATTCTCTTGAGCAACTCTGACCCCAAAAATCACGATGAAAACGACAATTTTTTTGAAGAAATCTATAATGGTTTTACTATTCACAGAGTTTATGCTACAAGAATGATAAATTCCAAAAGCGACTCTCGTGGAAAAATTGCGGAACTTTTAATTACTAATATAAAGGATAATAACCATGAAATTAGGCGGTAAAGGTGGCGGAAACACAAAAACAGGCTTAGTTTTTGAAGGAAAAACTGATTTATCAACTTTTCTTTCACAACAAACTGGCTACGAAGTCACGGACGGCAAAGTATACTATCTTGGTGAAGAAGTCGCACGAATCTTTAAGAAACATGGGTTTTATAAATTTCTTGACGAATTAGAAATCAAGTGGAAAGATATTATATCTAAAAGACTTTTTCCCGACGACAGCATATATGTAATCGTAAATAACACCCTATTTATTATAGAATGCAAATATCAACAAGTTGCTGGTTCTGTAGATGAAAAACTACAAACATGTGACTTTAAAAAGAAACAGTATCAAAAACTTATGTCACACGCAAACATTGAAGTAGAATATATTTACTTACTCAGCGATTGGTTTAAAGATCCAAAATACCAAGATGTTCTTGACTATATTATTAGCGTAAGATGTCAATATTATTTTGAATATATTCCTCTAACAAAATTGGGACTACCAATTCCAAAGTAGGCATTTATGAATACAAATAATCTTTCACAGCTACAAAATTTACGCCTTGAGTATTGGCAAGAATTTGCTAACTACGCATTCCAGCAACAAAAATTTAAAGAAATTTTTTCCATCAGAAAAGCTCCATATTATCACAACTATGACATTGGAATAATAGGAATATCAACATATTTTCTTTGCTTAACGACAAATTCAAGAAAAAATGAGCTTTCAACAGGTATTTACATACCAAGTAATAAACATCTTTTTGATCTACTATATCAAAACAAAAACAAGATAGAAACAGAGCTAGCATTTAAAATTGATTGGAAATCTGAAAGAGAGAATTCCGTTGCAAGCAGAATGCGAACATATTTAAATGCTGACATTAGAGTGACAAGAAATTTATGGCAGCAATATTTTGACTGGCATATCGATTCGGCAGTTGCCCTCTATAATGCCGTAAATAAAGTTTATATTAGCTAAATTAAGACAAATATTCATATACAGGTTGATTAATGGCAAAAAAGATAAAAAAATGGGAACCAGATGATTTTGAATTAGAAATGAACACAGTTTGGTCATTTCCAAAGCGTGGTGATTGGGCAACGCATGATGCCAAGTGGCGTGGGAACTGGTCGCCATATATTCCACGAAATCTCATGCTGAGGTATTCCAAAGAAGGCGATCTTGTGCTTGACCAATTTGCAGGGGGAGGAACAACGCTCGTTGAAGCAAAATTGCTCAACAGAAATATTATTGGCGTTGACGTAAACCCCAATGC
>CAYJLO010000180.1:0-2370 GCA_964370835.1 uncultured Desulfovibrionaceae bacterium
CACCAACGTACAAGTGTCTGAAGCGTATCTTCCTGATGGTACGAAGAGTGATAATGATCCGGACTTCCCGAACCAAACCACAGCCACTGGCACCATCACCGCTACAGATGTAGATGGTAGTAACTTAGACTTTGAGTGGGATTTGACCAATCAACCAGACCTTTGGTCTTCTGAGGGCGGTAAGGTTACTTGGTCTTACGGTGAAACCAATGGAGTTGAAGATAAAACCATTCTTATTGGTACTGCCGGTGGCAAAACCATCATCACTGCAACCACCACAGAAGGTGATGACGGTAAATTTAGCTACACTGTAGACCTCAAAGACTCTGTGATGCATGATGCTCCTGATTCTAAAGATGGCGATGCTGGATACGTATCTGATGATGCAGACTACAACACAGACCTTGATGGCGACGGAAAGTTAGATACAACTGACAATGATGGAAACACAGGCATCGACTTAGGCTTCAACATTACCGATGGTGATGGTGGTTCTACTGGTGGCACTGTAAATGTACAAATTCAAGACGATATTCTTGAGCTTGGAACTGGAACACAAAATGAACCTACAATTACTACAACCGATGATAACTATTATGACAAAGGTGTCGTTTTTGAAAATTGGGGTAGCACTCAGGATCCCAATGAAGGTCCTTTAAGTCTTGGTGGTCTCACTGTTTATACAGGGAAAATTGTCTATAATAAAGATGATGCTGGCGACGCCATGGGTGATGGCGAGCTTACTGTAAACGCCGATGCTAATGGTGCTAAATTTGATGGCGGCGGTGCGTATACTCCCGGCATTGGTGTATCTGGTGGTAACAATGGTACAGAGTTAGACTACGGTCGCAATGGCGTCTCGGAAGCTCTTATTTTTGATCTTCCAAAAGGCGAAGTTGCCTATGGTGCTAAGATTACCCTATCTAAGTTCTTCAACGGTGATGCCGGTACAGACCCTGCTAACGAAGAAGTGCTTGTTCAATTCTATAAATACAATGAAAAAACTGGGCAGTACGACTTAGTAGACTCCTTAACTCAGGTATCCAATACTACAGGTGGTAATTTAGAAGTATCTCTTTCTCAAGTTACCGGTGCCTTCGACCGTATTGTGATTTCTGCTACAGATAATGGTAATACCAACAACAGTGACTTCACTGTGCAGGGCATTGAGTTTATCACTCCTCCAGCGGGTTATACTTCTGAAACAACAGGCCAATTGTCTGTAAGCGGTGCTGATGGTGTTGACTCTTACTCCATCGAAAGTATTGCTGGTGTTAATGTAAGTGACATACCTGCAGCGGGCGTCGAAGTAACTATTGACGGCATTAAGCTTACAATAACTCAGGATAATGCCGGTGAGTTTGTAGCTAAAGACGCAAATGGCACAACCTACTTCTCTTTATCTGTAGGTGCTAGCAACGGTGCATGGTCTTTACAGCAGCACAAGCCCTTGAGTGAAGATATCGATGTGGTCTTTGGCGTAACCGACAAAGATGGCGATAAAGATACTACAACCGTTACTGTACAAACCAACGACGCTCCTGAAGCCTATGACGATGACAATACTGTCACTGAAGGTACAACTGTAGAAGGTGACCTTATTAAGGGTGAAGATGATGGCGCTCTTGAAGGTACCCCTGACCACGCTGGCAACGACGGCTGGCATAAAGATGGTCCCGTTGTTGGTGTAACAGCTCCTGATGATACTTGGACAGAGCTTAAAGGTGACGACTTGAATGGCTATGACTTTGGTTATGAATCTGACCTTGGTACTTTGTATGTAAACAAGGAAGGCGACTACAAGTTCGTATCTAATCCTAACAGTACAAACGCTAACATTGATGACATAGTATTTGAATATACTGTAAAAGATGGCAATGGTACTGAAGATTCTGCTAAGCTTACTATTGATATCACTAATGTAACCGCTGGCGGTGCAACCGGTACTGTAACTTCTGATGATGACTTTGTAGGCACAGCTGAAGCGACTCTTGATGTAGCTATTAAGCTTGACTCTGATACGAGTTATAATTTTGGAGATAAGTATTACATCACTGCCGATGGCTCACAAGGTAATGCTGATAATTCCATTGGCTACTTTGCAGTGGTTGGTGATAAATTGCAGTTTACACAAACTGCGCCATATACTCACACAGAAGGCACAGATACCAGTGGCAACATCAACGTAACACTTCCTGTTGTTAACGGTGCTAACACCGGTACAGTACAAGTAACCGTTACCATCGGTGATTCTAAGCCAACTGCTGCAAATGATATCAATGAAACAGCGGCACAAGAAGGTGGCGCAGCTATCACAGGTAACGTTATTACTAACGATACCGCCAGTGCCGATAAGGGGGACAACACCGA
>CAYJLO010000181.1:0-2362 GCA_964370835.1 uncultured Desulfovibrionaceae bacterium
TCGGTAACATCCGCGGTGAAGAAATTGTTATTATCCTAGCCTTTGTTATGGCTCCCATCCTCGGTAGCTTGCCCATTTACTTCCTCTTCCTTCTTGGTAAGAGCATGCAAGCTTTCGTATTCTTCATGTTGACCATGTTCTACATTAAGGGTTCGTTGGAGCACGCACACTAGGATTCACACTTTGTGGGGAATGGTCTACGGACCCAAACATATAATATTCTTAAGGAGTTTAACATGCGTAAATTATTAATGATTGCCTTAACAACTGTTGCTTTTGTAGGTATGGCTTCCCTTGCTTTCGCTGCTGGCGATCCCATGGCCATCAGCTTCACTTCCTTGGCTTCCGTTCTTGGTATCGGTATTGCTGCTTGTGGTTGTGGTATTGGCATGGGTCTTGGCCTCAAAGGCGCTTGTGAAGGCGTTGCTCGTAACCCTGATGCCAGCGGTAAAATCACTGGTACCATGATTTTGGCCTTCGCATTTATCGAATCTTTGGCCATTTACGCCTTGGTTGTAAGCTTCATCTTGCTCTTCGCTAACCCCTTCATGGGCTAGTAGTTCAAGCTTTAGAGTTCATGAGCCCCAGCTTCGGTTGGGGCTTTTTTATTATCCAAAGGGACAAAGCATGCCATCTCATTTGCGAACAACACTTCAAGAAAAAAAACTGAGCCTTGGCTCTTGGCTACAGTTCCCAAGCCCTGATACGGCAGAGCTCATGGCACATATGGGCTATGATTGGCTGGTGATAGATATGGAACACGGTAGCATTGACATAAGCCAGCTGCCCAATTTGCTACGCGCCATAGCCAGCGGTGGTGCGCAAGCCTGCGCCATGGCATCACCTCAACAGCAAATTCATAAAGCCCCTCTTGCCCTTGTGCGCGTGCCCACTGCGGAAAAGCTAGTCATTCGCCGCGCTCTCGATGCCGGAGCACATGGGCTTATCTTTCCCATGATTCAAAGCCGTGCCACCCTAGGTGCCGCCATAGATGTGGCACTCTACCCTCATAAGAGTGAAAACACAGGTTCACGCGGCGTGGGCTATGCCAGAGCCAATGCCTATGGCAAAAACTTTGGCTCCTATATGCAAGCACAAAAACAAGGGCCCATTATCATAGCGCAAATAGAGCACGCCGACGCTCTTGCAGATCTAGACGCCATCTTGCGCCATCCCTATCTTGATGCCATCATGGTGGGGCCTTATGATCTTTCTGCCTCCATGGGTATCATGGGAGATTTTACTCATCCTCTTTTCCTTCAAGCCATGGACGAAATACAAAAGCTTTGTAAACAGCACAATGTACCCATGGGAAGCCATGTGGTGACGCCAGACCCCACGGCCCTGCAAAATGCCATTGATGCTGGGCATACCTTCATTGCTTATGGCATTGACGCTGTTTTTCTCTGGCAACATGCCGCTCGCCCAACTCTTCATAAGAATTAAGTAAGGATTCATCCATGATTACCTATGCCATCATCCCCGCACGCATGGCCGCCACGCGCTTTCCCGGTAAACCTCTGGCTCCCATGGACGGAATCCCCATGCTGGGTCACGTGGCCTTGCGCACCGCCATGGCCACATCCCTCACTGCCACCTATGTGGCCACGTGCGATACGGAAATAGCCGATTATTGCCACAGCCAAAATATTAAAGTGGTCATGACCAGTGCCAAGCACACCCGTTGCACCGATCGTTGCGCCGAGGCTTTGCCCCTTATCGAACAGCTGGAAGGAAAAAAAGCCGACGCCATTGCGATCGTGCAAGGCGACGAACCACTGGTGCATCCAGATATGATTGATGCGGCTCTGACTCCTTTGCACCAAGAGCTCACGGCGCAGGTGGTGAACCTTCGCGCTGCCATCACCAGCCAAGAGGAATTTCTCTCACCCAATACTATTAAGGTTGTCACCGATGGGCAAGGGCGAGCATTGTATTTTTCCCGCTCAACCATACCCAGCACCAACCATGGCGTCACCACGAACAACATCCTCGGACATAAACAGGTTTGCATCATGCCTTTCAGACGCCAAGCTCTACTAGACTTCATCGCTCTAGACCAGACTCCATTGGAGCAAGCTGAATCCATAGACATGCTTCGTCTTTTGGAAAATGGCATACCTGTGCACACGGTGCTCACCTCACATATAAATCAAAGCGTGGATTGCCCTGAAGACCTTGTACGCGCCACACAGTTGCTGAAAAATGACCCCCTGTGGAAAAAGGCCTATTTTTAATACCCACTCAGCAGTAAAAACATACACACAAACAAGCCCCCCTACCCCATGTGACAGCAATCTTCTGTCAAAGAAGAAACACTGCCACCATTGGTTTTTTTGAGGGATGGGGTCTGGGGAGGGGA
>CAYJLO010000182.1:0-2327 GCA_964370835.1 uncultured Desulfovibrionaceae bacterium
AACGCCTTGCGTTATTTCATGTAGGTCTTGAGGCTCTCTTTCCTGAACTTCTACCACCTCTTTTACAATGTCACATTGAGCGGAAAAGCGAACAACATACCTATTGGGTTCAACTTCAAATAGCTCCCAGTTGGTATTTTTAAGGTAAGGATTAGATTCTAGGGCCTTAGCAAGTGTAGTGGATTCATCCAAGGTTAGCACGCCATTACGCACGCTATTTATCTTAAGCTCTACTTGGTTTACGCTTGAAGGATATATGCCTTTTTGATTCACATAGAACTCAAGCCCAGCAATAAACACGCAAAAGATTGCTAGATAAATTAAGGCAAACTTAAGGCTTGTACCACCATTTTGATTAAAGAAGCCCACTTTAGCGGCTGTATTAACCATGAACTTTGCCTTGGCAGTTTCTGCAAGAGCAAAGCATTTGCTCAAATACCAACCATTGGCAACAAGAGGTATCATCACACTAAGGCCAAGAAGTGCCCCACTTAATGCCTTATCCACGGTAGCAGACATAGGAAACATGATAGTTAAAAAAATCAATACCCTACAAGCAGCAATGCTGAAAAACTGAACATACATTTTACGATACAAAAGCCAGAATTCTTGCAGTAGAAAGGCCGCCCAATTCCATGAATAATAGGCATTGGGGTTAATGTCTTTCTTCTTATCCGCAAGTTTTAACCACTTTTTCTTGTAGCTTTCATGGTTCTTTTGCACAATTTGCTCAAATTCTGCCGACTCAACAAATCCCCTCAACTCTTCACTGTTAATAGTTTTAATTGCCATAATGCACTCCTTTTGTTCTTGGGCTTTTTCCCATTGTAAAGAACTTAAGTTTCAGACTGCGGAACGGTGAGAGACTGATTTTTATATTTTATAACAGACTTGAATTGCTCAATAAAATTTTCGAGATACGGTGTTAATCTTTCTAATTCTTCATCATTTGGCGTAACCCAACTGTCAGAATAAAGGCTTACAAGAAAAGTATTGTTAATATGTGCATACACTAAAGCTTCAAAAGCTCTTGCCATAAGTTCATCTGGCTTGCTATAATACTTAAATTCACGATAGTTATCATAGTTATATGCATCTTTGTAAAATTTAGTATCAAAAAAATTGTCCAAAGTAGAGGCATGTGGTCTTTTAGTGTTTCCAATAGCCCTGCCCACTGTATAATCCATAAAGTGCATATATTCGTGGGCTATTGTTCCAGCACCTTGACTTTTTGTTATATTAATTGTTCTGGTATCAAATTCATAATGGGCAGCATAAGGAATCCATCCACCTCCTCTTGCACAAAAAGCAAAATTCAAGGCATTATGAGCAATCATCCTAGGTTCAAGCTTTAAAAACTTTGATAAATCCATGAATGCGTCAAACGCATAATTTAATAAGTCCTGTCGCATTTTTTGATGAACATATGTACCAAACTCTATACCTCTAAATGCAAAAGTTTGTTGAAATTCTTCAACACTAATATTTCTTCCGTCTCTATAATCTTCACCAATCCGTTGAACTTTCATAATTTTTCTTTCGGGCTTTTCCATAACAAGCGTGCCTAATATACGCTTTATTATTAACTCCTTGTCAATATTGCCTTCTTCCAAATATTCTAAAATATGCTTTTTACCAGTGAGTGGCGAGTCGCACATTAAAAGCCAACACTTACTTAGGCGTTGAGACTTAGTAATTTCTATGTTTTTGTGGAAAAATATTCCCTCATCAATGCTTTTAACTAAACCAAGTACAATCAGGCAATTAACACTAGTATTGATGGCATTATGTACGCTTAATCTAAAGCTTTGCTCATAGTCATTTTCAGGAGAAATTGCATTAAAGCATTCTTGCACGTTGACCATATCTTGTATGCATGTATGAATAAATTCGCCATATTTAGTAATTAAACTCACAGCTTCATTAAAATAAGCTTTTGCTGGTATGCGTTCATATAATACACGAAGGCGTATGGCATTTTCTAGCCCCAAACTACGCTGAACCTCATTCCAGCGTGGTTCACAAAATATATTATACCTATAGGCTATTATCTTAGGCCTTTTCTTTGGAGGTGGTAATTCTATACCATTATTTTTTGCTTCCAAAGCATCTGCCAATTTAGATGCTCTACGCTTATCTCTCGCTGAACCACCTATATGCACTCCAAATTCATCTGGTATTATATTTTTCATGCCACGCCTCGTTCTTAAGTTATAAAAATATTGTTTTTCAGCACACTAACCATAAAATCATTATGATTAATCTGCTGCTGGTTTTAAACAATGCAATTCCCCACTTTTTTGGCAAAGTTCAGACCCCATTCTTTG
>CAYJLO010000183.1:0-2305 GCA_964370835.1 uncultured Desulfovibrionaceae bacterium
GTGTAGGCTAAGTACCCAACGCCTTGCCGTATTACTACGGTAGGTTTTCAAGCACTCGCCTCCGAACCGTACGTACATCTCTCGATGTATACGGCTCTCCATTTGTTAATTCAATCTGCCTAAATGCAAGTCAGTATGGCACTGTCTACACAATGCTATTGTCTTTCTGCTTCTTGCAATCATAAAAATTTCCAATTGACTTTTACCTTTTAAATCCTTTAATTTGCGAACGTGATGTATTTCAATCATTCCGTCTTCTTTACCGCAGTATTCACATTTTCCAGCTTCAAGTCTTTGCTTTAGGCTTGTTGTTCCTGTGTACATAACTGTTTTCGGCAGAACATCTACATTTTGCGAATATTTCAGTTTCTTGCGAGCAAAACCCTCATTGTAAAACAGACGTGTTTTTGTGTTGCCTTTTTTGTCTTTGTAACTAACTCCAAACCCTTTGCCAATACGTAATTTTTGTGTGATTTTTCGCACAGTAGTTCTGTATTTTGTTGCAAATGTTTTAAACATACTATACTGCATAATATAGCCGAACGTATTGACGATTGACGAATTGTTTGCCAAGCTGTAATAATTTCTAAACCCACGAATTTCGCTGTTGTATTGCTCTATAATTTCGAGGTCGTCATTGTCTTTTAGATAATACCTTGACTTTGGTTTGAAATTTTCTTTTCCATATATAGTTTTTTCAATATTCATAGCCTTGTATTCAAGCAATTTATCTCTGATAGTTTGCATAGACACCGAAAGGCAAACAGAACCGTTTAAATTTCGGCTCTTAACTCCGTTTTTGCTTGTAGTAACGGCATTTGTTTTTCTGATATAAATTTCATAGCCTAAAAACTTTGCTTTGTCAGCAGAATTTGTAATCAGCGTTTTTTCTTCCGATAACTCTAATTTTAAACTGTCTTTAAGATATTCCGCTATTTTGATTTTGATACTTTGTGCATTCTCTTTACTGCCCGCAATACCGATAATAAAATCATCTGCGTATCTTACATATTGCAAACGTTTAAAATCATTATCCATTGGGTCAGTATAGGACACTGCAAATTTCTCTTTTTGCACTTCGGCTATTTTCTTTAAAATGGATTTACGCTCGTTTTCGTCTGTTGTTAAGTTGAGTTTTTTTCTAAGCCTTTGTAAATGGCTCTGGTGTTTTACTGCTTGCGGTAACACTTTTCTTGCTTTACCTTTGTCAAATTCACTTTTAAGTTTTTGCATATGTTTATCAAATTCATCAAGATAGATATTCGCAAGTATCGGACTGATGATACCACCTTGCGGTGTGCCGGAATAACTGTTATGATATTGCCATTCTTCCAAATATCCGGCTTTCAAAAATTTGTTTACTAAACGCAAAAACTTTTCATCTTTAATCCTTTTTGACAAAACACCTGTCATAATTTTGTGGTCGATATTGTCGAAAAAACCTTTAATATCGCCCTCGATAAACCATTTTGTACCTGTGAATGATTTTTGTATACTATTTAAAGCGGTGTGGCAACTTTTATTCGGTCTGAAACCGTGAGAAGATTTTTCAAAATACCCCTCGTAAATTGCCTGTAATATCATTCTTAAAACTTCTTGTATCAGTTTATCATCAAATGACGGTATGCCAAGCGGTCGCATTTTTCCGTTTTTCTTAGGAATATACGTCCGTCTTGACGGATTGGGTTGATAGTTTTCTGATTTTAGGTTTTCAATGAGTTTATCAATTCTTTTCAAACTCATTGCGTCAATTGATTTGCCGTCTGTCCCTTTTGTCATATTGCCCTCGTTTGCATATATATTTTGATATGCAAGCAAGTAAAAGTCACGATTATACAAATTTCTGTACAACCGTTCATAAACATACAACTTGTCGGAACTGTGTTTTTGCAGACTGCTTAACACGTTGATTGGATTTCTCATAATGTATCACACATTATCCTTTCTTTTAATGTTAAGATAACAAACTGCCACCCTTCGCCTTGTAAGCAGAATTACCTGCATCCGATTTTACGGCTTTCCCTGTCATTTCAGGGTTCGCTGACTACTACGGCGGCTCCGTTGCCATACCGAATATTCAGTGTCATCTCTCTTGCTTTTTACACTTGAGATTTATCACCTAAAGGCATTACACATAGCCAAAAAACTGGCATTTCGGGTTAGGCAATCCCCATTTAACTAATTAATAATAGCGTGAATGATTGTCGGATACCGTTTTCGTCCTTTATCACTTATTGTGATTTGGTTGCATATAGCTTTGGCTGTATCTACTCGACTAACATAGTACAGATATGCAATGAAACAC
>CAYJLO010000184.1:0-342 GCA_964370835.1 uncultured Desulfovibrionaceae bacterium
TTGGTAAGTCTTCATAGCTTACAGCGTCAATCCATTGAAAATGAGGATATTTTTCTAATCTTTCAAGGGAAATAAGTTTTTTTCCTACGCAAAGTACATGCCACTCAGCCTTGGCCTTAAGAATGCTTTCTATCAAATCCACATCAAAACGCGGGTCAATAAGACCATAAAAACCTATAATGGGCTTTGTTATGTCAGTTAAAGCTTCAGGCCGTGTTTGTGTTTGGGCTGCTTTGGCAAAATGTGGAATATCCACACCGTGGGTGAGCAAGCGCGTGGGCTCTTTGCCATTGTGCCTCGAAGTACACAAAGCGTCAGACACGGCAAAAATAAGATCAGCTT
>CAYJLO010000184.1:352-2302 GCA_964370835.1 uncultured Desulfovibrionaceae bacterium
TACAAGGCTGTCTTCCATGCCTTGTACAAGTTCCGGTTGATTCATGCCCGGCCAATGAATAAAGTCATCTACGCAATAATATACCGTGAGGGCTTCGCGTAACTTTCCCATATAATCTACGGAAAGGGGCTGCGTTGTAAGCACTATGGGGTCTTGAAAGCCCCATTCTTGCGCTGCGGTATGGACTGCTTTGACCACATTTTTTGCATTGAAAGCACGCACGGGCGCAAGCGTGTTGTAGGGAATCATAAAAGGCGAAATGATACGCAAATTGGGCGGCAAAGTCTGCTGCGAATGATTAGTGCCTTGCGTTGGTTGTATCCATGAGCGTATCTTTCCCAGAGCACGTTGCATATCGTACAGGCTTAAAGTAGGGGTGCGCATGCCAATGGTATTGACCCACAATATTTTATTGTGAGGCAAAAATTGTTGCATAATATGCTGACAACTGAAGGGGTGGCGTCCCCAATCGTCTGAAAAAACTATAAAATCTGTGCTACTAAGCATAAAATAACATTTCCTTAAACTGGCATGGCAAAAAATGAGTTAGAAAAGTTTTTTCTTACATGTTTTGAGCACCATGTATGTGAGCTTAAGGGGATCTATGCAAAAGCTTTCCCATAAAATTTGCATATGTTTACTACGCGGAAGATGTGGGCAAATATCCCTATGTAAGGTCATACGCGTCTCAAAGGCCATATTTTTAGAGTTTTGTGGTATGGCATTACGAATGGCATAGCGGAAATTATAATATCTTTCAGGAAAAACGCGTGCGCTTAATGCACCGGGGTGAGAGCGATATTTATACACAAGGTCCGGAATAGCTTTATAGCGCATACCGGCTTGGAAAGCGCGAATCCAAAAGTCATAGTCTTCATATAAGAAGGTGCTTTCATCATAGCCATTTATTTGAGTAAAAACTTTTTTCCTGTACATAAAAGAGGCCCCTATGCAATTATCATTGCATAGGCACTCTGCAGGTAATGTGGCGAAAATATAATAGTCCTTTCCTTCAACTACTTGCTTTTTTAGGGGAATATATTCAGGAATTTCTAGTTCTTTAAATATAAGAGGGGCGCCATACTCATCAATAAGCATATAGGGCGCATAGGTAATATCTACGTCTGGAGTAAAATGTGCCAAATGGCTTTCTAAAAAGGTGGGCAATAAAATATTATCATCACTGGTCCAGGTGAGAAGGTCTGCTTTGGCGGCTCTGTGTCCCACATTGAGGGAAAAAGGGAGTTTAGAATTTTTCTCATTGCTTAAAACGCGAAAACGTGCGTCTTTTTGGCAGAAAGCTTCGGCAATGCTTAAAGACGTATCGGTGGAGCAATCATTCACAATAATGCATTCAAAATCTTCCATGCTTTGTGCGGCAATGGATTCCAAGGCTTGATCTAAGTAGCGCTCACCATTATATACTGGCAAAATTATGGACACCTGAGGCATGGATTTTCTCCTTACTTGCTAAGAGGCTGTATAAGCTAAAATGTAAATTAGTATGCTTGGTAAAGGGCTTGTACTATCCTTTGTGCAGCTTTGCCGTCTCCATAAGGATTGATGGCTTGAGCCATGGCAGCATAAGCTTGAGGATCACGCAACAGCGTGTGTACTTCTTGCTCTATGCATGTGGCTTTGGCCCCTACCAATTTAGCTGTGCCTGCTTCAATACCCTCAGGACGTTCAGTAATTTCGCGCATGACCAGCACAGGTTTACCTAGGGCTGGGCCTTCCTCTTGCACGCCACCAGAGTCGGTTAAAATTAAGGTGGCAGCATCCATAAGCGCTATGAAGCTTTTGTATTGTAAGGGGGAAATAAGCAAAATACGCTCTTGCCCTTGTAATATATCATTTACGGGGCCACTTACCTTGGGGTTTAAGTGCACAGGATATACTATGCACACATCTTCATGAGCATCAGCAATATTTTTGAGAGCTTGGCATATT
>CAYJLO010000185.1:0-2250 GCA_964370835.1 uncultured Desulfovibrionaceae bacterium
TGATTTCCGAGGAGGAATTTTTTATGTCTAAGATTATAGGTATTGACCTTGGTACTACCAACTCTTGTGTATACGTTATGGAAGGAAAAGATCCTAAGTGTATCACAAACCCTGAGGGCGGACGCACCACCCCATCCGTGGTTGCTTTCACCGATAAAGAACGCCTTGTGGGCGAAATTGCCAAGCGTCAAGCCGTTACTAACCCTGAACGCACCATCTTTGCCGTAAAGCGCCTCATGGGCCGTCGTTTCGATACCCCCGAAGTGACTCGCTGGAAAGAGCATAGCCCTTACAGCATCGTGGGTGCCAGCAATGGCGACGCCGCTGTTGAAGTGGATGGTCGCACCTATAGCGCCCCAGAAGTTTCTGCCATGCTTTTAGCCAAGCTTAAAGCCGACGCCGAAACCTACCTTGGTGAAACCGTAACTGAAGCTGTTATTACAGTACCAGCATATTTTAACGACGCTCAGCGTCAAGCCACCAAGGACGCAGGCCGCATTGCAGGTCTTGAAGTAAAACGTATCATCAACGAACCCACAGCCGCTTCTTTAGCTTACGGTTTTGACCGCAAAGCCAACGAAAAAATCGCTGTATTCGACCTTGGCGGTGGTACTTTCGATATATCCATCCTAGAAGTGGGTGACAATGTTGTGGAAGTACGCGCCACCAATGGTGATACTTTCCTTGGCGGTGAAGACTTTGACCAAGCCATCATCAACTTCTTGGTACAAGAATTCAAAAAAGACAATGGCATTGACTTAGCTCAAGACCGTATGGCTTTACAACGCCTTAAAGAATCTGCCGAAAAAGCCAAGAAAGACCTTTCCACCTCCATGGAAACAGAAGTTAACTTGCCCTTTATCACCGCAGACCAAAACGGTCCCAAGCACTTGCTTGTGAAAATTACTCGCAGCCAATTGGAGCAATTGGTAGAAGCTCTTGTGGAACGCACCATTGAGCCTTGCCGCAAAGCATTGGCCGACGCCGGTCTTAGCGCCAACCAAATTGACGAAGTAGTGCTCGTGGGTGGTATGACCCGTATGCCGCTGGTACAAAAGAAAGTGGGTGAGTTCTTTGGTAAAGAACCCAACCGCACTGTGAACCCCGACGAAGTGGTGTCCATGGGCGCCGCCATCCAAGGTGGTATCCTTGCCGGTGACGTAAAAGACGTGCTCTTGCTCGACGTAACACCTCTTTCCCTTGGTATCGAAACCATGGGCGGCGTGTTCACCAAGCTCATTGAGCGCAACACCACCATTCCTACCCGCAAGAGTAATACCTTCACCACTGCGGCCGACAATCAACCTTCTGTGTCCATCCACGTTTGCCAAGGCGAACGCCCCATGGCCGCAGACAATATGACCAAGGCTCGTTTCGACTTGACCGGTATTCCACCAGCTCCACGCGGTGTGCCACAAATCGAAGTGTCCTTTGACATTGACGCCAACGGTATTGTGAATGTTTCTGCCAAGGACCTTGGCACAGGCAAAGAGCAATCCATTAAAATTACCGATTCTTCAGGCTTGTCCGAAGACGATATTCAACGCCTTGTACGTGAAGCAGAAGCTCACGCCGGCGATGACAAGAAAAAGCAAGAGCTCATCGAAGCTCGCAACCATGCCGATAGTCTCATTTATGGCACCGAAAAGAGCCTCAAAGACCTTGGCGACAAGGCTGATGCTGCCATGAAGAGCGATATCGAAGCTAAGATTGTAGCCCTTCGCGGCCTCATGGGCGGCGAAGACGCCGAAGCCATCAAAGCCAGCACCGAAGAATTGGCCCAAGCTTCCCATAAGCTTGCCGAGCAAATGTATCAGCAACAAGGCGCAGGTGCCGAAGGTGCTGAAGGCGGATGCGCAGGCGGCGGTTGCGGCGGCGGTGCCAAGCAAGACGATGATGTGGTAGACGCTGAATACACAGAAGTGAAGAAATAAGCCACAGCTTCCATAAATATATGGGGGAGGATGCAAATCCTCCCCTTTTTTTGTGGGCATGGTTTATAAGGCTAATTTCATTTTATTTTATTTTATTTTTTATTTTTTATTTTTTACTGGGGAAAGAACCTTTTGTGAACAAAAGGTTCTTTCCCCAGACCCCTTTTCCAAAAAACTTTATTTGCGACAAACACTTCTCTTCGGAAGCAATATATTGCCGCAATGTAATTCCTTAACCTAAAAAGCCCCATCTAAGCTGGCCCCAGACCCGTTTTACGCTCTATTCCCGTAAAGCTCGCAAGCTCGCCAACGGGAA
>CAYJLO010000186.1:0-2250 GCA_964370835.1 uncultured Desulfovibrionaceae bacterium
GCTGTTGTCATGTTGTGTGTTGTTTTAAATTATTTGATTTTGGTTTGTGTGGAAAGGTTTCCCCCTCTCCCGAGGGAGGGGGGGGAAGAAAGAGGGGGGTTAAGGAGCAGGAACAGGAATAGTTGTTGTTACATTGTCCTCGTCTGTCACTCCTCCAGTGATGTCGCCTGCTGAATCCCAGTCGATAACCGTTGCTGATAGTTTTACTTCGTCAAGCTTGATTTGGATCTGGATGTTGTAAGCGATACCTTGCTTAAGAAGTCCAGTAGGAAGTGCAATTGTTGCTTCGTTAGAAGAGATTGCGTATTTCCCATCCAATGCATCGTCGTCAGTGATGATGTCATAAGTGATAGTAAGCGCACCTCCAGCTGCTGTAAGCCCTGTCTGTCCATTTGGAGGAAGAAGGAATAGAAACTGACCACCTGTTAGAACAGGAACGTAGTCTGCTGAGTTTCCAGACACTACTTTTCCTTTACCTGCTGGGTATTGCTTATTGATTGTACCATCAACTCCATACACAGTGTTATCTTTGTTGATCATAGACGAGAAAGCAACATCTGCACTACCAGTAAGGTTGCTCCAAGTTCCGTCTTGAGCGTGTTCACCGACAGTTCCATCAGTTGTCACAGTGTTGAACTTGTAGTCTCCGCTTGTGTAGAAAGTAAGACCTGAAGCTGGTGCGAAGTCGAAAGACTTTACAACGATGCGTGTCGTAGCTTCAGTCTCAACGCTACCTTTCACCGCAAAACTAAGGCGTGTCAACTGGTGCTTTAGGTTAAGACCAACTGCTGCACCTCCGTTCTTGTTTGCAACGTTCATAGTTTGCCCTGCCACGAAGTCTATTGCTTGTGTAAAGTCAGAAGGCATCGTGTAGGTGATAACTGGTGCGTCAGCAGTAGCAGCCACACTGTTTACTTTGATTAATGTTCCGTCAGTGTAAGGAGCATAAGCGAAGAACGAATACTTGTCTGAAGCGTCGTTTGACCAATACTTCTTTGGAGTGTACGCCCAATCAGTCGCGCCTGAAGCCTCAACCTTTTGGTTGTACATGAAGTTAGGATAGTTTGTAGCAGCCCAATCTGCACCGTTGTCTTGGAAAACACCGTAAACACCCCATCCAGTAGTGCGGATAGTCGTGTTGTCAGTGATTTCGCTCTTTGTTGCATTGCTGCTGTACAGTCCGAACTTCACTGCATTCGCCTCCGTTAGGTTATCTAACGTTTCGTTCTGTGAGCAAGAGCTCATGATTGCTGCCATTGCGGCAGCTGAAAATAAAATCTTTTTCATTGTTGAAATAATTGAATTAAAATAGTTTGTTGATTTTCTTGTTTGTTAAATCTCTCATAAGATCTGCGCTTGCTGCGCGCTATCCAATAATGATCGGGACGTCCTCCTCGTCCCACGGATTCACTTCTGGTTTGAATCCGCTACCCTCGCCTCCAGCAGGCTCCACGTCTGGTAGGGTTATATCCTCGTCGTCGGGGAAGCCTACCTCTATTACAATCTCCAGTATTGCTTCTAATACTGTATCGTTTTCTCTCAAGTTATCTCGGTCGAGGTTGAACGTGAAGTCCACGATCGTCTCGTCTTTGTCCACTAGCATAAACAACAGCTCTATCAGTCCTCGCCAATAGTCGTAGTCGCCAGCGGCAGCCGTGTCGTCGGAGTACAATCCCCATGTGGTGAACTCTACGGTCGCCTCGCCCACGCTGTATTCTCCGTCATATCGCCTCTGCGTCCATCCGTAGAGCTGCTGACGCGCGTTCACTGTGTTCGCTCTGCCTTTGTCGATAAGGAAACCTTCGGCCAATCCGCTCAACTCGGCAAAGGTACCGTTATTCGCAAGATTATGAAAGCCTTTTATCCTTACTCTCACTCCGTGGCGATGGTTCGCTCGCTCGGGGGTCACTTCCACCACTCTGTTTGTCACCGCGAAGTCGGGTGGCAAGGGCTCGCCTGCGCGCACGTACTTCGTTTCTTCGATCATTGCTTCCGTCACTTCCAAATCTCTATAGACCGTAGTGGCAAAGGCTTCGGGCTCGTGAGTCAGCGTGCCGCGTGCATTGCTCGGTTCGCGGCTCGATACGATGGGTTTCGAGAAGACTTCGAGCGTCGATAGACTCTCTTCGCCTCGGAAGCCAATCGTGCTCGACAGCTCGTATGGCGTGAGGTTGAATACGACAACGTCGTATCGTCCCTTTGGCACTGCTGCGGGGTGACTGTCTACGTTTGCCGAGTAGGTTTGTATCG
>CAYJLO010000187.1:0-2204 GCA_964370835.1 uncultured Desulfovibrionaceae bacterium
CTCCCCCAGGCCCCCTCACCCCTTCCAAAAAACTTTATGAGCGAAAGAAATCCATCACAAATGGTAATCTCGGCCGCATCCCATCATGGTTAGCTTGCAGGATTTTTTTTAAAATCCCCATCCTGCGTCACGCTCAGGAGCTTCCGGCAAGGGTCTCACCGGTGCGCTTTTGGGCAGCATATCACGCTTATTGGGTGCCTTCTCTTCTTCATAAGGCACCACAGGATTTCCATACGCATCAATACGTCCGGAATTTCCCGTCATGGGGCGTTTACTGCTCGATCCCTGATGATCCGGCCCATAGGCATGAGGGGCTGTGTCCGGATTGGCATAAGGCTGGCTTGCAAAAGCCGCAGGTGCCATCATCACACAGCTCACCAATGCCAGGGAGCAAAGGCAAATTTTACGCAAATTGCGAAAGGAAACGTACATCATTTTCAAAAAACATACGAAGGTCGCCAATGCCGTATTTAAGCATGGCCACACGTTCCACACCAAGGCCAAAGGCAAAACCGGTAAATTCTTCACTATCATAGCCCACAGCCTTAAAGACCTCTGGGTCCACCATGCCGCAACCTAAAATTTCCACCCAGCCTGTGCCCTTACATACGCGGCACATATCATTGCCAATGTGGCCTTTACCGCCACAAATACAGCAAGAAATGTCAGCTTCGGCAGAAGGTTCCGTGAAAGGGAAAAAGCTTGGACGAAAGCGCACTTCGGTGCTGGGACCAAACACACCACGCATGAAAGCCGTTAACGTGCCGCGCAGTTCAGCCATGCTCACGTTCTTATCCACAAGCAAGCCTTCCACTTGGTGGAACATGGGCGTATGCGTAATGTCAGAATCGCGGCGATAGACTTTGCCAGGAGCAATGATGGCCAAGGGGGGCTTTTTCGCAAGCATGGTGCGCACCTGCACAGGCGATGTATGCGTACGCATGACCACCTTATCTGCCACATACAAAGTGTCTTGCATGTCACGCGCAGGATGGTCAGGAGCCAAATTTAATGCTTCAAAGTTATGATAATCCGTCTCCACTTCGGGACCGGACATGATATCATAACCGAGCTTTTTGAAAATATCGCAAATCTCTTCCATGACCAAGGTCACAGGATGTAAAGAGCCCTGCCAAGGCGCACGAGCCGGCATGGACACGTCAAAACGTGCCAAAGACTTGGCTTCTGCGGCGGTTTCTAAGCTTTCTTTTTTGGAATCAAAGAGATTATTTAAGAGAATTTTAACTTCGTTGGCTTTTTGACCAACGGCGGGACGCTCTGCTGGGTCCAAGGTAGGAAGCTGTGCCATGATTTGGGCCACACTTCCTTTGCGACCAAGAAATTCAATGCGCAGAGCCTCTAAATCAGCTAAGGTGAGGGCATCGTTAAGCCCGGCCTCAAGCTTAGGCACAAGGCCATCCAGTGCTGAGAGAAGATTCATACTGTATCCTATATTTTGCCTAAGACAAAGAGAGAAAAAAATGCAATATAAAGTCTTATTTGCAGTACAAGCCCTTCACCCCTGAAGGCGAAGGGCTTGTTTGTCTCGTTAAACGAGCCTTAAGCGTTGCTGTCTCATTTGCGTACAAAAACTATTTCAATGCAGCCTTAACTACATCCACAACCTTGGCGAAATCGTCCTTAGAACGTACTGCCATGTCAGCAAGTACCTTACGGTTAAGTTCGATACCGGCCTTTTGCATGCCGTGAATGAAGCGGCTATAGGATAAACCGTGCTCGCGCACACCAGCGTTGATACGCAAAATCCAAAGCTTACGAAATTCGCGCTTACGGTGCTTACGGCCGATAAATGCATATTGTAAGGAACGTTCTACTGCCTCACGAGCTGTACGGTACAAGCGGCTACGGCCACCACGAAAGCCCTTTGCAAGAGCTAAATATTTTTTATGCCTACGATGTGAGGCAAGACCTCTCTTTACACGCATGGAAAACCTCCATAATCATCAGGCGAGGCGGAGACCTTGCCAGCCCGATGTAAAAAATCAATATATCAAAGGCTAAAGCACCCAAATGGGATTTAAAAAGCTTGTTGCCTTTTGACCTTGTAAATAATGATGCCAGCTTACGCCAGCTAAATTAACTTACAAACAACTATACATAAGGCATCATGCGACGAACAGCCTTTTCATTGGTGGCATCCACCAATGTAGACTGACCGAGACGCATTTTGCGCTTGGCGTTTT
>CAYJLO010000188.1:0-2163 GCA_964370835.1 uncultured Desulfovibrionaceae bacterium
GACATGAGCGACAACCCAACGTGGGTGGGCGACAACATTCCGCGACAACGTTTTGAAGAAGTTTCGGCAAGGTTTGCCGGCGCGGTTACGCGTATGATAGACTTTTTCAAATCGTCCAATCGAAACATGGACATTGAACGAATTATACTTGTCGATACATGTTCGGGGATTGCCGGAATTAAAAAAGCCCTCGCCGCCGAAACCGGGGTTGACGTATACACAATAGAAGACATAGCCGGCTACGGCGCGGTTATCGCCGGTTCAAAAGTCGGATTTTATGTTTCGATAGCAAGCGCGATGATTAAACCGTTGGGTGCTAACATAAACAACGCGAAAAAATCAAAGACCGGCGGCATGGCGAAAAAAACAAGAGTTTCTTCTAAAACGGCAACTATGACGTTTTTTATAGGATTTTTGTTGTTGTCGCTAGGTATTGGCGCGTATGGAGGAATATACTATTTTATAAGTTTTGCGGAAAATGCCGCCGCACAAAACAGAATTGAAGAACTCGCATATGTTCAAGAAGCGTATGACCTTTATCTTGAATATGACGTAATACGAGAAAATTTTGAGCTACTCGAAGAACAAGCTGTCGGCTATAACGCAGGTTTAAGGGATTTCTTGGATGAACTTGAACAAAAAATGCCGTCAAGACTTTTGCTTTTATCCGCAAGTTGTGACGAATTTGGCGTTACGCTTAACGTAACCACCTCGACGATGGAGGACGCCGCAATGACGCTTTCGCAACTGCGGTCGTTTGAAACTATCAAACATCTTTCTATTGGTGGCGTTTCAGAGGACGCCGGCGATGGCGGAGTTCCGATAGTTACTTTCTCGGTCGTTTGTGCTTACGAACTTCCCGAAACCGAACAAGTGACAACCCCGACAGAAGGCGAAGAACTTTCACTTGAAGAACAAGCCGAACTTGATTTAGACGCTATATAAAGAGGGATTTTTTATGAACAACAAAAACAATGAAAGAAAAGGTCTGATCCTTTCTTTAGTCGGTGCTGTGGTGTTTGCGGTGACGTTTATGTTTATCCTTTTGCCGTTAACTCAAGCTTCGGAAGATCTACGATTTGAAACCCAAGCGCTTCAAGACGAGATAGAGCTACTTGAAATGCATCTTGCAAAGATTTCGGAATATGAACAATTAACGGAACAAAACAAAGCGTATGCGCGCGAACAATTAAACTATTATCCGGCTTACGTAAGTGAAGAAGATACGATAATATGGGTTCTTGAACTCGAGGAACAATCACAAGGCTCGATAGCGAGCGTATCGTTTACCGAACCTGTAACCGTTTCAGCGTTCAACGGCTATGCGACGGTTGGAGACGACGAAGTGTTAACTTCGATGACAGCACATGTTAAACAATCTTCTCTCGACGGTGTGTTTGCATACGACGGAATGAAAGACGCGTTCGATTATATATATAACTATGACGACAGAACCTCGATAGACACGGTCAACATGACATACGACGCGACAACGGCGCAACTTGCAGTTAACCTGAGCGTGTCCAAGTACTATCTCGACTATGCCGAAGCGGAATATCAACCGTTGCCGATACCGCAAGTTCCAACAGGAAACCCCAACCCGTTCGCGGTTTTGCTTTCGGGCGTGGCGGAAGAGTTGGATTTAGAAGTTAGTTAGGAGTTAGGAGTTAGGAGTTAGGAGTTAAGGTATCGCCCCCAAGGGCGACCGATTTAAATGGGGCTTTCGCCCCAAACCCTACTACAAAAAACGAAACAGTTATAGACATTTGTCATTTAAATTGTGCTCGTAATCATCGGTGCAACTGAGAAGCAAGAGCTTTGCTCTGAGCAGAACCGTTGCCCCAGACTGTCGAAAAAGCTATTGTTAAAAAATGCCCAACAAAACCGCAATAGAGCGGTAGCAAGTTTCACGCAATTACAGCGACATCACCAAGCAGCAAGAGCTTTGCTCTGAGCAAAGCCCTTGCCCTACGGATTGTCTATTTTGGCAATGTCGAAACACCAAGCCACTAACAAACGCAAATTCTCAAAATCATGTATTCAAAATTTCGCCGTAAGGCGCTCAATAACTATTAACTATTAACTATTAATTAAATTAAGAAAGGGCTAAACTTCTTTTATATAATGAAAAGCTTTATTAAAAAATCGAATAGTGGTTTCAGC
>CAYJLO010000189.1:0-2155 GCA_964370835.1 uncultured Desulfovibrionaceae bacterium
ACTGTAGTTTTATTTAATTTTTTAATTACTATACGTTATCACATAAAATTCATTTGTGAAAGAAAAATAAAAAAAAGATGCTTTTTAATACTTTTGCACTATATAAGAAAGCTATTTTATTTGCTACTTTTGTTCAGATTTATATATCTCGTCATTTAAGGAGCAGATAATGGATAAATTTACAAAAACGCAGGCAAAAGTCGCAGACTACTTAAAAAAAAGGAATATTCCATAACAGAAATATCTTTGCTAATGGATATAAGTCGGCACACTGTGAAAAGTCATCTTGCAGCTATCCGTGAAAAAATGGGCGTAAATAAAACCTGTCAAATTGTATATGTTTTATCAAATGAAAACGGAGATATTGCAAATATCACTGCAACAAAGCGAGAAGTTGAAATATTTTTATTAATAATTGAAGGAAAAACGTCACGAGAAATTGCAAATCAATTTGAGATTTCAATTAATACGGTTCGGCGACATCGTGAAAACATGTTACGCACTAATCAATGCAAAAACATACTAGAACTTATGAACAAGTATTATGGAAAGGGTAAATGACTTATTAGCTTTAAAACATAAAGTAAAGGTTGAACTTATGTCAAAGCATAAACATTCAAATGAGATATGTAAATTTCGAAAGAAATTATTAAAGAAACTTCCCCCAATTATTGCCCGTAAAGATGTAGTAATATTTTTGGGGGGAGCAGTTTCTGCTAAAACACTTGCTAATGCAGATTCATTAAACGAAGGTCCAAGCAGAGCGTTTTTGATTGGCAGAAATGTTGTTTATCCAACTAAAAACTTGATAGATTGGATTATTAAGCGTTTAGGAATATCTAGCATGAAATATTAGCTATTAGTCAGGTGGCTTAAGGCTATGAACAGCTTCACGAGTGGCATCAGGGATTAAATGAGCATACCTCATGGTCATATTGATATTCCGATGCCGCATCAGTTTTTGTATGCGATATATATCTGTTCCACCGATAGCAAGCCATGAAGCAAAAGTATGTCTAAGTGTATGAAAAACAATGCGGTATTTTCTGTCACTAGGAGCAAGATTTTCATTTAAACCTAATGAATCAACTAATTTTCTGAACTCCAATGAGATTTTATTGCACATATCTTGTTTGGGTAGATTTATAAAAATACGCCCTGTATTAGAGTCTAGACAATTTTGTTTTAATGTAATAAAAATGTTGAGGGCATTCTCGTTTAGTGGTACTTTTCCACCGGGCTTACGGAAAGCTTCGTCTCTTACGGTTAGCATTGAATTGCTGATGTCAACATCAAGCCAGTTGAGCCTTTGAATTTCCCCTAAGCGTAAACCAGTGTTTAGGGAAATGACTATGAAAGCGTGTAGGTCTGGAGATGGCAGTTTTTTTGCGGCTTCAATTAAGGTAGAAGCTTCTTTTCCTGTTAAAAAGCGTTCTCGTTTATTTTTTACAGGTGGAGTTGTAACATTTCTAACAGGATTATGTCCTTGTAAAATGAAATGATTATTGTATTTAGTTTTACTTGCGATGTTGAAAATATGATTTAGTAAACATTTGTATAGTTTAACGGTGGTAGAGGAATAACCTATATCTATCAAAGAATTTAAAATTTTTTGAATATCATCTTCTGAGATAGAGTTTATAGGCTTTTTACCTAAAGCAGGTTGAACAAATTTTTTAAAGCGCTGTTCAGCTTGTTGCCAAGAGCGTTTATGCCTTTGAATATAAGGAATATAAAATTGAAAGAAAAAATCTTGCAACAACATATTAGCCGAGACCTTGTCGGCAAGCTCTTTTTCTTCTATAGCAAGTTGTCTTCTTTCATGCTCACGCATCTGTGCGAGGCTTTGCGGACCTGTTCCAGTCTTTCTATTTTCCTTGATGGTACTGAGAAGGGCAGCCGCTTTTTGTGCAGACCACCCTTCACTTGTCCACCCCAATCCTTCTTCAACTCCTCGCTTTTCGTCTTTGTAACGGAGGGAGAAATATTTATCGGATTTCCCATTTTTCAGCTTACGGGTTGGGTGTTCGTAGTAACGAATATTCGGAAATTGAGTTTTTACCTTCTTTTTTTTCATGCCCCACTATACCCCCACTTTTGGGGGGAAGTCAAGGGAAGTCAGGGGAACTTGAGTTTGCATGTATCTGGCATTTTA
>CAYJLO010000190.1:0-2141 GCA_964370835.1 uncultured Desulfovibrionaceae bacterium
AAAGCGTGGGAGGCATCGAATGAAACGGACGATACCCATAGGCTTAATACCATCATTATTAAGCTCGGATTGTTTATTACATACAAAATATCAAGAAAAGTGTCAAATCGAGAGGATGTTTTTTTCAATACCTTAAAATGCTATAATTATTTCACTAATCATCACCCTCCCATGGTCATGTGATGCAACATGAACTTTTTATAAAATTTTTCTGCCTGCTCCTTGGGCCCTTTTAGATGCATATAACAACGCGGCAAAGGGCGTAACACAGAAACTGCGTGTATACCTGCTTCTTGCGCCCTTCTCTGTTCTTTCCTTTGCCCTCCTTTTTGCTCTTCAAGGCATAAATTTTCACTTTGATCCTTTAAGGAAATGCATACCTCATCATACATATATGTGGTGGCATTGATGGAGGTCACCCCTTGCATTTGTCTTAAAAATTCTTGTAATTGCTCTTGTGAATACGCTAGGTCCTTACACATCTCATCCATGAGCATACTCCTCTTATCAAGTTTCTTACTAGGTAGGGATAAATCATATTTATCCATCAGTAAAGACAGACTTTTTAGAAAAGAAACATACAAGAGTCACGAGGGCTTTCTTGACATTAAAGAACACTTTTGGTACATGCATTCCAACGATGGAACAGTATATGGTATTTTATTATAAATATGGACCTTTACCTAGCCATTTGTGTTGTATTGGTGCTGTTTTCTGCGCGTAAAAATGCTGAGACATTGTTATACGGTGAAGCCGGAATCATAAACAGCGCCGCCCCCCTTTCTCCATGCGAGAAAGAGAACGGCGTTCTTTTTTTGTAGGATACCTCATGGATGTATTACATCAAAAATCTGCCCCTTTGTTCGAAGCGTTAGAAGAATTTCGCAGGCGTCGAGTGGTGCCTTTTGATGTGCCGGGACACAAGCGCGGTCGCGGCAACCCTGAGCTGGTGAATTTGCTTGGCGAAAAATGCGTAGGCCTTGATGTGAACTCCATGAAGCCTTTGGATAACTTATGCAACCCCGTATCTGTTATCCGAGAAGCAGAAGAGCTGGCAGCCGATGCTTTTGGCGCAGCTCATGCCTTTTTCATGGTGGGCGGCACCACAAGTTCTGTACAAAGCATGATTCTATCCGTCTGTAAAAGCGGACAAAAAATCATTTTACCGCGCAATGTGCATAAAAGCGTCATCAATGCGCTTATTCTTTGCGGTGGTATTCCCGTCTATGTGAACCCCATCATCCATGAACGCATTGGCGTTGCCCTTGGTATGCGCTTTGAAGATGTGAAGGCCGCCGTGGAAGCCAATCCCGACGCTGTGGCAGTTTTTGTTAATCACCCAACTTATTACGGAATTTGCTCCGACATAGAGGCCATCACTAAGCTTGCCCATGCCCATGGCATGAAAATGCTGGTGGACGAAGCCCACGGCACGCACCTTTCCTTTGCTGAGGGTTTACCCATTTCCGGCATTAAAGCCGGCGCCGACATGGTGGCAGCATCCATGCATAAGTCTGGCGGTAGCCTTACCCAAAGCTCCATATTGCTTTTAAACTCCAGCATGGACCCAAGCCATGTGCGCACCATCATTAATCTAACCCAAACCACCAGCGCATCCTACTTGCTTTTATCCAGTCTAGATATTTCTCGTCGTAATTTGGCTTTACGTGGTAAAGAATCCTTTGCCAAAGTTATTCGCATGGCCGAATATGCTCGTGACGAAATCAATAGCATTGATGGATTCTATGCTTATGGGCGTGATCTTATCGATGGCGTCAATGTTTTTGACTACGATGTGACCAAGTTGTGCGTCTACACCCAAGACATGGGGCTTGCTGGCATTGAAGTCTATGACCTTTTGCGTGATGAATACGACATACAAATAGAATTTGGCGACATTGGCAATATCATGGCCTATATTTCCATCGGCGATCGAATCCAAGACATTGAGCGTCTTGTGGGAGCCTTGGAAGATATTAAACGTCTACATGCCAAGCCTGCCGGCGGTCAAAATTTCACCGACTTTGTAATCCCCGAAGTGGTGTATTCGCCACAAAAACCTTTCCATGCCGAAAAAGAAACTCTACCCATTAGAGAAACAGCCGGACGTGTGTCAGCAGAATTTGTCATGTGCTACCCTC
>CAYJLO010000191.1:0-2122 GCA_964370835.1 uncultured Desulfovibrionaceae bacterium
GGAATGCGTCCCCTTCGTCTAGCTGGCCCAGGACAACGCCCTTTCACGGCGTCGACAGGGGTTCAAATCCCCTAGGGGACGCCAACTTAAAGCAATTTAAGATTCCTAAATTACCATAGAGGCTTAGCCTCATTGCCGCGGTAAATAGCTAGTTTCTCGAAAGAGATATTACCACGGTGGAAGCGTCCCCTTCGTCTAGCTGGCCCAGGACAACGCCCTTTCACGGCGTCGACAGGGGTTCAAATCCCCTAGGGGACGCCAAATAAAATATATAAAGACCTTTAGAGTGAATGTTCTAAAGGTCTTTTTTTTTCGTTGAAAGAGCAACTCGCGGAAAAAGAGCAATCTGCTTTGTTGGATTCTTTTTTTGTTCCAGTCATGTATCTTTAAATACATCCTTTCGCAAAAAAACCTTGTTTTCCACAGTACCTCTTAATTAAAATCAGCATTGTTCCACTAAAAAAGGATGCAGTAGTTATATAAAATCTTTTTTTGCAGATCTTCGTAGTTCTTAGCGAGTGATTTTTATGTCTGCCATACTTTATGGTTGGAGGTCTTTTACCGAGGCTGTACTTTGCATTATGAAAACGCTATTTTGATACATCAAAGCGCGTTGACTGCAGTCGTTTAAACTTTAAGAAGATAAGGTATGATACCAATGCTACATCCTCTCCCGTTACAATATGGTCATGAAATAAGAGTAGTTGCTCCTTCGCGTAGCTTAAGTTTACTCGATATTCATGTAAGAACATTAGCTATTCAAAGATTGACAGAGTTGGGCCTTAAAGTAACTTTTAGTCAGTATGCTGAAGAAAGTGATGCCTTCTATAATAATGGGAGTATTGCTCATAGAGTTCATGACCTTCATGAAGCTTTTAAAGACCCGCAAGTGAAGGGCATATTGACGACCTTGGGTGGCTATAATGCGAATCAGCTTTTGGAGCATTTGGATTACGATCTTATAAGGGCAAATCCTAAAATTTTTTGCGGATTTTCAGATATAACGGTTTTATCCAATGCCATTTATGCCAAGACGGGGCTTGTTACATATTCGGGCCCGCATTTTTCTTCTTTTGGCATGCTTCATGGCTTTGAGTATACAGCAGAATATTTTACAAAAATATTTTTCCAGCAAAGTCCTATTTCCCTTATAAGTTCCTCACAATGGAGTAATGATACTTGGCATAAAGACCAAGAAAACAGAACTTTTTATGATAATGGTGGCATGTTTGTCATAAATAAGGGCACAGCTCAAGGGCGTATTGTAGGCGGTAATCTTTGCACATTGAATCTTTTGCAAGGTACAGAGTATATGCCTAATATGGAAAATAAAATCCTTTTTCTCGAGGATGATGCTCTTACAGGGAAAGATTTTCTTTTTAACTTTGATAGGGATTTACAATCTCTCATGCATGTACCAAGTTTTGCTGCCGTAAAAGGTATTGTTCTAGGGCGAGCAGAAAAAGAATGTAATATGTCTCAAGAAAAGTGGATGGCTCTTATAAAAAATAAACCTGCGCTTGGTCATATTCCTGTGATAGGCGGTGCTGACTTTGGACATACCACCCCTTTCTTTACTTTTCCCATTGGCGGTGAAGTGCGTATTGAGGCTTATGAAAATGCTTTTATTACTTTGCTGTAGTGGAATTTCAGCATTGTTTTCTTTTCGTGTTGTACGGTGAATACGCCGAAGTAAACTATTGTATAGAGGTTTTGTCATGAAAATATGCATTGTTACGGGTGGGGCGCAGGGCTTGGGTAAGGATATGGCACAAAGATTTCTTAGCGCAGGTCATAAAGTGATTGTTTTAGATGTTAAGCCAGTGCAAGAAAGCGGTATAGATTTTTATGAAACGGATCTTGCAGATCCAAAATCCATTGAAAAAGCTTTTCGATATATACAAGAAAAGTATACTAAAGCACATGTTTTAATCAATAATGGAGCCGTGTCTGTTTTTGTAAAACGCATAACAGAAGTGAGTCTTGAAGACTATAATACTGTTATGGATACCAATTTGCGCGGAGCATTTTTGTGTGCCAAAGAATTTATACATCTTAATCAGAGCGAAGATTATGGCCGGATAATAAATATATCTTCCACAAGATGGCATCAAAATATGGA
>CAYJLO010000192.1:0-2109 GCA_964370835.1 uncultured Desulfovibrionaceae bacterium
TAATTTGTTCTTTCAAGCAACGACTGAGCGAAATCACAAAGAAAATCGGCATCGTCATTAAAGTTGTTTTTAAGATTTAAAATCGCTTTTTTTGTTATATCTTCGGCTTTTTTTCTCGATTGTTCAAGCCCGTAAATTGAAACAAACGTAAGCTTTTCATTTTGGGTGTCGCTGTTAATCGGCTTGCCAAGCTGTTGTTCTGTTGAGGTGCAATCGAGTATATCGTCAACAATTTGGAACACTAGTCCAATGTCCTTCGCATATTCATCTAACACATCTATCTGTTTTTGTTGTGCTCCGCCACAAATTGCCCCCATTACAACGCTTGCTTGGATAAGCTTACTCGTTTTGTTTTGATGGATTTGATTTAAAAGCTTTTCGTCTTGTTTGTGACTTGTAAGTTTCAAGTCAAGCTCTTGTCCGCGTATCATACCCAAAAATCCGGCGCCAACCGAAAGGGTTCTCGCACACATCTTTGAATGTTCGCTGTTTGGAATGTTAGACAACATCTCAAACGCCATGGTGAGAAGCGCGTCCCCCGTCAAAAGTGCCGCCGCCTCGCCAAAAGCAACATGACAAGAGGGTTTGCCGCGTCTCATCTCGTCGTCATCCATGCAAGGCAGGTCGTCATGGATAAGCGAATAACAGTGGAGCATCTCAACCGCCGCAGCCGCCGGAATTGCACTTTTGTGATTTTTGCAAAGCATGTCACAAACCGCCTGCACAAGCACGGCGCGAACACGTTTCCCCCCACCTAACAAACTATATTTCATCGCGTCCAGTATCACGCAATCGTCAACGTGGTCGTTATAATCGTTTAATATTCCGTCAAGATACTGTTCAATATCGTTTCTGTATCGGTCGTAATTAAGTTTAAACTCCATTTTTTTTAACGCCTCTTTAAATTTCTATTCGGTTTCTTTTTGTTTTTGTTTTTGTATTGCATTGTCTGAAGTATGACCGGCAGAAAATTCCTCTACCATAAGCTTTGCATTTGTTATGTATTCGCTACTTCTAGCCGCAAGCTCTGTAGCTTCTTTATATAGTTTTATCGAATCATCAAGCGATATTTCTTGATCCTCCAAAAGTGTCGCTATCTGTTCCATTCTCTTAAGTGCTTTTTCAAGATTAAATCCGTTTTTCATATTTTTCTAATACCTTCCTTGATTGAAAATTTAATCTTCAATCTTCTCTGCTTTTATCTCGTCTACTAAACAGCTTAGATTTCCGTCGCTTAACGAAACATCTATTTTATCGCTAACATTTATCTGTCCTACACTCTTAATTCTAATCCCATTTTTGCTAATTGCTGCAAATCCGCGGTTAAGCGTTTTAAGAGGCCCCAAATCGTTTATCCTTGAGTTAACATAAACGACCGAATCTATCTTGTTTTGAAAAACCCGTTCAATTCTGTCTTTGTTTTTTTCAACTAAATAATCTACCTTTGCAATTGATATCGCAATTTTTCTTTCTACCGATCTCGAAATATTCTTTAAAATCGGCTTAAAGCTATCAAGGCTGCTGTCGATCTTTTTGTTTATATTGTTCGCATTTAAAGTATTATACCCTTTTATTGTCTGCAAAATTACATTCATGTCGGGAACGGCGACTTCGGCGGCGGCGGACGGCGTCGGAACTCTTAAGTCGCTCGCATAGTCTAAAAGAGTGTAGTCTATCTCGTGTCCTACTGCCGATATGAAAGACGCCCTAAGGGTTGCGGCTTTTCGGACAATCTTTTCGCTGTTAAAAACAAAAAGATCTTCTTTTGAACCACCGCCTCGCGCAATTATTACCGTATCAATATCCTTCATATTGTTTACGGTATCAATAGCGTCAAGTATACTTTGTTCCGCAAAAACGCCTTGAACGCTTGCGGGAATAAGCAATAATTTTACTATAGGATACCGTCTTTCAACAACGCTTACGATATCTTTAAACGCGGCTCCACTGCCGCTTGTTATTACTGCTATTTTTTTTGGAAACTTCATTATAGGGCGTTTTTGACTTTGTTCAAAAAAACCTTCGCTCAAAAGTTTTTGCTTTAATTTTTCAAAGTTTGCGTTAAGTTCCCCCGCGCCTTTTGGAACCATGTCCGTAACAATGACTTGA
>CAYJLO010000193.1:0-2090 GCA_964370835.1 uncultured Desulfovibrionaceae bacterium
TTTCAAGTTGTGAATATAAAGTACTCTCAGGTGTTGGGAGGTACACAGGCAAGCGCACTAAAGATGAGATACTACAGCATGAAGTGAGTACAGTGAGAGAGTTTTTACACGTAGCCGCGCCTCTCCTTCCCCACAATCTACAAACAGATTCTTTGAGCGTGCTTGCATTGGCACAACATCATGGATTGCCTACACGATTGCTTGACTGGACGACAAACCCATTGGTTGCACTATATTTTGCAACAAAGGAGCGAGAAGATGCAGATGGCATTGTCTATGCGTTAGATCGCAAGGACAGGCTAGTTGTGGATGATACTGTTCGTTTAGAAAATGTACTTGGGCAAAGGCAGTATATTCGAGAAGACAGGTATTTATACCCTATTGAAGGCTGGTGCGATATTTGTGAGGCAGACAAAAAAGCAAGTCGATATACCTTGTTGAGCGCACCACATTTTACGCCACGCATCACGGCGCAACAGGGCTGTTTTACGCTTCACTTAGATCCATTTGAAGACCTCTGCGCAATTAAACTGTATTTTTTCCTTGTAATTATTTGATATATAAAGTAATATGTCTTTATCAAGCTAGGAGGCTATTATGAAAAACCGTAACCAAAATAATACAAGCTTTGTTGACTACGCTGTAAGTCGTCGCAAGCGTTCCAACGATTTTTTAGATCGCGTTAATGAGCTTGTGGACTGGCGTCCTATTGCAAAATTTCTTGAGAAAAAGCTGCAACGTAAGGCCAATGCGGTGGGTAACCCCAGTTATCCGGCGCTCGTCATGTTTAAAATCCTTTTGTTACAGCGTTGGTATGCTTTAAGTGATCCAGCCACCGAGCAGGCATTGTGGGATAGACTTTCTTTTGTGCGCTTTGTCGGTTTTTCTCTCACACAGGATATCCCCGATGAGACAACAATTTGCCGCTTTCGCAACGGACTTGTGAAGCTAGGGGTTTTTGAAGAGCTTCTCAATATGCTAAATGCTCAGTTTGAAGCAAAGGCACTTTTGGTGCGTGAAGGAGCCATTGTTGATGCTTCCATCATTGAATCTGCCAGGCGTCCGCGAAAGGCAGTGGAAGTTGTGGCGTGCGACCGTCAAGAAGATGAGGGGCAAAATGAGCACGAGGAAGTTAAGGTCACATATTCGGATGATGAAGATGCTGCATGGTTGTGCAAAGGTAAAAAAACTGTTTATGGCTACAAAATGCATGTTGTGACAGATGCGACGGACGGTTTTGTGCTTGGTGGGCACATAACGCCTGCCAATAAATCAGACACGGGAGAATTTGCCCGACTTGTAGATGCTTCCGGTATTGGCGAGGGGGGTGTTGTGTTTGCGGATAAGGGATATACAAGTCAGAATAATAGAGATGTTTTGCAAGAAAAAAAACTTGTGGACGGCATTATGTTCAAGGCCGCGCGTAATAAACCGCTTGTTGAGTTTCAAAAAGTAGCGAACAAACAAATCAGTATTTTTCGATTTCGCGTAGAACAATACTTTGGTACTGCCAAAAGAAAATACGAGCTGTGGCGGGCGCGATACATTGGCACAGAGAAGGTGAACGCAGAACTTTTCCTGACAAGCATGGCCTTCAATATCCAAAAAGCGGTGAGAATGATTAAAGCATAGAAAAAATGCGCCCTATCTGCCTCAAATTGCCCCTAAGAGGGCAAAAATGAGGCCGGAGAAGAGCTTGACCATAGGTAGAATCGCATAAAAATCTTGCGAATTTCGCTCTTCAAGACGACTTCTTTGGTGAAATGACGATTGCGCAGAGGTCTTGCCTTGCCATTTGCCACGCACTGTTATATGCCTCACAGTCCGTTGAAAAAGTGCAATCTGCTGCGTCTCCTTCGGATAGGGGGATAAAAAGCCAAATCGCTTATGTATGTCTAATACACTGCGCGCCTTGACTTTTTCCGCTTCCTTGCATCTCACACTTTTTGAACGGACTGTCCAAAATGGAGTTTTTCAACAGGCTGCTAGGGGCTGTCGTCAAATAGTGAATTTTTGTGTTATATCAAGGAAGACGCGCTTGCTTTGAGGGAGTGTACTCTTATGGTACATGACCGAAAAAGCAAGCAATG
>CAYJLO010000194.1:0-2089 GCA_964370835.1 uncultured Desulfovibrionaceae bacterium
GGCAGAGCAGTATGGATTTCTTCTAATGCTGCTTTGCCAATTCCTTCCTTTTCTGGTAAACTTACCTTGTTATTTGTAAGGCAGATATGCTCATAAAAGACAATGATAATGAGAAAAGCAAGATTGAGGCAGAGAAAGGCTTTGCTGGTCGTTTTGGCATGGGCTTTTCCGCCATTTATCTCTGGTTTTTGAATTGATAAGAAAAGAGAAATGTGAACTATTTGATTACTTTTACAAAATATTTTTATGAGTATATGCCGCTCATACCCAGTGTAGATATTATGAGTGAGATACAAGTTATAGAAGAAAAACTTGCTAAGACATTGTAAGGAGCTGTTTGCATGAGTTTAGCAGAGGGGCAGTACATTACCATATTGCAAGAGATTAAAGAGCAAATTTATTCTGCTCGTCATCGTGCTGTACTAGGGGCAAATAAAGAGCTCATTTGCCTATACTGGAATATTGGTAAGCGTATCAACAGCAATGCTTCTTGGGGCAATAAATTCATTGATACTCTCGCTAAGGATATAAAAACAGAATTTCCTGACGCCAGTGGCTATTCTGTGCGTAATTTGAAGTATATGGCTAAATTTGCACAAGAGTTTACCAACTTTGAAATTGTGCAACAGCTTATTGCACAAATGCCATGGGGGCATATTCTTACCGTACTCGAAAAGGTAAAAGATGACACTCAGCGTATATGGTACGTGCAAAAAGTTATCGAAAACTCTTGGTCAAGAGCTGTGCTTGTGCATCAAATAGAGCTGAACCTTTATCAAAGACAAGCCATAGCCCCCACCACAAATAATTTTGATAAGGTACTGCCTAGCCCTCATAAAGAGTTAGCCCTAGAAACCTTAAAAGATTCCTATATTTTCGACTTTCTTACCCTACAAGAAGATATTACCGAAAAAGCCATAGAGCAAGAGCTGGTAAAGCATGTGTCTAAACTCTTGCTGGAGTTAGGTACAGGCTTTGCCTTCATGGGTAATCAATACCACTTAGAAGTGGGCGGCGAAGATTTTTACCTCGACTTACTCTTTTATAATCTCAAATTACGCTCTTATGTGGTCATAGAGCTAAAAACAGGCAAGTTTAAACCTGAATACGCTGGAAAGCTGAACTTCTATCTTTCCGCTGTGGACAATATGCTGAAAAGCGATATGGATAACCCCAGCATAGGTATATTGCTGTGCAAAGAGAAAAATACCCTCATTGCAGAATTTGCCTTGAAGGACATGACCAAGCCCATGGGGATAAGTGAGTATAAGCTGACCTCTGTGCTGCCTAAAGAGCTGGAAGAGGCCTTGCCTAGTGTAGAGGATTTGCAAGAGCGCATGCAACGTGTAAGAGAGGAGCATAAATAATGAGTGGTTTTATTTCATCAATGATAACTGGCATTTTGAGCGGAATGATAAGTGGGTTATATTCTGGTTTTATCATGTATAAATGAGTTTACTTAACATGTCCATTAGATTTACTGCATGTTTTTTGTCTTGAGTAGTGCTTAAGGCATTGTAAATGCTAATGAAGGTATAAGCTTTAACATGATTTTGAGGTGCACCATTTCCATTAGCATACATTGCTCCTAATAAACGATGTGCTTTAATGAACCCTTGTTTCGCGGCCTTTTCGTACCATTCGACAGCTGTGGCATAGTTTTGAGGTGTTCCTTGCCCATTGCTATATATATTTCCTAGGTAATACTGTGCTTTAGCGTGTCCCTGCTTTGCTGCTTTTTCGTACCATCTAACTGCTTTTGTATGGTTTTGAAGTACTCCTTGACCATTGTCATATATAAACCCTAAGTTAAGCTGTGCTTCAGCATCCCCCTGTTTAGTCTTCTGGTACAATTCATAATGTTCAGAGTCGGGGAGAACTCCTCAGCATGCCCCACGTGAGGAGTTATAGCAGTGAGTTGTACATTAAAAAAGAAGAAAAATGCTCACGTTCTTAATCATGACATCTCCTCGCTACTGCCTTTCTGTAAAGTTTTGAAGTACTTTGTAAGTGATACTTTCGTTAGAAACATTTAAAATTTCTATCTGCGCACCACGATAGCCTATAACTTTGTTTTCCTTGGTGTTGT
>CAYJLO010000195.1:0-2058 GCA_964370835.1 uncultured Desulfovibrionaceae bacterium
CAAAGCAAAGGTTTTTACCAAGATGAAGGGTGATGTTCGGGGAAAATTCGGCTCACCCGACATGTTTATCCTTTTCACAAACACGGTGTCACACAAGCTTGTTGCGTGTGCAAACTGCGAAGCGAAACGATGTAAAGCGCGCGTTGAACGCTGCCATTCAAGTTCGATAACCGCGCTTAAAGGTATCCTTGAAACTATGTAGGAGATTTTTTTCGATGAATCTAGAGAACAGTTTGATAGAGCATTGTTCCCCAACCCTTGCCGGTCTTAAAACCGCAAGCCTTTTTACAACAAAGTTTTTTTCGCAAAGTTTGCTGGAAGCTGAACTTAAAAAACTTAATTTCGGTTTAAAAAGCAAAGGAATTAAAATTTTAATTTTAAAGATGTGTGAGAATACAGCGTTGATTTATGTATACAGAGAACAGATGCTTAAACTTGACATTTCTAATGAATTAACACAAACCATTTTTAATAGATATGGTTATTTTGGAAAAACTGTTGATGAGATGTTGAACTTTTTGTCGGCTCGGTTAAACAGCTATTACGAGTTCCCACATGAAATTGGGCTTTTTCTCGGGTATCCCCCAGAAGATGTCGAGGGGTTCATCTGCAACAAAGGGAAAGATTGTAGACTTTGCGGATATTGGAAAGTCTACGGAAACAAAGAGGAAGCTGTTCAAAAATTTGCAAAGTACGATAAATGTAAAGCTGTTTACAAACGGCTTTGGAACGAGGGAACCGATATAGAGCGATTGACCGTTTTTAAACAGTCGAAAGTTGCTTAATATAAATTATTATTTTAAATTTAAGGAGATTATTTTTATGGCAAAAGTAGCAGTAGTTTATTGGAGCGGCACAGGAAACACCGAAACGATGGCTAAATTAATATCGGAGGGTGCAAAGTCCAAAGGCGCACAAGTTGAGCTGATGACCTCTGCCGATTTCAAAAAAGATATGGTAGCAGGGTTTGATTTCATAGCTTTTGGTTGTCCGTCTATGGGTGCAGAGGTTTTGGAAGAAACCGAGTTCCAACCAATGTGGGACGATGTTAAAGACAGCCTTTCGGAAAAAGACGTTCTTCTGTTCGGTTCATACGGTTGGGGGGATGGCGAATGGATGAGGAATTGGGAAGAAGAAACAGTCGCAAAGAGTGTTGAAACGTATATGTGCAACGAAACACCCGATGCCGAAGCCGAGGCGATATGCAGGGCTTTGGGCGAAAAGATGGCGTAAACTATAAATTACAAACAAAATGGGTTGCTTTTTATATGTTAAAACAGCAACCCATTTTTGGATTGGATTACAGATGGACGAAAAAATGTTGATAAATGTTTCAAGGCGACTGTTGCTCGAAACCACGCTCACCGAAAAACAGATTGCAAAAACGCTTTTTATCTCAGAAACATCTTTAAGGCAGTTATATAAAAAGTTTTTTAATAAGCCTCCCAAAAGATATATTAAATTTGTAAAGCTTAAAAAAGCCCAAACTTTTTTAAGAACAAGCAAGCTTTCTATATCGGAAATAGCTTATTCGATAGGCTATATAAACACAAGCAAATTTTCCGAAGCGTTTAAACAGGTTTTTGGTTTATCTCCGTCGAATTATCGCCAAGTGTGCGGTTTTGGAGTTGAAAGAGAAACTTAAACTTTGTTAATATTAAAGCAAACTAAATTTGGAGGGTCTTTTATGTTTAAATTTATAACAAAAGAAAGAAAATGGCTTTTTGCGGCAGGCGCTGCTACAGGGATTGCTCTAGTCGGTCTTCTTAAAACAAAAAAAGCAAGAGAACTTGCGGTTAAAGGCGTAGCCGGCTCGATTATGATTAAAGACTGTGTTTTGGAAAACGTCGCAAACATAAAGGAAGAAGCAGACGATATCTGCGCCGAAGCCAAAATCGCAGCCAAAGAAGGCTGTGGTTGCGGACCTGATTGCAACTGTTAAAGACCGAAATTTGTTCTTAAGGAGAAACTCATGAAATATCACATAGTTTGTGATAAACCCAAGAGATTAAGAGTTCGTTTCGGTAGATATATCTTAAATAAGGAGCAGTGTTTCGG
>CAYJLO010000196.1:0-2055 GCA_964370835.1 uncultured Desulfovibrionaceae bacterium
TCATGGCCGACATTTTATTGCAAAAACCCACCGCTGGACAAACCACAACTTTAGCCCCACAACCTGAAGATCGTTTAGTTTTTGAGTTCGACTCAGCCGATGCCACCCTTAGCCGTGACGGTGACAATCTTGTCATGTCCTTTGAGGATGGTTCCAACCTTTCTCTTACTGACTTCTATGTGGCGTATACTTCTGAAAACATGCCCACTTTCCTCATCAGTGGCGCAGAAGTGGACGGCGAAGCCTTCTTTGCCGCCCTTGGTGAAGAGCTCATGCCTGCGGCCGGTCCTGCCACCGGAGCTCCACAAGGCAGCGGTAGCAGTGTCGATACCATTAGTGGCAACCTTTTTGGTGGTATCGATCGCTTGGACGGTCTTGATCAAGCTTATCCTAGCAGCATCAATGAAGAAGAAGACCCCGCCGGCGATGGTTTCCCTGACACCAATGCCGCTCCTAGCATTCTTCGTATTGACGTTTTCTCCGATGAAGGTCCTGATGCCTTTGTAAACGGTCTTGACGTTATTGAAGCCGGTGTTGGCCGCAATGAAGATGGATCTTTTTCTGAAGCTACCCCCAACCAAGAGTATGATGGTGACTTCACCGCAAGTGGCCAAATCATTGCCACTGACCCAGAGCAAGATACCTTAACATATGGCTTTATCACTCCTGCCGGCGGCTTCCTCTATGGCGACCTTGTAATAGATGATACCACAGGTGTTTTTACCTACACCTTTAAAGATGGCGCCAACCAAGGCCTTAATGAAGGCGATATTCTTCAAGAAAGCATCACCTTTACCGTATCTGACGGCGTAAACACCACCACCGTCACCACCACCGTCACCATCATGGGCACCAATGATCGCCCCGAACTTAATCTTGATAAGTACAATACTGCCGATGGTGAAGGTAATTTAATTGCTGTTGAAGATGCTATTCCTGGCCGTGAAGTGGAAGGTCAAGCCACCGCCACTGACCTTGATAGCGCTGATATTGGCAATGCAGAAGATGCCAACAATGCAAATCTTAACTTCTTTGTAAGCTCTAAAGATGCTTATACACATTTTAGCAAAGATCAAAGCACAGCGAATGATGACCTTGCTCTCGTGGAAAAAGATGCAAGCAATACCGATGTGAATGCTACTGTCTCCAATTCCGTTGCAGGCACATGCGGTACTTTGACTATTCATCCCGTTACAGGTGATTACAGCTATGCTTTAGAAGCACAACCTGCTGGCAGCTATTTTGACGAAGCCACAGGAGCGTATGTTTTTGATGCTGGTGCAGAAGGCGATGAAGCCGCTCTTGAGCGTTTCAATGCAGCAAATAGCCTCGGAGAAGGTGAAACTGCAACTGAAACTTTCTATGTTTATGTGCAAGACTCCAGCGGTGCATGGTCTGCAAAGCCCGTTTCCGTAACGGTTGTGGGTACCAATGACACCCCCACCATCACGGTAAATGAGCCTACCCACGCGCTTACCGAAGACGGTGTTGGCGACGGAAATCCTAAAGCAGAGTCCTCCACCCCCAATGCTGATTTTGCCGATACCCCTAGCGCCCAAGGCACCATTACACTTGCTGATGCCGATGCAACCGACAAGCTTAGCTTACATGTGGGCAATGTAGAAGTTTCCAGTGGCACCCAGTACTTTGTGGTTCTTAATGCCGCTGGCACAGGTTATGACCTTGTAACTTCTCTCACTGCAGGCCAAGATTCCATTGGCCAAATCACCTTCTCCACAAGTGATGCCGACAATACCGCTGAGTGGAATTACAAATTTGAACTTAACAATAACAGCGAAACCATAAACAGCCTCAATGAAGGCGTCGCGCTTTCTCCTGCTTTAGACTTTAAGCTAACTGTAAAAGATGATAGCGGAAACTCTAACACAGATAGCGCCTCCGCTGACTTGTCTTTTGGTATTACAGGCACCAACGATCGCCCAACATTAACTCTTTCTGATGCAAAATTAAGCATTGGCGAAGAAGGCAATGCTGATGGCAGCTTTAGCGTGTCCGGCACTGCCACCGGTAAAGACGTAGATGCCGGCGCAGATT
>CAYJLO010000197.1:0-2042 GCA_964370835.1 uncultured Desulfovibrionaceae bacterium
TTGTTCAGCAACGATATCATAACGTCCTATATTTACAATAGCCTGAAAAGTTATATTTTTTGAAGAAAATTGATTTTTTAATAGCTTAACAAGAGGTCTATATTTATTTATATCTGTATTGAAAAAATATCTATATATAGTATCTCTTTGTAATAAATAATTTTCAAAAAATTTTATTCTTTTGGATATGATACTGTTTTTCTCATTACCACTTAAAGAATTTTTTTTTTCTGATTGTTCTAGCAAAGTAGAGTATGTATTGATCCATTTAAAGCAATCTACTTCATCAATAGAGTAAATATCAAGACTTTGTAAACTGGAAAATCGCGTTGTAGCAAAAAAATTTACCATGTATTTAGGACTAAAATCTAAATATAGACAGATTTTTTTCATTGTACCTTTCCTTCAGTATCAACTAAAAAATTTTTATTCCATAAAGAAGTGCAAATTATTTTTGATAGATCGCATCTATCTTTATACCTTTCTACGGTATGACAAATTTCATCAAGAAGGCCTTTAGATAACAAAATCGGAGAAAGCCCCAATTTTTTAAACTTATTATTTTCAACCTTAAGTGTATTTTCCGCACTTTCATTTCTTGGATTATTATAATAGCGGATTTCACACTGTGTGTATTTTGCAATAGTTTCAGCAAGCTCTCTTACGGAATATGTTTCGGTTGCCTGATTAAAAATTTGTACTCTTTCATGTTTTTGTGGAGGATTTTCAATAGCTAACTTGATACATTTTACAGTGTCTGAAATATGTATAAAAGCCCTTGTTTGCCCACCTTTCCCATGGACAGTGAGCGGATGACCTATGACACTTTGCATTAAAAAACGATTGAGAACAGTACCGTAGTCACCATCATAATCAAAACGATTAACAAGGTTCTCGTGCATCTTTGTTTCTTGTGTTTGCGTTCCCCATACAATACCTTGGTGCAAGTCTGTAATGCGCAGTTCATCATTCTTATTATAATAGTGGAAAAAAAGCGCATCCTGTGTTTTGGTCATGTGATAAATACTGCCGGGAGAAGGAGGATAGATAATTTCTTTTTCTATCCTTTCATTTTCACTATTTGTTATTGTTATGGGTAAATAGCCTTCAGGAATAGGCATATTTATTGTTTCATAACCATATACCCCCATAGAGCCCAGATGTACTAAATGAATGTCTAAACCTGATTCAACGATAGCACACAAAACATTATGGGTTGCATTTAGATTATTATCTACTGTATATCTTTTACACTTTGGATTACGCATTGAGTACGGCGCAGCCCTTTGTTCTGCAAAGTGTACTATTGCTTGAGGCTGTGTTTTTTGTATTGTATAAAGTAGCAATTCATATTCTTTGGCTATATCAATGTTAATATAGTCTATTTCATTACCTGTTACTTCTTTCCAAGTAGCAATTCTTTTTTCTATTGTCGCGATCGGAGTGAGTGATTCTATGCCTAATTCAATATCTATTTTTCTTCTGGATAAATTGTCGATGATAACAACGTGGTAGCCATTTGCAGATAGATGTAGCGCTGTAGCCCAACCACAAAAACCATCTCCACCAAGAATAAGTACAGTTTTATTCATTCACTCTTTCCTATACAGTTAAATTATAGCTATTAACATCTAGAATTTTATTAAGGTTACTTGTATTGATAAGTAAAAAAGCCAAGGTGTACTCCTTTTTTGTGCCATACTTTAGGATTTTTTCTAAGTTCTCAGAATGTTCACTAAAAAGGTTTTTATAATCTACATTTTTAAAATAGTCAAAAATTCTTCCCATATTAAAAACAAGATACATTAAAATTATCTTTCGAAATAACTGTACTTTTTCTTCTGCTAAACCATAATCAATAAATTTTTTTGGCAATTCACAATACATTCGATAGCAATCAATACCACGCGCCGCGGATTTTTCAAGGTGATTGAGTTGTTTTGGAGGGAAATAATGATACACAAAAGTCTTAGATGACGCATATGACTTTGCAAAATATAAAAAGAAAGAATTTAGGTACAAATCTTCAATGCGCACTATTT
>CAYJLO010000198.1:0-2009 GCA_964370835.1 uncultured Desulfovibrionaceae bacterium
CCGTCACGGCTCATTTTCTGTGTGATTTTATCACGGGGTTTTAGTGGGTCATTGAAAGTTAGCACCTCCTTTTGGGCATAAGAAAACCCGCCACGATGGGCGGGTTTTCTTAAATTATAGTTTTTGAGGATTTATTGTAAATCCTGCGGCACACATTTCTTTATAGAGCTGTGTTTTTGCATCCTCTACATTGTCAACAAATGGAATATAAACTAAACCGCTAATATCAGATGGTTTCTCCATGCTTGCTTGGTTTTTAATAAGTATTGCTACCTTGTTTCTTCCTAATTTTGCAAGTAACATGCCTAATTCAAGGACAACATTTTGTCTTGCGCGAAATTGTTTTTCATCAGCACGATTTGCAATATGCCCCTCATCGTCAGGAGTAGCTAGAACAATAGCATAATGCGCTTTTTGTGTATAGTTTTCCAGTTTTTCAATAATTGTTTGTCCTTCTGATGGAAGTTGATCCAATATCAACGGCTCTATTTCCCATCGCCTAAGCATTGCTTCTAATTGTGTTCTTGAAATGCTATCATGTCCGTAAACAACAAAAACATTTTTAGGCGTAGTGCAGGGGGATGCTTCGTTGTTTTCATTGGATAGAATCGACTTAATCTCTGAAAGGTTCTTTCCTTGCACATTATAACTGCCTTTGTCGTAGGCATTAACTATTCCACCATTTTCAAATGTAAGTTGTTCGCCAGTATCATTTGGCAGTCTTTTTCTGCTCTTTAATGGAACACCAGAATCTGCTAATTTTTTAATAATATCATCGGCATTCATTGTACATCCTCCTTGGTTTTTTATTAATTATATCACATCTAAATTTCAAATTCTACACAAAACTCATGAATTATCGTCTTAAACTTCCTCCGGCTTCGTTGTCATTACCCTGTATAGCTCTGTGTCTTTTGGGAAACGGTCAACAAAAGGCAAGGTCACATTTCCAAAGAAAATAAGCCCCTCGCCGGCTTCGGTATGTGTAACATATTTCATCTGCTGTGGTGATATGCCGAGTTGCTTTGCAAGTATTTCACGGTCGCCCGCCGCTTGATTGAGCATTAAAACAAAGTCGGAGTTTTCAAAAATATTCTCAACTTCACGGCTTGCCAAAAGGTCTTTTACATTCTGCGTTATGGCTGTCGGTATGCCTCCCCATTTCCTAAAACGCTTCCATATCTCAACAGAATATGCCGCCGTTTGTTCTTCTTTAAGTAGCAAATGAAACTCGTCCATATAGTAACGGGTTGCTTTTTTCTCGGCACGATTTATAGTAACTCTGTTCCATATCTGGTCTTGTACTATAAGCATACCAAGTTTTTTGAGCTGTTTTCCAAGCTGTTTTATATCAAAACATACAAGGCGATTTTCAAGCTCTACATTGGTACGGTGATTGAAGATGTTAAGGCTTCCCGTTACATATAGTTCAAGTGCCGCCGCTATGCGTTCCGCTTCTGCTTCGGGTTGCTTCAATAGTTCGTGGTAAAGGTCACCCAAAATCGGCATTTTGTCGGGGTGTGGGTATGCAAGGAAAGGACGGTACACATTTCGTACAGCTCTGTCAATGACGCTCTTTTCAATGGGCTGTAAGCCGTCCTTGCCGCCCACAACAAGCTCGCAAAGGGAAAGGATAAAGTCACTCTTTAATGCAAGTGGGTTATCGTCCTCGCTGTAATTTAGGTTTATATCCATAGGGTTTACATACTGCGCCGTGGTCGGTGAAATGCGTATCACTTGCCCGTTTAAGCACTCCACAAGTGGCGCGTACTCGGCTTCTGGGTCACAGATAATCATATCGTCGTCAGTAATGAGAAACACATTTACCATTTCACGCTTTGCGGCAAAGCTCTTGCCGCTACCGGGCGTACCAAGTATCAGACCGTTAGGGTTTTTAAGCTGTTTTCTGTCGCAAAGTATCATGCTATTGCTAAGGGCATTTAAGCCATAGTACAACGCCGCGCCCTTTTGGAAAAGCTCTTGTGTGATAAACGGGATAAATATAGCCG
>CAYJLO010000199.1:0-1986 GCA_964370835.1 uncultured Desulfovibrionaceae bacterium
GTATTGGCTAGGATATGTTCTATTTCTGTCATGGGTTGCTCCTATTTGCTCTCGGTTATCAGACGTAAAGCGTCCTTGTTGCCCACTTTCCATAGTTCTGAGTCTACCTGTGCCCCTTTGGGGAGAAGTATGAAGTGTCCGTTCTCGGCCTTGTGCAGTTCCAAACCCCATGTTTTTGCTTCCCAGAGGTTCCTTTGATTTTTCAAATTGTTGGACTTCGCTGTCAGGATTTCTATTTCTTTCTGCAAACTCTTGAGTTGATACTGGTAGTAGGTCGTCATCCCAATACCGCCCATGATGATTGCCACCACTATGGCCAGCACCGTCAGCCCCGTGTTGATACTCAAGGAGCGGTGCACCATCTGGCAGCGTTTGGAAAAGCTCTCTTCCAAGGTCGTAAGCTCTTGGTGGATAGCGTTTTCTGTTGTATTCAAGGCGGTTTTGGATGATTTTAGCAAGTTCTTGCTCAAGGCGTTGAACTGTTCTTGCGTCATCTGCTCGGCGGTCTGCCTGCTTTCTTCCGTTTTCATCTTCATCCTCTCGGTTAGGGAGGCCAGTGTATTTCCATTGTTCTGCATATATTTGTCCTTTTAAGCGTAATTTTTCCCCACTGTCGGGGTCTTGCACGGTAATGTAATCTTTGCCTACACGATTGAGCTTAAGCCCTGCATCTTGCAATGATTTTATGATGTCTTGCCTATTTGTAATTTGACCTTGCTCAATGCCTGTGCGTATATAGTTATTTATAGCTTCCTTGGCCCCTTGTCTTGCATTGGCACGTTCATCTTGTTTGAGTTTCTTGCCCCAACGTAAAAGCCTTGCCCGATTCAAATCTGCTTGTTCTGGCGTAAATAGCCGTGCTCGTGCTGGGTCGTCAGGTCTTGCCCATTGCTCACGAATATTATGAAGGTCACGAAACACATCAAAATGCTTTTGCCAACCTGGGGGACATGGATTAAATGCCTTGCCGCTATGTAATTCCACTCTAGGAATGACAAAATGTAATTCATGATGCCCTGCATGGCTGTGACGCACCCATAAGATATTACGTTGGTCAGTTTCCAGTCCTGCAAAAGCCACAGACTCAAAATCATCCATAAGCTTTTCTTCCTGTTCCTCCGTAACCTTGTCATCGGGATGCCATGACAGCACCCCTGCCGTGAATCGCCACTTAGTTTCCAAAGTGTCTATGAGCTGTCTTGTAGTTTCCACATTGCCACGCAGCACTTGAGGTGGACTTTCATCACGCCCATGATAATCTTGACGTACCAAATAATATGTAGGTGCATATCCGTTACCTTGCCCATGAGGGAAGACTTTCATGTACATTATGCACTTTCCTCCATATCATTTTTAGCATTCGTTTTTATGGTATGCTCAAGGCTTGCTAAGGCGGTTAATATCTGCACAGTCTCCCCATGCCGCTTATAGGTATTTGCCCACCGTGCAAGCTGATTGATATTAGCACCAATGCGAGCAAGTTCTCTAATTCGTTCTTTTTCCAGTGGTGTTTGCCGTAAGCGATAATCAAGAGCTCGCTGGCGCAAAAAATCGGTGACGGTTTGACCTTGCGCTTTAGCCTTGGCGGTGATGATGTCTTTTTCATCAGATGTTACACGCATATTAATAATGGCATTTCGTATGATGCGTTCAGGAGCGTTATTCATTTTAGTTGCCTTTTTATTTGCAGGGTTCGAAGGGGTGCAACCCCTCGCCAGTCACAGTAGGATATACTAAGACCACGGCAAAGCGCGGACACCGTGTATATACAATGGGTAGGCTGGCTTAAAGACTTAGTGACGCAACATGACTCAAGCCTGTAGGTAAAACGAATTAACGAAAAAAGCGAAATTACGAAATAAATCAACATTAGGCTCGCCCTTTTATTTCGTTAAATTCGTTAAATTCGTTAAATTCGTTTTTTTCGTTACTGGTATTTATTTCGTATAGAGAGATTAATGTCTTTGGGCGTCCAATCTTTTTTTC
>CAYJLO010000200.1:0-1932 GCA_964370835.1 uncultured Desulfovibrionaceae bacterium
TTGATGTTACCATCAAGAAGTACGCCATTAGCTGCATTTTTACCTGTGATTTCTAAGCTTTTGCCAGTACTTACTGCAACATCGCCTTGTCCAGTTACAGAGCCTACAACAGTGTTACCAGTTACAGTACCGGTACCTATGGCTACTGCATAGTTACCAAGGCTTGTGTCGCCAGAAACGTCTTTAGTAGGATCTACATTACCAAGTGTTGCGCCTGTAAGGTCAGGTGTAATGTTTAGAAGGTTAAGGGATGCAGCACCAGTAAATAGTCCAGCAGCTTCGTCAACATATTTAGTTCTATAATCTGCATAAGCAACATCAGACTTTGCGGTAAGGCCTGCAATGGTTACAGCACCAGCAACATTGGCTTGTGTAGCACCTAAATCTTTCGCGGTAAAAGCACCAGTATCAGCGTTAAAGCCTGCACTTGTACTATTTACTACCAATGTAGAACCAGCACTTGTGGTAATTTTATCAGCCGCGGCTTTAAGAGTTGTGCCAGACGCATCAAATGTACCAGCAGTCATAAGAAGAGTACCAGTAGCACCAAGGTCAATAGCCTGCTTAGCAGCCCATGTGCCGCCTACTACCTGAACTTTACCAGCAACAGCTGTGCTGATTTTGGCATTGATGTCGCCACCACGGTGAGGTGATTGAGCATCTCCAAATTCAAGAGTACCAGTAGCATCTAATGTCACAGTACCAGCAGTTAAGGCTACGCCGCTACCAGACTCTGCACCAGAGATTTCCAAAGTACCTTTGTTAATTGTTAAGTTATTTTCATCGGCCTTAGAAGTATTTACAACAGTAAGGGTGTCAACATCAATTCTAGAAGTTGCACCACCTAATGTGATAGTTTGGGCTGCGTCAGAAGTTAAAGTTAAATTTTTAACATCTAATTCACCAGCAGCAGCGATAGCGATTTCTCCATGGTTGGAGGCACTAGCTACAAGCTTTGAGGCAGTGGTGCTAAGGTCACTGTTGATGGTTAATTCACCGTTAGCGATATTTACCATAGCTTTACCACCTTTGGCATCAGCATGAGCGCCGTCAGCACCAGCAGTCATGGTTAATGAACCAATACGCATATTATGGCCACCATTAACGGTTAGCACTGCATTGCCACCTAGGGCAGCACCTGCAAAAGCACCACCAGCACCACCTTGAAGGGTAACAGCACCAGCTATATTTGAACCTTCACCTATGCTTGCAGTGGCATCACCACCAGCTACTGCGGCATCAGCAGAGCCAGCACCACCAGTTAAGCTTAGGCTTGCACCCTGTACGGCGTTGGCTACATTAAGGCCAGCATCAGCACCACCACCCGCAGCAGCAGTACCAGCTTTACCAGCGGTAACAGTTATGGCTTTGCCAGCCGCATTAAGGCTATTGGCGGTAAATCTAGCTAAACCACCCATTGCGTCAGCGGAATTACCAGCTAGAACTTCTACATTTCCAAGGGCAGTAACATCGTCTAACTCTAATTCCGCTGTACCAGCTCGTTCAGTTGCACCCAAGCCACCTTGAAGCTTAATGGCCCCAACTGAGCTTTGCTGATTGCCAGCAGTACCGTCTTCTAATATTAAGACAGCACTACCACCAGCTTCAACGCCAGCATTACCACCAGTGATAGTTACAGCTTGACCACCAGTGATTTGGCCTTTTAGGTTGGCATTGCCACTATTTACACCAGCATCACCACCTACGGCAGCACCACCAGCACCACCTGTAATACTTACGGCACCATTGATATTAAGGGTAGCATCAGCAGCAGTGGTAACACTAGCAGCACCACCATCATTGTCAGCACCAGCACCACCTGTAATGGTTAAGCTTGCTACAGTGGCAGTAGATGTAGCGTCATTTAAGCCAAGAAGAGCACCTCCACCAGCATTGTCAGCACCAGCACCACCAGTAATGGTTGTGGCTCCG
>CAYJLO010000201.1:0-1927 GCA_964370835.1 uncultured Desulfovibrionaceae bacterium
CAAAAAAACCGTGGTCTTCCGAGGCTATGATAACATCGATGAGATGATCCGGCATGTCGCCCAGTTCAATCCACCGGCGGTTTTCACCGTCATATATCCTTTGATATTCGACATAATCGCCGACCGTTTCGTCGTACGCCATGAATATAGTCGAATAGGTAAGCTTAACTGCGTTGAGGTCTAGCATGTCTCCGTCGTCCGCTGTTGCGTTTGAAACATAGGAAGCCATAGCAACAAGCACGCCGCAACCGGCGATTATTCCAAGACACACGAACCCGAGCAAAATCTCCATAGCTATTCTAAGCTTTGTTTTTTTGCCGCGTTTTTTCTTTTTCTTTTTACCGGAAGAGTTGCCGTTAGAGCCTTTCGACCCCGAAGCTTTTTTGTCGCCGTTTGTTCCATTTGAACCGTCGTCTCCCGAACCTGCGGCAATCTTTGCCCTCGCGCGCGAATTTTGGGCAGGGGGCGGAACGCGAGAAGCTAGCGACGGGAACTTTTCGTTAAGGTCGCTTTCAAGTTTTTTGCCAAACGGCTCGGGTCTTTTATTTTGTTCGGTGGGAGTGGTGCCGTCGTCCAAAGGTTGTGTTTCGTTTTGATTTGGAGCAACGTCAGTTTGACCTAAACTGTTTGGGGCTGCGTTCGGTTGTTTTTGAGCATTACTCACACCAAGCGTTCCCAAGATGTCGTCTAGATTTTGGTTGTTTGCCGGAATAGCCGCTCCAAGCTTTGGGTCGCTTGCTAAGCTTTCAAGCTGTTTCAATTCGTTTGCGCTAAACATTCCGCCGCTACCGGGAACTGCTTGATTACCCGCGCGAAACGTTTGGTTTTGGACAGGCGCGCCCGCCGTGTACGGCGTCGGCATGCTTGGGTTTTGTTGTCCTGCCATAGGTTGGCGCATAGGAACCGTGCTTTGCGGCGTTTGCGTAGGAGGCATACCCTGACGAAACATGTTGGGAGGCATTGCCCCGTTTTGAGGCATCGGCGAGGGCGGTTGCGCGCCTGCTTTGAAAACTCCGCCCGTTCCCGGCGCGAAAGGCCCGGAATGCACGTTACCGTTTGGGGGAACTTGTCCTTGCGGCATAGCTTGTGGATTCGGTTTATTTTGATTATACGGATTGTATGGTCCGTTGTTGTTAAAGTTATTCATTTGGAAAACCCTCCAAGTTTCGTTGAGACGTTTTGACTCGTTGACAGTTTATTACGTTGTGTGTTTATAAAAACCATTTCTAAAATATCATTATAACACATCTAATTGATTTTGTTAACACTTTAAAACAACTTTAAAAATCATCTCGGTTGTTGTATCATATTAGGTATAACTCATGTTATAATAACTTACAAAAGTTAAATTTTTATGAACATTTTGTCGAAGGGTTTAGTTTGGTAGTTTTCGGTTGATATGACAACCTAAACTTAGCGTTTTATAAACTGACACGGAAAGATCGCCTAAAGCAACAAGAAGGGAACAGATACTTATAATGAAAAATTATCAAACAGAAATGCAAAACATCATTTCGTCTTTGCCAAAGGGGCAAAAACCAAAGCTTTTGTTACATAGTTGTTGCGCTCCTTGTTCTACACATGTGTTGAACGTTTTGGAAGATAAATTTGATATAACCGTCTTTTTCTACAACCCCAATATATTTCCGTTTTACGAGTATGAAAAAAGACTTGCTGAGCTTCAAAAGCTTTGCGACATGCATCACCCGGACGTTGAACTTATTGCAACGGAATATGTTGTCGACGAGTTTTTAGCAGTTTCAAACGGACTTGAGGACGAGCCGGAACACGGCAAACGTTGCGATGCATGTATATCGTTGAGGCTTGAAAAAACGGCTGATTTTGCAAATCAAAACGGATATGATTATTTTTGCTCAACGCTTAGCATAAGCCCCCACAAAAACTGCGAATATATCAACAGCAAAGG
>CAYJLO010000202.1:0-1587 GCA_964370835.1 uncultured Desulfovibrionaceae bacterium
AGTGGAGTGCTCGGTAAAGACCACAGGAATGCCGGCCAGCTTGGCGGCGGGTACGGCAAAGTTCAGCAAATAAGCGGCATGGGTGTGTACTAAATCTATCTTATGCTTACGTAATGCGCGGTAAAGGCGCCAGATGATTTGAAGTCTTCCGCACTTTCCTGCTTCTAAGTTGAAATGTGGAATGTGTAGAGATTCAGCAAGCTTTGCCACGTCACCTTGTTGGCTACTGCTACTATATATGGCTCCCACAACACCTTGCATATGGTCTTTATTTTTTTCTAAAATAGAGAGAGCCAGACGCTCAGCACCGCCCATGTCTAAAACTACAAGTAGTTGTAATACTACGGGGTTGTTGTGCTTTGCTTGTTCTTGTTTGTGAGAGAACAGGGCATGTTTACATTTTTTATACCACGTAACTATCATAATGTGCTCTTTTGGTATCAGGGTATTTTTGCATATAGGCTTCTTGTTCTGCTATCCATTGGGCGTATTTTTCTTCACCAGCTACGCTTCGCATTTCTTCTGGGATAAACATGAGACGCGAGACCTTACAAGGACTGCCTCCAGCCATGGCAAAAGGAGGAATATTGCCTGAAACGGTGCTTTGGGAGCGTATAATAACACCGTCTCCCACTTTTGTACCAGGATAGAAAAAACAATCACGCCCTAAAAAGCAATGATCGCCAATAGCAATGGGGGCAATACGCTCTTTTTCCGGTAGGCCGCCACCGGGTACCATGCGTCGTACAGGATGACTGGGGTGACCGGGGTTGTCGCCAAAGAAATTATTTGAACCCACTATGGTATGGGAGCCTATGCGTACTTCTTTGGCAATGTTAAAAATGCAACTGGGCCCCACATAGGTTTGGGAGCCAACGTGCAGTTGCGGAGCATCGTATACGCGTGTGCCGCTAAGGCCGATATTGTCAAAGGTCGTTACATCATCGCCTAGGAAGATGTCCATATTTCCCAAAACACGGCAAATGCCATTACCGGCATATTCAAGGCGAAACCTTTTACCCACTTTTCGGCAACGTGCTTTAAACATAGGCTCATAATACACCACACGCCAAAACTCATGCCAAGAGCGGGTGCGCATGTCCCATTCACTGTACAAAAAACGGTGCAGGCCGGGAATGCAGGGTACATTTACGGAAAAAAGCACTTTGGCAAAACGGTAGACAGCGTCGTAAAAAGGCGTTTCTCTACGCCGCACTGCCAAAGAAAAACGTGTGAAAAATCCCATAGTATCCTCATCTTAAGCTTTGATATAAATCTATAAAGTGTTGTGTTCTGGCCCTTGGGCTAAAATGTTGCCCCACGCGAGCTTTACCTTCTTGTCCAAGGCGCATGCGTAAGGGAGCATCTCCACTTATGCGCAAAAGGGCCTTGGTGCAGCCTGCAAGATTATTGGAAGGAAAGAGTAAGCCTGTGCCTCCATTGATAACCACTTCGGGAATTCCTCCTGCGTCACTGGCTACCATGGGCAGAGAAAGGCACATACCTTCTAAAGCCGCATAAGGCATACCTTCTGAAAGAGAAGGCATAACTTGTACGTCTAATGCATTATAGTGATTGGCTATTTCT
>CAYJLO010000202.1:1804-1926 GCA_964370835.1 uncultured Desulfovibrionaceae bacterium
ACGTGAGCGTAAGGAATTGGAGACGGCCACAATTTCTGTGGCACCGTGAATAAGTACATGCTCAAGAGCTGTGTAACAATGTATTTTAAAGTTTTCGCTGGTCCAGCCTTCCACCACACTTA
>CAYJLO010000203.1:0-1812 GCA_964370835.1 uncultured Desulfovibrionaceae bacterium
GGCCATTATGACAATTACCGTGAAAATATGTATTTCACCAATATTGAAGATGATGCCTATGGCGTAAAGCCCATGAACTGCGTTGCGCATATGCTTATTTATAAGAATGCCTTGCGTAGTTATCGTGATTTACCACAGCGTTATTTTGAGCTTGGCCTTGTGCATAGGCATGAAAAATCTGGCGTATTGCATGGGCTTATGCGTGTAAGGCAGTTTACACAAGATGATGCGCATGTTATTTGTATGCCAGACCAGTTGGAGCAAGAAATTATTGACGTCATTAAGCTTATTAGTGATTTGATGAACTTGTTTGACTTTGACTATAAGGTTGTAATTTCCACAAGGCCAGAAAAGTCCATTGGTACAGATGAGGCTTGGGAACTTGCAACTTCTGCCCTTAAGCAAGCCGCAGAGCGTGTGGGTATTGAATATACTATTAATGAAGGTGACGGCGCATTTTACGGGCCAAAAATAGATGTTAAATTGCTTGATTCTATCGGGCGAGAGTGGCAATGTTCTACCATACAGGTTGATTTTACATTGCCAGAGCGTTTTGAGCTTGAATATGTGGGCCAAGACGGTGAACGCCACAGGCCAGTAATGGTACATAGAGCCATTATGGGGTCGCTTGAGCGTTTTATAGGTATTTTAATTGAGCACTATGCGGGTGCTTTGCCCACATGGATTATACCAGAGCAAGCCCGCATTTTAACGGTAACCGATGCCCATAATGAATTTGCATTACAAGCCGAAGAAATTTTGAATAGTAATGGTATTAGGGTTTCTGCCGATTTACGCAATGAGAAACTGGGCTTCAAAGTCCGTGAGGCACAACTTAGTAAGGTGCCGTATATTTTGGTTATTGGTGATAAAGAAGTGGATGCGCAAGGCTTTAACGTGCGTTTGCGCAATGGAGATAACCTTGGCCTAAAAACACCCGCTGAGGTGATAGAAATGATTAAGGCTGAGTGTGAACAACCCTTTAAGCAGAGAGGTATGCGTTATAGCTTCGCCTAATATGAGACCGCGGCGCGAAATGCCGCAAGATAGTGTACGCCGCAATGAAATGATACGTGCTCGTGAAGTGCGTGTTATTGGTGCGGAAGGTGAACAATTGGGAATACTTGACCGCAATGAAGCCATTGCCTCAGCCAAAGAGCTAGGCTTTGACCTTGTGGAAGTTGCAGCAACTGCTGATCCACCTGTATGCCGTATTATGGACTATGGTAAGTTCAAATATGAGCAACAAAAAAAGAAACAGGAAGCCAAAAAAAGGCAAACTGTGGTGCAAATTAAAGAAATCAAGGTACGTCCAAAAACTGACGACCATGATTATGAAACCAAGGTGCGCCATATTCGCCGTTTTATTGAAGCAGGGGATCGCTGTAAGGTGACAGTATTCTTCCGTGGGCGTGAAATTGTACATAAAGATAGGGGGTTATCCATACTTGAGCGCATCGTGGCAGATACACAAGATATTGCCAAGGTGGATCAAGAGGCACGCTCTGAAGGGCGTACCCTACAAATGTTACTCATCCCCAAAAAATAGCGCGAAATTTTTTGTTTTTGTTCTTGCCTTTCAATGTATTTTAGGGCAAGTTACGGCTTCTTTGCGCTATTAACGCTTTGCAAAATTTTGTGTTTTGCATAACAATATAGCGTAATTGTTTGGATTAATTACTGTTTGTAAAATTTTTTAGGAGAATAGTATGCCTAAGATTAAAACTCGGCGTGCTGCTGCCAAGCGTTTTGAAGTCACAGGAAGTGGCAAGTTTAAGCGTCGTCGCCAAAACTTGCGTCACATCTTGACCA
>CAYJLO010000204.1:0-1796 GCA_964370835.1 uncultured Desulfovibrionaceae bacterium
TCATTATAACTCTATGCTTGTGTCTGTCCTTATTGTTTGCGGCAGATGCCCATGCCAATGCCTTGGTGGAGGCGGCAAGAAATGGGGATTTAACTGCGGTAAAAGACTTTCTTGATAATAGAGGCTATGAAATTAATACCACCGACGACAAGGGCAATAATGCCCTCATGCAAGCCGTGCGTAATAAGCATATGCATGTGGTGGAATTTTTATTATCACGAGGTGTTCATATAAACGCCAAGAATAAATATGGCACAACTGCCCTTGGCTTTGCTGCTAAGATTACAGGCTATAATGTTGAGTATGATCAAGTACAAGTGGTTAGGATATTAATAGAAAAGGGTGCTGATGTTAATGCACTGGATAATAATGGGGATACCATCCTTCAAGAAGTATGTAGTAGAAAATTTATTAACAATGCCAGTGTACGCCTTCTTTTAGAGCATGGTGCAAAGGTTAATGTAAAAGATGATCTTGGGCAGACTCCCCTAGGCTCTGCCGTCATGTGGGGCAATGCTAGACTTGCGGCTCTTTTAGTGGAGTATGGGGCAGATGTGAATGTAAAGGACTCAAGCGGATATACGCCCTTATTATCTGTACTTTCTCGCTTTGCCGCTCTTGAAACTGCCCCTGCTAGTATGTTTATGGGCAATACCAATTTAAGCTCCGAAGGTAATGCAAAAATGGCTGAGCTTTTTTTAGAAAAAGGGGCAGATGCCAATGCTAAGAGCGATGACGGACAAACACCACTAAGCCTTGCCCAAAAATCAAAAAATGCAGATATGATACAGCTTGTTAAGAAATATGGTGCGAAGTAAGTGAAGATGAAAGGCTCTAAATACAAAAGCAAAAGACATGGATTCCTACGTCGTGTACTTGCGTACACTTCCTCTGAATGACAGAACATTGACTTTGCTTATGCAACAAAATTTATTGTTAAGCAAAACTTCGTCCTGTCACTCAGAGCCGTAATAGCTGTCAACGAGCGAAGCGAGTTTTACAGATATTAGGCGTGGAGTCCATACGCTACGCTTTTAAATTATAAAGATGATATAAATAATAAACCCATAACCACAACAAAAGGAATTACCATGAAAAAACTTAACCTTACCCTCATTATGCTTTTAAGCCTTGCCCTCATCACCGCTTGCGTTGGTTCAAAAAGCTCTGTAGCACAGGCAGCCACGAGCAGTGTTGATAAATTTATAGTTGATGCTGGTAATGGCAATACTCAAGGTGTGAGAGACTTTCTTGCAAGAGGTGGCGATGTAAACGCAAGACACAGTAGTGCTGGAGTAACTGCACTTATGTCGGCAGCCTATAATAACAGAGCTGGAGTTGTTTCATATCTCCTTAGGAAGGGTGCACGCATTGAGGACAGAGCTTATGACAGTTTTGGCAAAACATCACTCATGTATGCTACTATAATAATAGATGCTATGGGTCATCTACGTGATCCCGAAACAGGCCTTCAAAACCCTGATGAACCTTATGGGAGCATATATAATTCTCAGGAGAGCTTAGAAATTCTTATAAAGGCAGGTGCAAATCTCAATATTCAAAACAAGCAAGGACAAACAGCACTAGTATATGCTATTGAGGAGCATCAGAAGTTTAATAAAGATATAGTAGAACGTGCTGTAAAGGTACTTCTTGAAGCAGGGGCAGATCCCAATATAGAAGATAATAATGGCGATTCAGCACTTGATATCGCAAGCTTAAAAGGAATGGTATGGATTGCGAGATTACTCAAACAACATGGTGCTAAGTAAGTAGCACTGAAAATAATAAACCCA
>CAYJLO010000205.1:0-1785 GCA_964370835.1 uncultured Desulfovibrionaceae bacterium
TATGTAAGCCCACCTCAATCATATGAGGTGGGCTGCTTGATATGTTTTTTTCATCCCAATATGATATATCTGGGGCATGATAAATCCGCACAGCTGCTTATCTTTTCTTTAACTCAAATGGGGCTCGGACGAACACACCGCGTTTGATGAGACTTAGCACGTTGGGATAGAGTCGCTGTTTAAAGGAATCCCAATTGCGGTGCTTCATCTCTGTCCAGCCTGCCTCGGACAAGGCAAGCGCGCGGGGGTAGGTCATGTACATTGCCCTGTCAATATTCTGGATTGCCTCGCCCCAAAGTGTACCATTGACGCCCATGATATGGGCTTGCTCCTTTTCTCCCAAAGCGTAAGCTGGATCAAGTTGGTAGCATTTTTCCAAGCTGGTGACGGGCATGCCCCAGTTATTAAATTCTGGCAAATCACCTGGGTGTTGCGGGTAATCAAAGTAGCAGTACTCACCAGGTGCCATGATAAGGGAATGCTGGCTTTTCTGAGTGAGCTCTATACATTTTGGCGTTAATCCATTGCGCCATGTGATGAGCACGACATCCTTCGGATAGTCAAAGAGGTACTCATGCGCGGGCATGTAGGCAGAATCTAGTTCGCACCATAGCATGGCGCGCTTCTTGTGCTCTCTCACGCTGGCAAAGAGTGGCGCAAAAAAGTCATTCATCAACTGGGCTGGCTTGGTGTAGGATTTCTCCTTCATCAACGACTGGCACTTTTCGCATTTTGCCCAATTGCTTTCAATATGAGACTCATCACCGCCCAAGTGGATGTAGGGAGAGGGAAATATCTCTGCCACTTCCTTGATGATGTCTGCCAGCACCTTGCTAGCATCCTTGTTGCTGGCGCATAGCATCACATTGACGCTTTTTCCTATGTTGATTTTTTCATTTTGCCTATGACTGCAAGCCAGATGAGGATAGACTGCCAAGAGTGCTGCGGTGTGACCGGGTACGTCAATCTCTGGGATGATATCTATACCATACTGCGCAGCGTAGGCAACGAGGCTCTTGAGCTCCTCTTGGGTATAAAAGCCATTATCCATGCCCTGAGCAGCTGCGGCATTAGGATTGCGTCTCGCGCCAAGCTCTGTGAGGCCGGGATGGGATTTAATCTCCATGCGCCATCCTTGGTCATCGGTAAGATGCAGTTGCAGGGTATTGTATTTGTAACGCGCCATTTCTCTGATATAGAATTTGACATCTTCTACAGGTAAAAAATGACGTGCAGGGTCAAGCATCAAAGCACGAAAGGCAAAGCGTGGGCTATCCTCTATTCTCACAGCCTCAATGCGCTTTTGCGCCGTATGCAAGACATCTCCTAATAAAATCTGATCCAAGCTCATCAGGGCATAGAGTACGCCTGTGTTGCTGCGCCCTTTCAGGGATATTTTCTGCTGAGTGACATGTAAGATATAGCCCTCTTCACCCTGAATACTGGGATCAATCAGAAGTTCAATGATACGCGTCGCCTCTTTATTATCCCTCAGTTGGATGCCCGTGTGCTGTTTGACAATTTTCTCAAGTTCCTGCAAGCAGATAGAATGGCTAGGCAGATTATGAACGATACTCACCTTTTCAGAAAGGGAGAAATAGCCCTCCCCCTTTTCCGCTAATTCAATATGATTAGGGTAAGGGATAAGCGCACTTGTATTGCTCTGCGCGTAGAGAAAGGATAATTGAACGAGGAGTAATAGAACTAGAAATTTCATAGCTAAAAAAACTGGCTAGGTCCCGCATTTCTGTGAGACCTAGCCAATGTGAGAATTCTCTCAATCAA
>CAYJLO010000206.1:0-1765 GCA_964370835.1 uncultured Desulfovibrionaceae bacterium
CTCATAGACGGCTTTGAGCTGACTCAGTACATGATTGAGTATAATGTTGGCGTTTCAGTGTATAATACGTATACGATTAAGAAAATTGATGGTGACTACTTTGAGGATGTTTAGGTATAACAAAAAAATTTAATATATGAGGTTAGATATGCCTGCAGTAAAATTTGATTTTTTTTCTGTCAAGATTGATGAAGCATCTCCCGTATCTTTTGAAGAAGCCTTAAACGAAATGGCAACCATGGCTACAGAACATAGGCTATGCGACATAGATGGGGCAACATGTTTTCTATTAGAATCTTTACCACTAACTAGATATACTGCATACTTATTTACAAAAATTAGAATGAATGAAATTCCTTCAAGAACGAATATTCGTGGGGAAAGAACAGTTTTAGAATTGGACGATGATGAAGGGCTTGGAGAAGACGTAAGTATTGCTTATAGTAGAGATTTAAATGTTGTTTCTGTTCAGAGAAATCGCTACTCTATATCAGCTAATAATATAATGAAAATAGTAAATGATATTTTTCCTGAACTAAAAGCCCAGCTTTTGCCTATACTTAGAAGCGACGCCCTTGAGCGTTTTACTAGGTGTAATATGCTGAAAAAATTACGCTTAAAAATAGCTGGGAGGGAAGATTTATCCTTTATAAGTGAATCAAATCTTAGTGCAAATGAAAAACTTACCTTTCATGAGCTTTTAACTGAACCATATGTAGATATTTCTTTTAGTGTAGGTAGAAAAAATATAGCATTAACGGAAAAGATAAAAAATATAGCCTCATTTTTTGCTAATTACTCCAGAACATCTGGTACGGATACTGTTATGGCTGTAGAAGTTTCAGGAAAGGAAGATGACTCAGCTGTAACATCTGTCATTGATTTATTACAAGACCGTCTTATACATATTGGAAATGTAGAGATGAATGGACGCTCAATTAATACTAATCATCTGATGCGAGTAGCTTGTGATGCTATCGCTCAAAACTATCAAGAATTAAGCGGAAATGCCAATAGTTAAACTTGAAAATATATATCCATTACTAAGTGGGATAATTGTATTTCTTTTACTATTATGGGGTGAAATTGATTTTTCTTTAGAAACTTTAAGGCAACTTAGTAATGCTTTTTTTGTTTTGTTTTCAATAAGTTGTGGGTTTATCTCTACATCATTGTCAATATTTTTTACCTTACAAGATAGACGAGTCATCAAAAGTTTGAAAACATCAAATGTTTTTTATGAAATAATTTCTTATCATTGGAAAGCAATTATTTGGTGTTTTTTTGCACTGTTTTTAGCATTTTTAATTGCAATTTTTCCTGAGTTGAAAGTATTTGATTTGCCACTTGGTTATTTTATGTGTGCTTTTGGTTTTAGCGCGGTACTAGCTATTTATCGCGTTATTTCTTTATTTATGAGAGTTTTAATGTTAGATAAAAGCAGTAAATGATTTTTCACTCAATCACCATGGCCGCTTTCCTCAGTCCTTCTGGGGAAAGGTGGCTATATCTTTGGATCATCATAAAGTCAGAATGTCCCATGAGTTCTTTGACGCTGTATAGGTCAACACCACGTTGTACCAGTCATGAGGCAAAGGTGTGGCGTAAGTTATGAAAGCAGTTCTTTTGATGGGTGTCGGTGATATTTCTGCTAAAGAGTTCATTGCCCACCCAGTGGAGAAGTTGGAATGCACCTTGCCTTTCTCTCGTTAAGTCTTATACTCCCTAACAGGAAACAAAAGCAGAGTAGTGTACTATGTTTTTC
>CAYJLO010000207.1:0-1762 GCA_964370835.1 uncultured Desulfovibrionaceae bacterium
CTCTTGGTGGCTTGCACAGAAAAAACCACCACAGCGCAAATTGATGCCATGATCAGTGCAGTAAAAGGAGTTCTCGCATGAAATCAATCTATGAAAAATCCGTAGCCGGTCGCACAGGTGTGCTTCCTCATGCGCCTACGAAAAGCGCTAAGGACTTGCTTCCTCAAGGGCTTTTGCGTCAGAATTCTTTGAATATGCCTGAGCTTTCTGAACTGGACGTGGTGCGCCACTTTACCTTACTTTCGCAACAAAACTACAGTGTGGATAGCAATTTCTATCCCTTGGGTTCTTGTACCATGAAGTACAATCCCAAGTTCACCGAAGCCATGGGCGCTTTACCCGGTTTTGCCAATGTGCATCCGGCTTTAGCTCAACTCCCCGGCGGTGAAGCCTATACACAAGGTGCTTTGGAATGCATCTGGCATTTTGAAGAACTCATGTGCGAAATCACCGGCATGGCTGGGTATACCATGCAGCCCATGGCCGGTGCCCATGGCGAGTTTACCGGTGTACAACTTATTGCCGCCTATCATCGCGATAAAGGTAATAAGAAGACCAAAATCATTTGTCCCGACGCCGCCCACGGCACCAACCCCGCTTCGGCAGTGCTTGGTGGTTATGAAGTGGTAAATATCGTTTCCAAAGACGGTATCATCGACCCAGAAGCTCTTATTGCTGCTCTTGACGATGAAGTGGCCGGTATCATGATGACTTGCCCCAACACCCTTGGTATTTTCGAAGATCACTTGGAACTTATCGTGGAAAAAATGCGCTCCGTAGACGCATTGCTTTATTATGATGGTGCCAATATGAATGCCATCATGGGCAAAATGCGTGTGGGCGATGTGGGCTTTGACGTGGTACACTGGAACGTGCATAAAACGTTAGCTACCCCCCATGGTGGTGGTGGTCCAGGTTCCGGCCCTGTGGGTGTATCTGAGCGTTTAGTGCCTTACCTTCCCATTTCTCGTGTGGAAAAGAAAGAAGATGGTACTTTCTGCTTAGGTTATGACTATCCTAAGTCCATAGGCTATATTGCACCTTTCTATGGTAGCTTTAGCATTTTCTTGCGCGCTTATGCCTATGTATTGCGCCTTGGTGGCGAGGGACTTACCCGCGCTTCTGAATACGCTGTGCTCAATGCCAACTACATTAAGAAGATGGTGGAAGACTTCTTGGACGTGCCATACCCACGTATTTGCGCCCATGAATTTGTAGCCTCTGCTCCAGAAGGCACTCGCGCTTTGGATATTGCCAAGGGACTTTTGGACAAAGGTTTTCACGCACCCACCGTATACTTCCCGCTCATCGTTCCTGAGTGCCTCATGATTGAGCCCACAGAAACAGAAAGCAAGCAAACTCTTGATGAATTCATCGAAGTACTTAGAGAAGTGGTGAAACTTGGTCAGGAGAATCCTGAAGCCTTGTTGGCCGCGCCTACCAATACGCCTGTACGCCGCCTTGATGAAGCCGGTGCTGCTCGTAATATGGTACTTACCCACGATATGGGGTAATTCAAGTATTTTATTGTATTTTCTGGGGGGAACTTTTGCTAGCGCCAAAAAGTTCCCCCCAGTCCCCCCTCAAAACGCGCTAACTGAAAAACCCGAAAAGCTTAAAGCTTTTCGGGTTTTTTTGTTATTTGCCATTACACTATACTACTTTAAAGTATCAGATTGCTTAAATTAAAAGTTTTTGGAAGGGGAGAGGGAGAGTATGAGGGGGAGAGGGGAGAACCTTTTTTCAAAAAGGTTTCCCCTCT
>CAYJLO010000208.1:0-1722 GCA_964370835.1 uncultured Desulfovibrionaceae bacterium
CGCCTTGCCTTTTGCTCTCGCCGAGCGGGCGTCTTCGCCAGACGGGCAGCTTTCCAGCTGGGAGTTGTAGGTCACCTTTAGCAATTCGTTTTCTGCGTTACTCTGCGAAGAGTTAACTTAACAAGGGTGCTCGTTTGGTCTTTTCGTATCTTTTTGCGCCTTCACTTATTACATATGATATATGCTCTGGCGCGAAGTCACAAAAATCTGACGAAAATCCCTTCACGAACCCACCTTGCGAATTACTAAAGGTGACCTTACAGACGGTCGCCAAGGCTATTAGCCTTGACAATCCATTGAACGCGATGCGCAGGAAGAGCTGTTTAGTCTGTTACGCGCTCTACTCCACGCCCTGTCTGTAGATGCACTGTCCCACTCTGATAGACTATCGGATCAGTGAGTTGATCGCATCATCTAGCCTCTGCTTGTTTTCTACCGCCTGATCTGCTTTGTAATAAATCTCTACAAATGTGATACTGCGCTTTACTACCTCATGAATGAAGATGACTCGTAATCCTGATTGACCGCCACCCTTTAACCCTCTGCAGGCAAACTTTCTGACTTTGTAGGCGTGTATGTCTGCTGTTCCTGATTGGGGTATTCTGACGATTGATTGGTTGTCTATGCCACGGGTTAATGTCAACTCAATTGCCGCTTTTTTCATTCGCTCAAAATCCTCACGCAAGCTACGATATCGCTTTTCGAGTTTTTTGAACTCTTTATCAAAAGAGGCTAAGCTGGTATACTCTAGCATCATTCTGTCTCCTGTCGTACCGATGTTTCCGCGCTTCGGTAGAATACGCTTTCGTACTCTATTATCTCTTGCTCCTCCGCGATGATCCATGGTACATCTAGGTGGGAGTAGTGTGATACCTCTGAGGCGGTTTTGTCTGATAGGCGGTTTAACACAATGTCGATATTCTGTAATTCCCTACCGCTCAATATGCTCAGGTCTGCTGAGACGAGAGGGAGGTATTTTTTCATGCGCTTGGAGAAATACTGGGTTTCTACTTCTTCTATTTGCCCCTCCTTCTGCATCTTCTTGACGATTTTTATAAACTCCACTGGGGTCGGACCATAGGTGTTCTTGATGTAGCTAAGCCCCATGAGCTGCTCTTCATAGAGTTCATAGTAATCAAAGTCTATGAAGTAGAGAAGTTTGTAAAGAACAGTTTGTCCAATATTGGGCTTTGCTCCCACTTTCTCTAAGATGTAGAGGAATACTTGCTTGAATTTCTCTATGTTCCTTTGCGGTATGCTGATGCGAATATCTGACTCCGCCTCACTCTGGCTTTCCTCAATATCGTATCTAATCGTCCTTGGCTTTTTGTTGTTTATGATGTCGGAACTACTGACATCAAAGAGTTTTTCTAGCTTTTGAAGCGTGCTGCTTTTGGGCTGACTGTTGCCATTTTCATATTTGCTTATTGTCTGGCGGCTGACACCCAGTTCTTTTGCTAGCTCTTCTTGAGAGTAGCCGTGTTGTTCTCGAAGGCTTTTGATTGTGGATGTATTCATAGGGATGTTATATTTTATTGACAAGGATATGTCAATTTTTATTTGCATGCGCTGCATTATATCCCTGTCATGGCAGAAAAATGGAAGAAAAAAATTCACCTTGCTCTCTCCCGCTTTCTCTTGTATGATGGTACGGTATTATTCACTACATACCCTGCTTTGTATCACCATGTTAAAATTACTTCTGCCTGCCCTCCTAGCCCT
>CAYJLO010000209.1:0-1715 GCA_964370835.1 uncultured Desulfovibrionaceae bacterium
ATGCATCCGAACAGCTCCGCCTTATGGCGGAGGTTGTGGTCGGACAGTTTTAAATACGTATTGAATAACCGTGCTTTAAAAGTCAATACAAAAAAAGGACTCTCTGAAAAGAAAGCCCTTTTTATATTGATTTCTAATCTTGAACTCCGATGACGTCCAACCAAACATAGCCGTCGCCCTCATTTACAGAAGGTGACCCTGATACCTTTGCTTGCCAAAATTCAATATCTCCCGTCGAGGTGTTTATCGAAAACTTAAAGTCGTCTTCCAAAGCTGCGCTCGACAAAGCGGGTCCGAGGTCATAGAATTTTCGGTTAGGGTTCCACGAACCGGCGTTATCACCGGAAACGGTCGACATAATTCCACCAATTTCTTCAAGCAAGTTAAGCTCGAACTGTTGGTCGCCGGCAGTGCCTAAATCATAATCTGTGTCAACATAAACATTTCCGGAAATGTCCTCGGCGTCAAAATCGTCTGTTTCCCAAACTACATAAATTATCGTGTTTGGGGGAACTCCCGTGTGTGGGTCGGCGCACGCCACCGTCGCCGCTTTCATAAGATGGGTTGCAATTTGAAGGTCGTTGGATTGTCGCGCTCGTTCGACATATCTAATATATTGTGGAGCTAAAACTGCAGCAAGAACGGCAATAATAGCTACAACAATTATTAATTCAACCAACGTGAAACCTTTGTTTTGCTTTAAATTTTTTCTGTTTTGTTTCAATTTAATCCCTCTCTTCATGGGTTTTCTTTGCCCAATAACTTTTATTGAATATATTAAAACCGCCTAAATACATAGCTGAACCTATGAATTGTTTACATATTATTCACATTATAACACAATTTTTTCAAAAAGACTATAAATAATTTAAATAGTAAATTATTGACATTTACGCGATTGAATCATACTGTTAACAAAAGCATGAAAGGAAAACCTGTGAACATTAAACAACGAACAAAAGCAATCGTTCTAGCCTTGGAAAACGAATACCCTGTTCCCGAATGCACTTTGGAATATCAAAATGCATGGCAACTGGTCGTCGCGGTTAGACTTGCCGCGCAGTGCACAGACAAGAGGGTAAACATAGTAACCGAACAGCTTTTTAAAAGATATACTTCCCCCGAAATGCTTGCAAGCGCCGATATTTTAGAACTGGAACAGGCGGTTAAAACATGTGGACTTTATAAAACCAAAGCGCGAGATATATCGCTTGCCATGAACATTTTGGTTAGCGAATACGGTGGACAGGTTCCAAACACTATGGAAAAACTTTTAAAGATACCGGGCATTGGAAGAAAATCGGCAAACTTAATCTTGGGAGACGTGTTTAAACTTCCCGCAATCGTTGTCGATACACATTGTATGCGAATTACCAATCGTCTAGGGCTTGTTGACTCAAAGAAACCCGAAGTTATAGAGAAAGAACTTAAAAAGATAGTCGAACCCGAAAAGGGGAACGACCTTTGTCACAGACTTGTTATGCATGGAAGGGCTGTTTGTACAGCTCGTTCGGCTTTTTGCGATATCTGTTGTCTTAATGAACTATGTAAACATAAAATTTAAAATTAAATTTATAAAACAGAAAGTTTGTTATTTCAAAGGGATTGACAAAAATAAAGATTATTGTTATTATTAACTAAAGACACAGGGGTGCCTTTTGGCTGAGATTGAACAACAGTTCATGTCCCTTGAACCTGATCCGGATAATGCCGGC
>CAYJLO010000210.1:0-1678 GCA_964370835.1 uncultured Desulfovibrionaceae bacterium
ATGAGAGCTTACGAATCTTTACTGTATGGTTAAAGTTGAAAAATAAAACGCGTTTTGAAAGGGGATGGGGGGGCTGGGGGGAAGGGGAAAACTTTTTGGTGTTAGCAAAAGTTTTCCCCTTCCCCCTAGAAAACCTCAAAATAAAATTATGATAAAAAAACAAAAAAATATCTTACAAAATATTTTCGCCGCAGGATTAGCGGCGGTGGCACCGGATGGCGCTGTTATGCGTGCTTTGCGCTTAGAAAAAAGTGTTGAGGGCGATGTCCTTTGGGTTCAAGATACGCCTTATGCCCTTAAAGGAAAGAAAATACTTCTCTTGGGAGCAGGTAAGGGCGTGGCACCCATGGCAAAAGCTGTGGAAGATATGTTGGGTGAATATATTGAAGGAGGCTTGGTCATTGCAAAATATGATCATGGCCTTGAGCTAAAATGCATACAACTTAAGGAAGCAGCTCATCCTGTGCCCGATGATGCCGGTGTGCAAGCCACGGCGGCGCTGCTAGCGATGGCGCAAAAAGCCACGGCGGAGCATGTGGTGCTTTGTGTATTTACCGGAGGAGCCAGCGCGTTAACTCCGGCTCCTGCTCATGGTTTGAACCTTAGTCATGTGCAAGAAACCACTGCGGCTTTATTGGCATGCGGAGCCACCATTGAAGAAATAAATGCTGTGCGCAAACACATGTCCATATTTAGCGGTGGACAATTGGCCAGAGCTGCCCAGCCTGCGCAGGTGGTGGGGCTTATGATTTCCGACGTAATTGGTGATGCTTTGGATGTGATTGCATCGGGTCCCACTGTGCCGGATGCGTCTACCTTTTCCACCTGTTATACCGTGATACAAAAATATGGCTTAGAGCAAAAAATTCCACAACCCGTGCTTAGTCATTTACAAGCAGGCGTGCGTGGAGATCTGCCGGATACGCCTAAAGCAGAGGATACTTTTTTTGTACAGGTGCAAAATGCCTTGGTGGCCACCAATGATGATGCTTTAGAAGCCATGACTTCTTATGCCGCAGAACAAGGTTTTGAGGTGTGTGTACTTGAGGAAGCCCTACAAGGCGAAGCAAGGCAGATGGCTGAATCCTTGGTGGGTATGGTTTGCGCCATGCAAAAGGAATTGAAAGCAGGGGATGCGCCCATATGCCTTTTGGCAGGCGGGGAAACCACGGTGCAAATTAAAGGGAAAGGCAAAGGCGGACGCAATCAAGAGATGGCTTTGGCTGCTGGCATTGCCTTGGCAGAGAAAGAAGGCATCTACGCCCTTTTTGCTGGCACAGATGGCACCGATGGTCCCACCGATGCCGCTGGAGGTTTTGCCCATGGGCAGAGCTTGCAAAAGCTTGGAGCTCAAGCACAAGCCTATCTAGATAATAATGATAGCTATACAGCCTTAACGCAAAGCGGAGATATTTTCATCACCGGCCCCACACGTACCAATGTAATGGATGTGACAGTGATACTTATTTACGCTGTGTAGAGTTCTTTTATTTTTCCGTGGTGGAGCTTTTTTTAGGGAAAAAAAGTTCCCCCACACCCCCTCAAAAAAACCAATGGCGAAAAAATACTGTCTTTGAATGCAGTTTCTAAGCGCATGAAGGCTTAATAAAAGATAGCTCTATTAAAGGGATATATAAAACGCGTTTTGAGGGGCTAGGGGGGAGTTTGAGGGGGGAAA
>CAYJLO010000211.1:0-1654 GCA_964370835.1 uncultured Desulfovibrionaceae bacterium
CCACCCTTGGTGGAGTACAAGCCGAGCTTAATAAGGTCTTCTTTGGCGGCGGTCATCATGGCTTCTGAAAGCTGAAGCTTGGCGCTTTCAGTGAGCGTTTCCATTTCAGCATGCAAATCAGTACGGCTCTCCCACTCCTTTTCAAAAGCTTCCGTGAGTTCAGCCTTTACATACACTTTTTTGTATGGAGCCTCATCAATGAGCCGCTTTATTACCGGAAGAATGACTTCCCATTGCAACCTTTCCTTACGCAAGGATTTTTTACGCTTTGTATCCTGCGCTGGTTCCGTTCTTAACTTATTTTTGAGCACCACATTTTCTGCTTTTATAAGAGCTTCTTCATTTTTTAAGGTCTCAATTTCCTGAAGCAACTGCGCTATTTTTGTATTACAAGCCTCAATTTCTTTATCCTTTTCCACAAAAACGCTTGCTGTTTTCAAAGAAAAGTTTTTTTCTGAAAAATCGAGAAGATAATTATAAGCTTCCCGTGTAATGCATAACCTACGTGAACCAATATGCTTTTCAAAAATACTGCGTACGCATAGATGGTCATGAAATGCAAACCAATGACACTTCGCTCTTTTCTGTTCCTCCACTTCTTGTGAAAAAGGCTCGCAAGCAATAAAAATTTGAATTTTATGCTTTTTTGCAAGCTCATATTCCTCAGCAAAGGAGGTTATGCCAAGCTTACGAAATGCAGGTCTCCATTCTAAAGCTTCTGGAATCGTAATAGCTTTTGAAAAAATACATCGTGCGAAAACACGGATTATAAGTAAAGCAACAGCTCCAAATGACATACCTATAAGAGTAAATAACCCCATAAGATAAAAATCACGTCCAGCAAGATAAAGTTGTATATTTTTATATGCTTTAGCACTTACGTAATTTTTCTGAACCATAAGCTCAAGTGTTTTCATAAAAAAGGCATCATTTATAATATCAAGAAGATACATTAATACCCATGTTAAGGCCGTAAGTACTAAAAAAATAAATATCTGAGTAAAAACCCCTCTCTGCAACCAATTCAGCTTAATATCTTTCATGCGTATTCTCCTGCAATTATAAATCATTACAAAAGATTTTTCTTCTCAAAGACGATACCCCACCCAGAAGTCCATATTTTATTTTACAATAAATATTTATTATTCTATATTATAGTATAATATTGAGCTTACTTGGGAATTGTCAATAAGTCTCCAGAAGGAGGCGGGCAAGGGAAAGGACTGGTGAAAGAAGTAATAAATCGGTGGATTATTATAAATCTCGAAGGTTTTGTACTGTAGCTTTAACAATTTTCTCTGGTGATATTTGAAGAGCCTCTGCAAGAAGAAGTGCAGCATTAAGCGAAGGCTGGCGTTGTCCATTTTCTAACATGCTTATGTAAACATTGGTAGCATCTATCATTTCTGCAAGCTGTTCTTGAGAAAGCCCTTGTTTTACGCGTGCTTCGTATATGGCCTTGCCAAAAGCTTGAGGAAGTCCTTGAAGTTGTTTCATAAAACAATTGTATAAAATTACGTTGCAATTTCCTTTAAACAATTGTTTAATTTTGAATGATGTGTACCTATAAAAATAAAGCATTGCTATCACATATTACTCTTGCTTGTACCTTAATTTATTTTTGGGCATTTCCTTCTGTGATACATGCAGCAGG
>CAYJLO010000212.1:0-1651 GCA_964370835.1 uncultured Desulfovibrionaceae bacterium
TTGTAATATCCATTAAAAAAACTAATTTTTGATTAAACATACTGTTTCCTCCTATGTCTACATATCACATATTAGCACAAAAACAACTTTTTTAAAAAAATGACAAACTGTCATTTTTTGTCATTTATTGTCACGTGCATTTTGCTTTTATTGTGGTATAATAAATGCAAAATTGTAAATAGGCCAGTAAAATATAGCATTTTGCTTAAAATTGCTGGCAGTCCTACTGTCCATAAGCTTTGAAGATAAACAATCAAAATCTTAAGCAATAAGGAACTAGTATGAAAAAAAGTCTCGTAAGTCACATTTATTTAAGTGTTTTATCCTGTTGTCTTTTTATGCTCGCTCTTTGCGTGTCTTTAACCCTGCCCATGCCTGCCCACGCTGACGATTATTTTGAGCCAGCCTTTGATGCCGACACAGAGCCTACATATAACGACGCAAGCCCCATGTCAGAAGAAAATTCCTTTATGGCATTTGCGGTTGGTGCGCATGAAGGCAATATGGACGCAGTGAGGCAATATGTCGAAAATGGTGGCAATGTAAATAAACAAGACCCTGAGCACGGTGCTACGGCTTTGCATCTTGCAGCCATGGAAGGGCGTACAGAGATAGCGACCTATCTTTTGGATAATGGTGCCAATGTAAATATAGAAGATAATAACGGTGGCACTGCTTTATATCTGGCAGCCGGTAAAGGCCGTTCCGAAATGGTTAGGCTTCTTATAGAGCGTGGGGCCAATGCAAGGAAACAAAGCAATGTTGCCAAGTGGACAGCTCTTTATATGGCGGCTGATAAGGGGCATGCAGAAGTAGTCAGGATACTTTTGGAAAATGGTGCTAATGCTAATCAAAAAGATGTGGACGGCTACACTGCACTTCTTGCTGCAACCAGAAAGGGGCATACAGAAATTGTTAGGCTACTTTTAGACAATGGTGCCAATGTAACTATATCAAATAACATAGGTTATACCGCTTTACATGAGGCAGCTAATAAGGGAAATTTAGAAATTGCTAGGCTTCTTATCAAAAAGGGGGCTAATGTAAACAGTCAAAATAATAGTATTAAGAGGACGGCGCTTCATGATGCAGCCAGTGAGGGACATGCAGAAATAGTTAAGCTACTTTTAGCAAATGGTGCTAACCCAAACTTAAAGACTAAAAGAGGTCGCACTGCACTTGATTATGCCAAAAAGCACCCCAATGTGGCGAAATTGCTCAAGCAAGAAATGCCAGTGGATGCTGAATTATTTATGAAAAGTGCCGCAGAGGGCGATATAGGTATAGTAAAAAAATATATTAAAGACGGCGGAAATGTAAATGTCATTTTGACCAAGGGTAAGTATAAAGGTGGCACAGCCGTAACCGCAGCCGCCATGAAGGAGCATTTTGATATAGTTAAGCTACTTGTGGAAAATGGGGCTGATATCAATAAAAGTTCCAAGGAAGCCGAGAACGCAACGGCCCTGCACATGGCTGCTCATCTAGGCAATGAAGATATGGTCAAATATCTTTTATCCAAGGGTGCTAAGGTAAACATTATAGCAACAGATGATAAGCAAACCCCCTTACACCTAGCCATAAACAGTGGTAATCTTGAAATAGTTAAGATGCTTATAGCTAAGGGTGCCGATGTCAACGTGAAAGATGA
>CAYJLO010000213.1:0-1634 GCA_964370835.1 uncultured Desulfovibrionaceae bacterium
TTTCACAAGCTACCTTTACAGACTCCAAAAAATACGGTAAAATTCACGGTAAATTAGGCATTGAAAATTTCTTACCGTAAATGCAATAAAAATAATGTAATAATTCAATATGTTATTTTTAAATAATTTTACCGCATTTTACGGTAAAATAACATAGTAAAGGAGGGCTACCGCAATGGGTAAACTTTTTGAAACCACACTACGAACCATCAAGAAAAAAGACAGGGCATATAAACTGACTGACGGCAATGGTTTATATCTTTATGTTTCACCCACAGGCAAACGAGTATGGCGAATAGATTATGCCTTTGAGGGAAAGCGTAAAACCCATACCATAGGCGAGTACCCCACCTACACTCTATTGGACGCAAGACAAGCCCTTGCCGAGCATAAAATAAAGTTGAAACAGGGCATTGACCCCCAATCCGAGAAAAAAGCAATAGCATCCTCCAAGCGTGGCAATGAGCAGAATAGCTTTGAAGCAGTTGCCATAGAATGGTACGAGGTTAAAAGTGATGCATGGCGAGAAAGTTACGCCACAAAGACCATGCAATTACTCAAGAAAAACATTTTTCCATTCCTTGGAAAGATGCCACTCAATGAAATATCTGCCAAAAATGTTTGGGAAACTCTAAAGCGTATTGAAGAGCGTGGAGCGAAAGATACTACTATTAGAGCAAAAGGTATTTGTTCGCAAATTTTTTGCTATGGCGTGGCTACATCTCGTTGTGAACATGATATGACGGCAGGGCTTAAAGGTGTATTTAAAAAGCCTAAGAGGAAAAGCTTTGCAACCATTACCGACACAAAGCTAATTGGAAAGCTTATGCGTGATATTGATTTTTACACAAAGGAAAATAAACGCACTTCACCTATTACCCAACTAGCCTTGCAATTAACCATTTATACATTGTGCCGTAGCAATGAAATATGCCGTGCAGAATGGGCAGAGTTTGATTTTGAGAAAAAACTTTGGACTATTCCTGCCGATAAAATGAAGATGTCTAAAGCACATATCATACCGCTATCGCAGCAAGCCCTCAATGTTTTAGAAGAATTACGTCCTTACTCAGAATATAGCCCTTACTTATTCCCAAGTGAACGCAGCAAAAATGGAGTAATTGCAGGGGAAAGCCTACTAAAATCTTTGCGTATTATGGGGTATGACAAGGAAACACTAACCATTCACGGACTTAGAGCAATGGCAAGTACACTACTCAACGAAGAAGGCTACAGACCAGATATAATAGAAAAAGCCCTTGCTCACTCCGACCCCAACGAAATACGAGGAATTTACAACAGAGCAGAGTATATTGAAGAACGCCGCACCATGATGCAAGAATATGCGGACTTGCTAGATAAATTGAAAGATAGTTATTAAAAAAATATTTATTTACAAATAGTTATTAGCATTGATGTGTTTGTAGTTTTTTGTATTTGGTAGTTTTCCAATTGCAGTTTTTGCATATATAGAGTAGGTAGCACTTAGTGTATAACAACTTTCAGCGTAAAAGGTAAAGAAAATGAATCCATTGATCAAGTGGCCCGGTGGAAAATCTAGTGAAATTAATAAATTTGAATACCTTATCCCTCAATATGAGCGTTATATTGAGCCTTTTTTTGGGGGGGGAGCT
>CAYJLO010000214.1:0-1629 GCA_964370835.1 uncultured Desulfovibrionaceae bacterium
TGAGTTCTATACTTGCTCCGTCAGCAAAAGACATGACGAAATTATCATTTTGACGCTCTAAAATAGCATCATTTAAAGGAAAATTTACTATGAAGATGTCTGCAGCTTGAGGTTTAAATTTGTCTGTTTTTCCCACAAGCGGTTTATTTAATTCCATTTCACGCATTTCTATTTTAGGAGGAAGCTTTGCCCCTTGTTTTTTTAAAAAGGACAGTGCCTCTTTTTTATTACCCATATATGCATACTCAAGGACGTTTTGGCCTTCATTGTCCACGGCATTTACATCCGCACCGTGTTTTAGCAGTAGTTTTATAATATCCATATGCCCTTGGTGAGCGGCATAAAAAAGAGCCGTTTTGCCGTCTTCTTTATTTTTAATATTGACGTCAGCTCCTTTATCTAGAAGTAGCTTTACAATCTCCACATTGCCAGCACTTGCCGCCACCATGAGTACGCTTAGACCAGCACCTTGAAATTTTGCATCAGCACCTTTTGCTAGGAGTAGCTTGACCATTGCTAAATTAGCATTGCTTGCGGCATTCATAAGGGCCGTTGTGCCATAAGCCCCCACCAAATTAACGTCTGCACCGCTTTCAATAAGGTATTTTGTAACTTCATCACGATTATCAAACGTGGCAACGGTTAGAGCCGTCCAGCCTTGCTTACTAATGGCATTTACGTCAACACCGCTTGATATTAGGCTTTTTACCTTTGCAATTTGCCCCATATTGGCAGCGTCCATAAGCTCATCAATATGTTTTTTTGCAGGGGGATTTTTTGCGTGTGCAACTCCAAGACCTAGATAAGACCCAAGGCTAAAGCAGAGGATAAAAAGTATCATGCATAATCCATTTACTAAATTTGCGTTAAATCTTTTCATCCTCTGCTCCTTTATAGCCTTGTTGTCTTTTAGGAAGTTTTTAAATAACTATATAAACCCATAGCAGCTTTAAAATTGCCTTTCTGGGAAGTTTTCAAGCACCTTATAGGTTATGCTTTCATTGGTGGCGTCCAAAACTTCAATTCTAGCACCTCTGTAGCCAATAACAGGAGTATTTTTAATGTTATAGGTTACATTATGTGTATGCGATGCAAGACCGCCTGCTCTTTCAGTATACATAAACAACACTTCGTCACCCTTACGACCAGAGAAGTACAAAGTCTTTTGAATATCAGTTGTTTGTGGGTCGTGCATTTCTTCATGTTTAAAGGTAGAGCTTGAGCAAGATGTTGTGCCGTCTTGCAAGACCCCACAAATTTGACCAGGTTTAGTTGGGTCAGTGTACAGACCTGTTATGGGTGTACAAGTGCCAACCCAGCCGCCAGTAAACACAGGCTCACCCATGCCACCGTCTATGGAATAATAATTCTTGCCACCTTCAGCACCAACTTGCGGATATTGCCCTGGAGGCACATCATAACAACCAATGTCGGTAGTTTCTTGTAAATTTAGCTGATGTGATACAGTGGTATCGCCTTGGATTAGCATTTCATCACCAATATACACGGTGGTAACGGTGTTTAATGCTGGAAAGTCTGTTTGATTAGTAGTTGGTGAGTAATTATACTGCATAGTTGCAGTACCACAGCCCACTAAGAACAAAGCCATTGCCATTAAAATCAACTTCC
>CAYJLO010000215.1:0-1625 GCA_964370835.1 uncultured Desulfovibrionaceae bacterium
GGAGCCTGTGCTTCCAAGAAGTACCACATGGCGCACGCCTTGCGCCCACTCTTGCGACGGAGCTTGAGAAATATAATGCAGAGTGCCGCAACGGGCCGGCCATGGATGTTGTGTATTTTGCATGATGCTGTGTTCTTTACTCTTTGCGGCTGTTAGAAAAATTTAAACCATTGATCCACCACAGCAAAGACAGGCAAGGCAAAGAGTACACTGTCAATTCTGTCAAGCACGCCACCGTGACCTGGCAAAAGATTGCTGGAGTCTTTCACATTAACAGCACGTTTAAGAGCTGATTCAAACAGGTCGCCCAACTGTGCAAAGGCATTGAGAAGTGCGCCAAGCAGGGCAAAATACCACCATGGAGCCGAGCCAAAAATAAGGCCTAAAATGACGGAGGTGAGCACACAACCCACAAGGGAGGCCATGGAGCCTTCGGAGCTTTTATTGGGGCTCACCCTTGGCCAGAGTTTATGACGTCCGTAGCGAACACCAATAAAATAGGCGCAAATATCTGAGGCAGATACCAGCATGAGTACAAAGAAAAGCTTGGTGGAGGTAAGATAGGTGGTTGGCAAAAGCAAGAGCGGAATATAGGCCAGTCCCACCAAAAAGATGCTGCCGGGGGCAAAATCATCATTTTCGTCAATGATATCTATGCGAAATAAAAAACTTAAGGCCGTGAGCACAAAACCTGCGCCCAGGAAGACCAGTGCATCTTGCGGCCTGTCCATCCAAGTGAGCAAGAGCATGCCAAAGCCCAGCGCAATGCCGCACAGACGCGTGAGAATTCTACCGTTGGGGCCCCAAAAGAGCGAATAAAATTCCCAAAGGGAAATGGCGCAAATAAGCAATACCGTACCCAAAAGAAGATAGCCCTGAAAATAAAGAGCCGCCAGCACAAAGGCACCCATGGAAAGTCCGGTGACTACGCGTTTCATGCAATATCTGGAAGAAAAACTCATGTGAGTTGCTCCTGTGTTTTTCCGAAACGGCGCTGTCTTTTGCCGTAACTTTCTAAGGCTTTATGTAGCTCTTCCACGGTGAAGTCCGGCCAATTGGTGTCCGTGAAATAAAATTCGCTATAGGCGCATTGAAAGAGCAAGTAGTTGCTAATGCGCACTTCACCGCTGGTGCGAATGACCAAATCTGGGTCAGGCATGTCCTTGGTGTACAGCCTTTGGCGAAAGGCTTCTTCAGTCACTTGCTCGGGGTTGAGTCCATCTGCCACCAATTGGCGTGCCGCGCGTAAAATTTCGCGTCTGCTACCGTAGTTGAGGGCAAGGCTGAGCTGCATTTGAGTTGGTTTTTCCTTGGTGCTTGCGGTGCGCTTGATGCCATGTTGCAAGGCTTTTCTGGCCACCAAGGGGAGTTCTTCCATATCTCCTAAGATATTAAGAGAGATGGACTCTTTTTCCATAAGGGGCACTTCTTTTTTCAAAAAGTCCACCAAGAGGGAAAAGAGTGTGGATACTTCTTCCTGCGGGCGTTGCCAATTTTCATGAGAAAAGGTGTAAAGGGTCAAATGGGATATGCCCAATTTACGGCACTCGGTGACTATGCTACGCACCGCGTGTGCCCCTGCCTTATGCCCGTCAGTGCGCACGAGCCCACGCCCCTGCGCCCAA
>CAYJLO010000216.1:0-1608 GCA_964370835.1 uncultured Desulfovibrionaceae bacterium
GATTTTGTAAAGAGTTCAATGCTCGTACACAAGATCAAAAGGGAATGATTATCCCCGTTGTGATCACTGTATACGCAGACCGCTCCTTTAGCTTTATCACCAAAACCCCACCAGCTTCCATTCTTATCATGAAAGCTGCTAAAGTGGAAAAGGGCTCTGGCGAACCTAACCGTAACAAAGTTGGTTCTGTAACCATGGCTCAGATCGAAGAGATCGCCAAATTAAAGTTGCCTGACCTTAACGCTGCTTCCATCGAATCTGCCGTTAAGTCTATCAGCGGCACAGCCCGCAGCATGGGCATTGAAATTAAGTAGCTTTTCTTTGTTTAGAAAAGCCGTTGGAATCAATTGTACTGCGCTAGCCACTGGCTTGACGCAGGAGATGTAAAACGACAAGGATAAAACAATGCCCAAACATGGCAAAAAATTTCGTTCTGCACTGGAAGGTGTAGATTTACAAGAGCGTTTTAGCTTAGAAGATGCAGTATCCAAATCCTTGGCAGCTAGCTTTGCCAAATTTGATGAAACCGTAGACGTAGCTGTTCGCCTTGGTGTTGACCCAAAATACTCTGATCAAATGATTCGCGGTGCAGTAACTCTTCCCAATGGTCTTGGTAAGACCGTTCGCGTAGCAGTTTTCTGTAAGGGTGAAAAAGAAGCCGAAGCTTTAGCTGCTGGCGCTGACTTTGCCGGTGCTGAAGAACTCGTGGCCAAGATTAAAGGCGGCTGGCTTGACTTTGACGCAGCCGTTGCTACCCCTGACTGTATGGCTTTAGTTGGCCAAATCGGTCGTATGCTTGGACCTCGCGGTCTTATGCCAAACGCCAAAACCGGTTCTGTTACCACTGACGTAACAACTGCCGTGACCGAGCTTAAGGCTGGTCGTGTAGAGTTCCGCGTTGATAAGGCCGGTGTATTGCATGCTCCTCTTGGTAAAGTTTCCTTTGGTAGCGAAAAAATTCTTGGTAACCTTAAGGCCTTGCTTGATACCATTCAACGCTTAAAGCCTGCCACTGCCAAGGGTCAATACATGATTTCCTTAGCCATTTCCACCACCATGGGACCTGGCTTCAAGGCTGACGTAAGTCAAATCAAAAAATTTCTTGAAGGTTAATTAGCACACGCTAATAAAAGTCTTTACAAAAAGACAAAGTTTGTTTACAAACAGCCTTCAGTTTGGAAGGGGCCTTCTGGCCCCTTTCGTGGCTATGGATTCGGAATATTCGAGTCGAAGAAAGTAGGTAACCATAAATCCTACTGAGACTTTATCATCCTAGATGATACTATAGTCTTTGGCTCGGCATTCCATTTGGCAACCCCCAACGTGAGGAGAATCACGTGAACAGGTCCGAAAAAGCTGTCTTGATAGAAAACATTAAGGCTAAAGCCGATAAAGCTTCTATTACGATAGTAACTGACTTCAAGGGTATGCCGGTGGAAGAGCTGACACGCCTCAGAGATAGTTTACGCAGCGCAGGTTGTGAATACCTAGTTGTGAAAAACACTTTGGCACGTATAGCACTTACCGGCGGTACGCACGATTCTATTAAAGAAGACTTTAAAGAAAACTGCGCCATTGCCTTTGGATACGATGACCCCGTGGCGGTGG
>CAYJLO010000217.1:0-1596 GCA_964370835.1 uncultured Desulfovibrionaceae bacterium
ATTTGATAAAACAAAATGAAAATAAAAAATTAAGAGCGTGTGTTAATGCACGCTCTTTTTTCTAATCAAAATTTAATCAGTATTATTTTTTTTACTCTTCATCAAAGTGATTTTTGATCACTTCCAGTATGGCGATTGCTATTGAAATTAGTGCTAGTATTCTCATTTAAATTCTCCTTTTTAAGGTTTGAGGGTGACAGTACATGCAGGTCTTTATTTGTGCTTTTTTAGGCTTAAATACCTGTCCTTCAGTATGTTTTTTGTGTCTAATTTGATTTGTTTTAAATTTTAATTTAACTTGATTTTTATTAAAATATTAGGGTGACTGTGCAGTCACCTTAATATTTTGACAAATTATTTCAGATAAATAAGCTTGTTTTCAAGGTTTGTTTACAAGGGCATTTTGCAAGAGTCCAAACATTGTTTGCGGTAATTCATTTATATTTTTGATGGCAATGCTTTTATTTGGCAATATTCCATTAAAACTGTTCAAACTGCATGAAGGCAGATTCAAATTTCCAATATAAATTTGATAAATCTCAACTCCAAAATTATGGATAGTTTCAATGGCGTGCAGACTTGATTCTTTGCAATCGGGTTCACCGTCCGTGATTAATAATATTATTTTCCTGTTCTCCTTTTGTTTAAGAATTTGTGGAAACACATACCAAAGTGTTTCGGTTAGCGGTGTTCCTCCACCTGCTTGCACTGAAAAATTATTCATCATTTTTTCACCATGCATTAAGATTGGTGATACATACACATGTTCACCAAGTAGCGGCGGTATGCCATTATCTTTTGCCCCCGGAAATGCTGTCACTCCGACATTTATTCCCTTGGTACTGCTTAGGGCAGAAGCCAAGGCAAAGCAGGCTTGATTTGCCATCTCCATTTTGCTTCGCATGGAACCGGAAGCATCAAGCAAAATATGAATGGCTGTGTTGGTCGCTTCCCTTTTACTTTGTTGTAAAAAGACTCGTTTATCCTTGACTGCTAAGGCATGGAGTTTGTTTCTGTTTATTTTGCCATGGGAAGACGGTAAGTGCCTGACCAAGTCTTGGGCTTGCAATAGTCCTTGCAGTCTTGCTTTTAACCCCACAGAAATTTTTAATGCCTCTGTTCTTGCCTGTTCGCTTAATTGGCCAATCTTTCTTTTGCCAATCATTGCCATGCGGATACTTGGCTCAATATTTTTGCTCTTATTTTTTTCTATCAGCATTTGAGCTTTTTCACCGATTGTATCAGGCAAGTGACTGCCAGCAAGCAAAGACCGCAAGCTTGAACAAATATGGTTTTGTTCTTCTGATTCCCCTGATCTTTTGGCTGTTTTGGAAATGCTATTTCCCTCATTTTTTCGATCCTGCTCATCTTCTTCTGTTGAACTTTCTTCAAATAAGCTCTGGCTTTCTGTTTCCTCTTGTAAATTTGAATCACCTCCTTTTGAGTCATTTTGTTGATGTTGTTCAATAATTGTTCTTCCATTTTTATTCTCCTTTTCTGTTTGTTTGATGTATTTTTCAATACAATTTGTAATTTCCAAAGCCTGATTTAGGGCATCATTTGCACTTGTACATTTTTGTACCTTTAATAAAATAA
>CAYJLO010000218.1:0-1592 GCA_964370835.1 uncultured Desulfovibrionaceae bacterium
CCGTTGGCATCAAACTTAGCATAAGTCACTTCATATTCTGTATAAAACTCTTTATCCTTACTATATTTCTCATCGTCAACAATGATATTAATGTCATCGTCAGTAACTGTTACAGTGATGCTACCTTCAGCTTTCTCACCATCCTCGTCGGTGACAGCAATATTAAAGCTATCAGTAAGAGTTTCCTTATCGCTGTTAGGTTCACCGTGATCATTATCGGGATGCTCTACAGCGTTCGTTTGTGTATAGGTGTAGTCTACGGTGGTTGTTGCTACACCAGTGTTAGTATCAACTACTGTGTTAACGCCAGTAATGGTAAGATTACCATATTCACCTGTAACTGTTTGACCAACAGTACCTGTGATTTCAACTTCTTTGCCATCTTTATCGGTAATGGTGAAGGTTAGCTCATCACCATTTTCATCGGTGGCAGTGAAGGAGCCTTTTACAGTTCGTGCGCTATCGTCTCCATCATTGTGTTCGTCACGGCTGTCATCAACATCATCGTAGGTAATGTGAGTTTGGTCATCACTAAGTGTTGGTGCCACGTTGGAGTCAGTCACCGTCACATCAACTGTAGTATCAACTGTAGTCAACTTTTCGAAGTTGCCACCGGTGGTTTCAACTTTGGAAACACTTAATGTACCTTCAGTTGATGGAGTTTTGCTAAGTGGTGCTGAACTCTCACCTTCTTTAATTGTAACTTTTTCAGTTGAACCATCGTTAAAGGTAACAGTTACAGTCAGATCTGTGCCTGCTGGGTTTGTGAGGTTTAATGTGTACTCAACTGCTGTACCTTCTACAACACTTGTGGCTGTTGTTGAAAGGGTAAGAGTTGTTGGGTCGATTGTATCAGTTACATCAGTCACAGCAGGAGTAGTATCAATTGTTAAGTTTTCAAACTGATCGCCACCAACGGTGTTCTCGCCTGTTAACTTACCAGATACATCGCTTGCATCGATATAAACATCATCGCTAGGTGCATCAACTACAACTGTTGTTGAGCCTGTGAGGCTACCCGCAGGAATGGTTACATTATGCTTTGTACCATCATATGCTTCTACTTCAACTGTTAAGTCAGAGGTTGGAGCACGGTCGATAGTTACTGTGTATTCAATTTTGTTTGTAACATCGTCAGTTTTGCCTTCAGCTACTGTTTCTGTAGCGGTAAGGGTGACTGTGGTGGTAAGGCCGCCTGTACCACTGTCGTCCACTGTTACGCTGTCAGTAGCACCAACTGTAAGTGATTCAAAGCTACCAGTGACATCAGTATCGTTATTAGTTCCTGTAACAGTTGCAGTAATGCTTGTTTGGCCTTGTGTAAACGCATCAACATCTCTTACATCTACGTCAAATGTACCTGTTGTTTGACCGGCTTCAATAAGAACTTCACGTAGGCCGGTTTCACCTTCTACTTGTACATAAACGATGGTATCAACCTTAGCTTCTGCACCAAGAGTTACGGTGAACACAACATCGGCTGCACCTTCTGTCACGTTATCAACATTCGCTTTAAGAGTAATGCTTGTTGGGTCAGTTGTATCAGTTACATCAGTCACAGCAGGAGTAGTATCAATTGTTAAGTTTTCAAA
>CAYJLO010000219.1:0-1571 GCA_964370835.1 uncultured Desulfovibrionaceae bacterium
ACTACATCAGCACGCGCACGTGGGGACTACGCAAAGAACTACCTGAGATGTTTGCTAGTTAGTAACAGATACTGGAAGCCTTTTAAAAAACTCTTTCTACATGCTTTTTAAAAAGCAACCGCTCTCTATTGTATCACGACTTGTAATTATGGCGATTCACATCAGCATCTTCAAAAGAGTCCAATGTGTATAAGCGGATTTTATTACTGCGTGGAAATTCTCGTTTCAGCAGAGTTTTCATAAGCTTTTTTATGTGCTCTACCGTCAAAAACTCCCATGTTTCCTCATGGAAGCCGCGCTCTACCACAGTAAAGCTGTCGTCCCCTGTGCGAATGATGGCTACAGAACGGTCACGTTTAAAGGTACGCATATCAAGGCATTGCCCGTGTTGTAATTTACCAAGCCGCCCTATTACAACGGGGATAATAGTTGCTTTATCATTCATAGGTGGCCTCCTGCCATGAAAATATATACTCTCTCGTAAATGTAAGCGTCAAGGTGTACAAACAATTGAGAGAATGTACTCATATATGTAGGTTTCGATTTAACTATTCTCTATCCTTCGCTGTGCCGCATACGAGTACAGCCACATCTTATTTTAAGGAGAAAATCATGCAGCAAAAAACAAAAAATATCACGTCTTGCAAAGTTATTACCGAACAATCACCTTTACAACTGGCAGAACAAGACCAAAAACTCTTAGCCAAGGTTCTCATAGAAGAAAAGGTGCAAGAGCCAACGCCGCTTCTTACTTCTCTTACTGAGGAATACACTAGTAAGGTGAAGAGCAAATAACCCTACCCGTTGCTTTACTCATAACGAAAATAAAATGCAAATATATATTGCATAATCATATAGTAATGACTAATATATATTGCATGAAAACAAGAGAACATACACAAATTTTACCTCCCATAGTAGGAGAACATTTACGTCAATTAGGTCAACATATTCGCATTGCTCGTAAATTGCGTAATATTACCATGGAAGATATGTCACAAAGAGTGAGTATATCTCGTGAAACCTTGCGCCGTTTGGAAAGTGGTCATCATGGTGTATCGCTAGGCATACTGGCGCAAGTGTTGTGGGTGCTTAACCTTGAAGGAAATTTAGAAAATATTGCCTCCCTTGCTGTGGATGTGCGAGGGCAAAATTTGGCTGCTAAACAAACAAAAGAACGAGTGGGCAAAGCTCGTACAAGTAAATCAGCTATGAGTAACAAGTATGATTTCTAAAGATATTTATGTTTTTATTCAGCTAGGTGGAGATTATATCCCTGCTGGTATTTTGCAACAAAATACCATAGGGCGTGGCTATTCTTTTCGTTATGGTAATAAATATATACAGCGACCTAACGCCATTGCTCTTGACCCCATCACACTCCCTTTGGGAACGGAGGAATTTCAATCACCAGAGATTTTTACAGTCTTTCGTGACGCCGCTCCCGACCGCTGGGGGCGTAAGGTGCTTTCTATCATGGCAAAAAAGCACTATGGGGAAATGGCTGAACTAGAAGTTTTGACGGCTTTGCATTCAGAGCATCGCATGGGAGCTTTAGCCTTTGGAGCAAG
>CAYJLO010000220.1:0-1565 GCA_964370835.1 uncultured Desulfovibrionaceae bacterium
AGCCGTAGCATATCCTCTTCGCTATACTTTCCCTCCTGCTCGCGGCATGAAAGGAGGCACAGAGTCAGCAAGAAGCTGAGAAGTTGATTTCTTTTGTTCATTAGACTTCTTCTTTTAATTTCATCATTAAAATTACCGGATTATCATCAGATGTAACTTTTCCGATACAAGTGTTTATCTCTTTGCTTTCCATATCAGAGAAGTATCCATTCGGAATCACTAGACTAACTAAATAATCTTTGTAAAGAGATTGATAAGAACATAACTTGAAATAATTACACAGATATATCTTGTCTGGAAAATCTGTAAGATCATTTTCAAAATGATTCATGTGATACACGCAATCCGTTTTCGGTATTTTTATATAATGCCGATAGTCTGCATCACGATACATTCGTTTTTCTGATGATTGCTTAAAGTAGTATGAAAGAGCCATTATTTCAGGCGTATAAATATTCAACACAGGGAAGGATGCCAAATCCTCTACTGTCTGAATGTAAGACAATTGTTTTTCAATAGATTCTTCAATGATTTTATTATTTATACCATAATCGCCAAAATCTACTGTTATTATGGGAGAAATATTTTTTCCCTCTACACGATAAAACGTATCATCAAACATCGCAGATAAATATAGCAAGCTATCTCCGTGGAATGCGAAGCTTTCATTATAAGGTGAATAGGAACTGTTACCTTTCTTAACCTCTTGAGGTAAGAAAGTATTCACAATTTTTCCACCTTTCACAACTAACAAAGACGCATTTATAAGCTCATCAGCAATATAGTTTGACATTTGTTGATTTGAGTAATAGTAGGTATCATTGATTCGTTTACATGAGTTGTACATTAAATCAGGCATAGGTGTTTCCTCTACTAATTCAAAATCAACATTTGAATATTTCTTCAAGGCAGTGCTTTTCCCACGCATATCTATAAGTTCTATGTATTTCTCATCTTGATCCACAAAGAATGCCCCCATCAGATTGTATTCACCTGCCCCTTGCCCTCTTTTATCTAATTCAGAGATCAAATCGCCGTCATGATTAAATACTAAAATCCGTGCAGCATACTCGCGTGTTCTTACATAGATATACTTATCACGAATTTGAATCTCTCCTATACTACCGATCGGATTATCCTCTGCTGTTTTTAGCCTAACATATTTGATCGAATCAACCAGACTGGAAAGAGGGACACTAGAAAGTGCTTCTGTAGGATTTATCTGTATAGTATTTTCCTCATTCCTTTCTTGGGGAACTTGCTTACAACTACTGATAAAAATCAGCACTAATAAAATCAAAAAAATAATTTTCATTATTAATCTATTTGTTTGATATATTATGCGAATCAGCAGTGAAATCACCGACTGATTCGCATAAAGAATATAGTTAAGAACATTCGCATCCAAAACTATTACATCTAGGTGTTCCAGAATGACAGCATGCACTACATTTGTCTCCATTTGCAAAAACATATTCACACGAATTTCCTCCTATGCAATCTTCCTCCCCTGTTGCCAACGCCTCCACATTAGCCATTGCTAACTCCGAAAGAAGTGATTCTTC
>CAYJLO010000221.1:0-1565 GCA_964370835.1 uncultured Desulfovibrionaceae bacterium
AAAAAAAGGACAAGGCATAACCCTGTCCTTCCGGTGCAATTTATACGCTCATGCATGGACATGCGCAAGCAAATCTAAATTAGTCTTCACCCTCAGCTGCAGATTGCTTTCCAGCACCCTTAAGACCATACATGGTGGTAGAGCCGGAAGACCAGAATTCAAGAATTTCTTCGTTAACAAGCTTGGTCAAAATTTTCTTAACTTCACGTGGTCCTTTACCTTCAAATAAAGGTAAGAAATCTTGGAAGTAAAATTTTGATTTGCTACCAGCTTTGCTGTTCAAAAAATCAACAATGATGTCTTTTTCACTACTCATTTAATTCTCCTAGTAAATCGGCGGCGCATAACGCGCCGCCGAAAATTAGTTCACGCGTCCTAGAACTTGAACTGGGTGCTTTGACGCCAGGTGTAGTATGCTGGGTCGCGGAAGTCGTCGATTAAGTGGTGGGTGAACTCAAGGCCGGTCTTCTTAAAGAAGCTTTCCCAACCAATGCGCTCTGCCCAATCACCAAGGCGCTCATACTTGTTAGCTTCCTTGGCATAGACTTCAACAATGTGTTTTACAGTCTTGGTTAGTGTGGGCCAGCGTGGTGGCTCGTTTGCAATGTAACCAACTACAACCTTAGAGAACTTAGGCATAGAGATACGGTTAGAAACTTTACCACCAACCATGATTGCAATACCGTCGCCTTCACCATCAGAGATAGGAAGTGCTGGGCACATGGTGTAACAGTTACCGCAATACATGCAGCGCTCATTCTTAATAGCAATAGAATTTAATTTCTTGCCATCGATTTCAACCTTGGTTGGGCGAACTGCCGCAGTTGGGCAGGAAGCAACAGCCAAAGGAATTTCGCAAAGCTGGTCTGTCCACTCGTGGTCAATCATTGGAGGCTTTCGGTGAATACCAACAAGACCGATGTCAGAGCAGTGTACAGCACCACACATGTTAATACAACATGCTAGAGCAATACGCATAGGAGCAGGCAAGCGCATGGATTGGAAGTCAGAGAAAACTTCGTCCATAACAGCTTTAACTGGGCCGGATGCGTCAGTTGCTGGGGTGTGGCAGTGTACCCAACCTTGGGTGTGTACGATGTTGCTGATACCAGCACCAGTACCACCTACAGGGAACTTATAAGAACCGCCGTCGAACTTGCGAGTAGCAAGATCGTCAAGAAGTGCTTTAAGACCTTCTTCTGTATCTACCATGAACTCGATATTGTTACGAGTGGTGAAACGAAGGTATCCTGAGCAGTGTTTGTCAGCGATGTCACAAGCTTCGCGAAGAAGAGTGATGGACATAAGACGAGCTGTACCAACACGAGCTGTGTATACTTTGTCGCCACTTTCAGCAACGTGAACAAGCACGCCAGGCTGAAGGATTTCATGATAAAGCCATTTGCCAAAGTTTTTAGCAATAAATGGCGGGAAGCCCTCATTGTATGGGCGTGGACCAATGTCCGTAATACGGTTTTCCATTGGTTTTGCGGGATTGTACCCGGAAGATATAAATGCCATGGTGTACTACCCCCTTTATTAACGTTGGTGTCTTTTGCGATAAG
>CAYJLO010000222.1:0-1554 GCA_964370835.1 uncultured Desulfovibrionaceae bacterium
CCGTTGATTTTAAGGCCAAGGGCGAATGGTTTATGAGCTTTGACTATGGTGCGGGCTTTTCTGGGGCAAGCTCTGTAGCTGGCATTGGTGTCACAGGCTATGGTGATCGTAATCAAACTGATAAGTTTAATGCAAACCAACGCATACGCTTACAATTGGAGGCCATTGCTTCTGAAAGCCTTTCTGGGACAGTGATTTTTGAAATGGGTGAGAGTACATGGGGCAATAATGCTAGCGGTGCAGCCCTTGGGGCTGACCAAGCCATTATTGAATTAAAGCATGCCTATATTGATTGGGTTATCCCTAATACTGAGCTAAAGGTGCGTATGGGTATTCAAGGTATTGCCTTGCCTTCTTATACCACCGAAGGTTCTATGGTTTTTAATAATGACGTGGCAGGCATTGTGCTATCCAATAAGTTTAATGATAATATATCCCTAACAGCTTTTTGGGCTAGGCCATATAATGATAACTACCGCAATGAGTGGACTAGCAATGCAGGTGTTCCTCCAGGGGTTTTACGCTCTGTCACTGATCCAAATAATTATCTTGATAATGTAGATATGTTTGGCCTTGTGTTGCCCTTGAGTTATGAAGGCTTTGCCATTACCCCTTGGCTAACCTATGCTTCTGTGGGCCGCAATGCATTTCGCAATGGCACCAATACCGCTGGTCTGACTATTAATTTCAATGGTGGGAATTCTTCTTTAATTGTACTTGATGCGTTATTACCAATACACGGAATTGAAGCAATGATGGGTAGAACTACTCAAGGTGTTGCAGGCTTAAAAGACTATGGTGATGTTTGGAGTGTGGGCCTTACAGGTGAAATTACTGCTACCGACCCCTTGCGTGTGGCTTGGGACATAAATTATGGCTATGCTGATTTTGGCTCAGTTAATATGCCATTACCACTTTTCCCAAGTGGTGCAACAACAGCAGTAAAGGAAGTTCAGGTTAAGCGTGAGGGCTTTTATATAAGCTTGTTGGCTGAATATGCCATGGACTTTGGTACACCTGGTCTTTATGCTTGGTATAGCTCTGGTGATGATGGTGACCCACTCAATGGCTCTGAGCGCATGCCATCCTTTGGTAACCCTAATTCTCATGTGGGCTTTTCCAACTATGCCTTAAGCGGCAACCCCTACATTGCTCGTGAGAGCGTGCTTGGGCAAAGCCTGATTGGCACATGGGGCCTTGGGGTGCGTATTAAGGACGTGAGCTTTATGGAAGATTTAAAGCACACTTTTCGTATTAACTACTTTAACGGTACCAATAGTACAGCTATGACTAAATATATGGGTAGGGGTGCGGGGAGTGGTTTTACAAGTGTTGGTGGCAAATACCTTACCACTAGAGATAATGCATGGGAATTTGGCCTAAGCACCAATTATGAAATATATGAGAATTTAAATATGTATATTGAAGCCGCCTACCTTGTGCTTAACTTTGACCAAAGTAATGACGTTTGGGGTGATGCATTTAACCCAAGTGATGCCTATAATATTAACGTGACCTTTGCATATACTTTTTAATGTTTGAACTGCTTGAATG
>CAYJLO010000223.1:0-1532 GCA_964370835.1 uncultured Desulfovibrionaceae bacterium
TGCTCAATTCTGGAATGCCAATCTTTCTGGTGCTGTGCTTACAAATGCCAACATTCAGGGTGCTAATTTTAACGGCATCGTAGGCAATGACACCAACGCAAAGCCAAACCACACTGTCACCCACGAGATGCTCAAGAGCACCAAGAGCTGGAATGATAATGATTTGTCAGATATCAATTTCGGAGATAGTGACTTGAACGGTTTTGATTTCTCAAACAAAAATCTAACTAATGCGATTTTTTTAAATGATATCAATTTTACTGCTGCTAATCTCTCCAACGCTAATTTGGCTGGTGCTATCATCAAAGGTGCTGATTTTCGCTTTAACGTGGGCAATGACTCCACTAAATACACCGTTACGCATGCGATGCTCATGAGCACCAAGAGCTGGAATGATAAGGATTTATCGAGTGTTGACTTCACTGGCGGAGACTTGAGCGGTTTAAATTTCTCTAACTTTAACTTATCAGGTGCTCAATTCTGGAATGCCAATCTTTCTGGTGCTGATTTGCGAGGAGCGAACATGACAAACGTCGAATATTTTAACGTCAACGACCACAAGAACCTCATTAACACAGACGGCAAAATTTACAATCTCTCCCTCAGCTCAGCTGACGATGCCCTCACGATTAGGGGTGGGACAAACATCAACGCCTACTTAGATGGCACTGTAGCCACTATCTCGGGTGGTGCCACGCTCACGCTGACCCAGAATGCTGTGATCGAACTCACGAAAAACACACAACTCACGCTTGCTGACGATGGTCATCTGAACCTTGTCTTTGATACCACAGACCCAAGCAGCCTCACCAGCATTGTGATAGAAGCTGGTTCTAGCCTTACTCTTGACCCCGGTGCCATCCTCGACATCACCATTGAGAACTTTGTCGGTAATGAAATGAAATTCAATATACTCTCGTGGGAGAATGACGATGATGTGGTGGACCTTCTCGCTCAGCTGAATGATGGAGCTAGCCTCCGCATTAACGATCAACTAGGCTACACGGGAACGATTGATTACGTGAACAAGACTTTCAGCGTTTCGTTTATCCCAGAACCCAGCACCGCCACGCTAAGCCTCCTCGCCCTTGCAGGACTCCTCGCTCGCAGAAGGCGAAAGGCGGCTTAAGCTTTGCTTTTGTGCATTTCTTTTCAAGCCCTGCTCTCTTTTTGAGCGGGGTTTCTTTCTAGTGCATCTCGTACAACTGCGCCTCCATCTCCTCAACGTCCATATTCAGCATACTTAACATAGTGCTTAAGTGCTTCTTGCTCACCCCTATGGCTCGTGCTAGCTCGGAGGCGTTCTTGAACTCGCCTGTCATCAATATTGCCTCAATCTTCAAGGCGTTGGCTAAGAGGATAGCGCGGGCTGTGGGTGTCTGTTCTCGGGGCTTGGCTTGCGCTGCTAGCTCGTCTCCTTTGGTGCGGAGGCGCAAGAGGCGGTGTGCGCCTTGCGAGGCGTAGGTGAGCGTTATGGGCACGGAGCTGTCCCAGCCTTCTTTGGTGGGGAGGTTGGCTGGTTCTTCGAGGCT
>CAYJLO010000224.1:0-1519 GCA_964370835.1 uncultured Desulfovibrionaceae bacterium
CTGACAAAGTCTACTGGGAGGAAACCTTTTTTGAAAAAAAGGTTCTCCCCCAGACACGTTTCACTCTCTATTCCCGTAAGGCTCGCAAACTCGCCAACGGGAACGCTGCGCGCCCTTTGGGTAGGCCTTCCAAAAAACTTTAATTGCGACGTATGTTTATCTTTGAATGAAAGGTCTAGGCGCAATGTGTTTTTTTAATAATGCTTTGTTTGTACTTTATTTAAGGTGTTTATCAAAAAAATGAAGTTTAATTCATAAAAATTAAAGTCCAATTTTCACCCTCGGGGTTGTCATTGGTCTGGCCTCAAGGTTTTCTTTGGGGCTTTTTTTATGCGCAAAGGAGAGTGGGGAGCTCAAAAAAGGAATCCCCCAGTGCAGGCTTCTCTCTGCACTAGGGGATTCTGTTGGGGTTAGTTTCACTCATTAGGTAACTATCCATTATGTTGACTTGTTGCTAAAACACCATGTACTTCCTGAGGTGGTTTTTCACAGCAGTTTTATCAAGGGTAAAATGCACAATTGCGTATTCACATCTGACATGGTTAGGTAGAATAAACGTCTTGCCCTTGATTTTCTAAAGAATGCTCTCAAAAACACCAGCCACGTAAAGGTTAACGGACGGGACTCCTGTGACACAGTAAGGGGTTAGGCACAATTGCAAAACTCGCAAAACTCACACATTTTTTTATATGGCATCACTTAAAAAAGGAAACACAATGACTTTGCAGGTCGGATTGTGACACCATATAAGTGTTAAAGATCAACTGTTACTTTTTTTGGTGTATGCATTATGCATAGCCATAGCCGCGTTGGAGGTTGAGGTGTATGGATTTATGATCTACTGCCTAGGCAGCAAATGCGTTAAAATGAGTGCCTAGAAAAAATGGAAACCCTACACTTGCAAGGCCTTCATGGGGCTTTGTCTGTCTGCGCGTAGTAAGCTCCATTTTCTCGTTGACTAATTATAAAATAGTATCGTATGTAACTTTGGCAAGGGGTAAAGGCATAAATAAATTTTTTTAATTTTTATGAAAATTTATGTTGACCTTTGTTACAGTTATGCGTACATTGCCTCTTGCCCTTCTTGTAAGGGATTCCCTGGACGGCAGGGAAGGATGGGTTGAGCCCATCCTGCTGTGTTTGACACAGGTTTAATGAAGCTTTGTAAAGAGCACATTGAGCCTAAGTTAAAATTGACATCTGTAGGCGTTACCAAATGCCGATGAATGTCGAGCCGTTCCAGCCCAAAAGCGGACCCTCTCCTTTTATCTTCATGGTGAAGATGTAAATGGTGAATCCTGGGCTGTAAGGTGGAGGAGTATATCCTCGTTTGGTGACCTCTGCGGTTCCACCTCTTCTGTGAGTTATCTCACAGCAGGGCATGGCCAACGCAATGGTTTTATATCTATAATAGTGCTAGTTGGCAAAGCCCATCCTCATTATTCCCCGATATATTCCATTAAGTAACCACACCCTATGTGCCAAAAGGTGAGGTAAGACTGCTTTTTTTAAGTCTTAC
>CAYJLO010000225.1:0-1519 GCA_964370835.1 uncultured Desulfovibrionaceae bacterium
GGGGGGGGGGGCCCATTAGGCGCAAGCCGCCCCCCATGCCCCCTTACAAAATAACCCTTCCCCCCTCAAAAAAAATTAAAACGTAAATTTAGCCATTAAATTCCCCCCATGATTCACTTGCTTAACGCCATAACTGCCGTCATAGTTCAGGCTCAGGCTAAAGTTGCCCGTGCGGTAGGCAATACCTGCGGCGGCAAGCCACGTGGTCATATCCTCGCTGGCCTCATTGCTAAAGCTTGCGCCAAGAATGCGCACGGTGCTTTCCAGCTCGCTGCCGCTGAGGTTTTGGCGCAGGCCCGCGCTGGCCGTGAGAGCCAGGGAGCTGTCGTTTTGCAGGGCCCATTCACTGCGCCAGTGCAAGTTTATGGTGCCGTACAGGGCAGAATAATACACATCGTCGTAACCAAGGTCGTACATGCCGCCTAGGCCTTTCACGCTTGCGCCTTCCCAATCAATATCATAGCCCGCGCTGTGCATGGTTAAGTAGCTGAGCCCAAGCTCGGGGGTCAAGCTGTGGCGCGAGTTGGCAGAGCTGGCAATATCCCACACATAGCCTGTATTGAGGGCCAGATACAGAGCTTCGCCGCTATACATATTATCGGCGCGGGCGGGCAAAAGGCCGTGCATTTCATAATCGCTTTGCGTTTGGTTGAACGAGCCTGTAATCTGCGCGCTCACATACCATTGTGGCACAATATTATACATGGCGTGCAGACCCAGCGCGAAGGAGGTGGACTTGCTGCTCATATCCAAAGCGTCGGCGTCATGACCAGCGGCATTAAAATCAAAATGCGCCCCTAGGGACAAACGATCGCTTACCTTATAGCTTGCGCCGCCTGTAATGCCCACACTGCTGCCGTCATAATTGTATTCATGGCTATGGACCCCATGACCATAGGGGCTGAGGAACACTTGCCATGTGTTTTCAGCACTTATTGCAGACCCTGCCGCCATGCCGCCGCCCAAAAGGGGCTTGTACGTCATTTGGCCAATACCTCTGGCCACATTGCCCATTTGCTTTTGCACTGTGCCAAGCATGGCAGATGCGGCGGCCATGCCCGGGTTAGTATCAGCAGTAAAATTACCGTCAAGGCGCACTGTGGCGTTGGCAGGATTATTGCCATTGGTGAGAACGGCCTTTAAGAAGGGCACCTCTGCCACGGCCCTTGCAATGCTGCCCTTTACCGCCCCTTGAATACCTGCGGCCATACCTTGGGCTCCTGCTATGGCATAGTCCTTACCCAGCGCAAAGCCCTGAGAACGGCTATCGGGACGCAAAATAAGCGTGCTTTGGGCAAAGCTGAGATCCACCCCGGGCATACCGCCAAAAACTGCGTCGGTGGGAGACCAAGTGCGCAAGGTGGTGGCCCATGTGCCTACGGAGTAATGATTTGCCCCAAAGGCTTCAAAGGCAGAGCCTTCCGTGGCCTTGGCTGTTATGGTGCCCGTATTGTACAACATATGCGTGCTGCCTATGCTCCCTGTGGGCGCAGTACCAGCTACATACATGCCGTACACA
>CAYJLO010000226.1:0-1506 GCA_964370835.1 uncultured Desulfovibrionaceae bacterium
TTGAAAATGCCCGCAGCCGATGGCAAGATGAGAAAGACCGATGTAGCCACGCAAGAACAACTCTTTCGCCTCATTCAGTCCATCCCCTCGCCTAGGGCTGAGCCCTTCAAGCTCTGGATGGCACAGGTTGCTAGCCAACGCCTAGACCAGATGCAAGACCCTGAACTTTCCATCGAACAAGCAATCATCGACTATAGACAGCTCGGCTATTCTGAATCATGGATAAACCAGCGACTAAAAAGCATAGAGGTAAGAAAAGCCCTCACCGATGAATGGAAAGAAAGAGGCGTGCAAGAAGGCGTACAATTTGCCACCCTCACTGACATCATCACGCGCCAATGGGCAGGTATGAGCACGAAGGAGTATAAAGGGCACAAAGGGCTAAAGAAGGAGAATCTACGCGATAACATGACGAACGTAGAACTAGCCCTTAACATGCTAGCAGAAGCATCGACTACAGAAATATCCCAAAGCAAGCAACCGCGCAATTTCAAAGAAAGCCAAGAGGTGGCACGCCAAGGGGGCAATGTCGCTAAAGCTGCACGCCTCCAGCTAGAAGAGAGCACTGGCAAGAGTGCTATTTCCCCCCTTAATGCTAAGAATATACAGGCAGGAAAGCCCCTCCAAGAGCTAGATGAAGGCACTCAAGGCGAGCTCTAGCTAGAAGCTGAGGCAAAACATTCTCTTGACCAAGGGCGAGAATAGAGCTATTCTTTCTCCAGCAAGAGTTCATGTGATAGCTCGACTCGTCGAGTGAACGCCCGCTTTCTTCAATGAAGGTTGACTTCGGTCGGGGCACTGCATAACCCTCAAGTTTGACAAGCTCTCTACGAGATAATTCGCGCGTCTTGTCCGCGCTTCGGGGGTGCTCTTGCTATTCTTTATAGCGGTGGTATGTTAAGACGTGCCACCGCTTTTTATTTCCCCCTTTTAGGGTGGAGCTCAAAAGGTCGTTTTTTTGGGGTTATTTTTGTTTATTGTTAACAAGTTAAGGTGGTGCTCTATTTATAATTATATTTTTTGTTATGGTATTACGGCAAAGGCTTCTTGCGCTAGTTCTTCTATCCATGCTATCATCTCAAGTATGCTTTACTACTTAAATGATGAAGATACAGTGATCGAAGTTAAGACACGTCACGAGCTATACCAGCTAGCCTTGAAAGGAACTATAGCGCAGAATACGCAGGTATGCGATGATAGGGGGGCATGGATGGCTTATCATGAATTTCTCATCCAGAAAAAGGAACAATCACAGAAAATCTATGATACTGCTGCCTATGAAGAATCCTCTAGTTCCTTTTTAGCTAGCCTCTTTGTTGAACCAATAGGATGGGGAAGAGACAGGTTCTATACTGTAGCATTGCGCCTTGTGAAGGCGGTTATATGGATGATTCTCTTAGCTCTGCTTGCTCTCATTGTACTAGTTATTGATAAGGGAATGGATGACCTCTTTTTTTTAATATTGCCTAACCTGATTCTAGGCTTCATAGGGTGTGTAGTAACGCT
>CAYJLO010000227.1:0-1488 GCA_964370835.1 uncultured Desulfovibrionaceae bacterium
ACCAATAATTGGCTCCCCGGGACGGACTTGAACCGCCAACCTAGTGATTAACAGTTTTTATCTACATCATTCTTTTTGTTTTATAATGACTAATAATTTCATTAGTTACTCTTGACTTTAAAGGTAGTTATGACTACATACACTTCACGCAAGATCATTCTGTACTACCCCATATCATCGGAATAGGTAGTACAGGGGTAGTACAAAAAAGAGGTGAAGATATGGCAACTAAATGGATAAGTGCAGCTAAAGGTATACGCTATAAAGAGCATGAATCAAGAAAGCATGGTAAACGTTTTGACCGCTACTTTGCTCTGCAGTTTAAGAGAAACGGCAAGGTGCTCAATGAGGCTGTGGGTTGGTCTAGCGATGGCGTCACGCAAGCGGAATGCGAACGACTCTTATCCATTTTGCGAGAAAATTGGCGCACTGGTACTGGCCCACAAACATTGCGTGAAATGCGAGAAGGAAATATAAAGCAGGCATCCGAAAAAAAAGCTCAAGAAGAGCTAGAGCAAAGCCTCACCATTGGGAGTATATTTGAAGGCGACTACATGAAAGCACAGCACGATAAAAGCGAAGGCTCCATTGCTGCCGAAAAGCGTCTTATGAAAAATCATGTAATCCCCTTTTTTGGCAATGCTCCCCTACTCGAGATTACTCCACATAAAATTGATGCTTTCATAGCGCATATGAAACAGAAAACCTCCGAGCGAACAGGAAAGAAGCTCTCCGCAGCGACTATCAAATACTCCCTTGCCGTTATACGCCAAATCTGGAACTACGCCTTGAGCCGCAATCTCATTGATAAGCCATATCCTGCCAAAAATATCAAAACGCCCACTGTGAATAATCGGCGCACCCGCTTCCTCACTCGCGATGAAGCAGAGCTCCTTTTGGATGCTTTGAAAAAACGTTCCCAAGATTTACACGATGAAGCCTTACTAAGTTTGTACTGTGGGCTTCGGGCTGGCGAACTTTTTAAGCTTGAATGGAATGATGTCGATTTTGCAGAAGGCTTTATCTATGTTCGCGATAGAAAAAATAAGGAAAGTAGCACCGCATGGCTTACCCAAAGAGTAAAATCCATGCTTGAAAGGCGATTTACAGAAAACACAGACAGCCCGCTCGTATTTCCCAGCCGTAATGGAAATGCACGGGATGAAATCAGCAAGGTATACCCCAAAGTAGTTAAGGAGCTTGGTTTCAATGATGGAGTTACGGACGACCGCCACAAAGTTGTTTTCCACACATTGCGTCATACTTTTGCAAGCTGGCTAGCTCAAAAAGGTGTTCCTCTGCATACATTGGCTGGCCTTATGGGGCAAAAGACTTTTATCATGGCACAGCGCTATGCTCACCTTAGCCCTGAAGGATTGAAGGCTGCGACCATGCTGATTGATGATTAGGTTTGTACATTGACAAAGACACTATTGAGTATTAACTTTTTTGTAGTAACAATTTAGAGGCCAGTATGAAATTTGAATG
>CAYJLO010000228.1:0-1480 GCA_964370835.1 uncultured Desulfovibrionaceae bacterium
AGCAAGAACATCACGGAGCTCTACACCGCAGAAGGCACAATCGCCACTAGCTACAACTACAGCCCCTTCGGAGCAGTAGAAGCTTCTGGAAACGAATCCACCCTCAACCCCATTCAATGGAGCAGCGAGATTTATGATGAAGAACTCGCCTTAGTCTACTACAACTACAGAAGCTATAATCCTGCCGATGGACGCTGGATAAATAGAGACCCAATTGGGATGGAAGGAGGCATGAATTTGTATGGCTTTGTGGGGAATAGGGTATGGATTTGGGATAGATTAGGTCTTTACGTTGTTCTTTGTTTTGCCTATAAAGAGGGGGCAATTATAGGAAAAGATAAATCAGATCCAAGTAAACAAATTACAATTAAAGATGTATTTTCTGGAAATAACCATGCAAATGATCCAAATTATCAACATGTAAAAGATGTCGGCCCTATACCTGAGGGGGAATATTGGCTAGGGAATGAATATAATAGAAAGCCTGGGCATAGTGGTAATTATTACTGGTATAAATTATATGGAGATGATGGAAATGGAGGCAAGAGTTACGAAAATGTACGTGTCAAAAATCCCAGTGGAGAAACTGTAACACGAGGTCATTTTAACCTCCATACGGGCGTAGCCAGTGATGGCTGTATCACAGTGAAATCTACCGTACCAAAAGATACGCCTAAATATCCGACAAGTCGAGATTACGATGAACTCAGAAAATTTATCAAAAAAGGGACAAATAAACCATTTAAAAATCCTAGAAAACCAAGTGATACGTATTCTGGAATTATGTTAGTAAAAAAATGTATTAGCGATTGCGAAAAAGAACTTGATAATTATATAAACAAAAATACAAACTGAAAGGATAAGACTCGGAATGAAATTCATAATAATATGTATCATATTTACATTTAATGGTTTAGCAAAGAGCGAAACAACGGATTTAATCGGCATAAAAGAAGCGATAGAGTTGGATCGATATATTAGTACGTGTATAAGTAAAACTAACAAAATTGAGGAACTATCATCAACTGATCAAGAATATATTGAAATTCTCAAATCGATCGACGCACAAATCCAAAAAATTACTAATCCAAGGATACTGTTTATCATGAAAGTTATTCTATTTGAATCGTGGGCAGAGGGAGAGATGGGGTTTGAGACTACAAAAGGGCGTTTAATATTTCATGCAGCAGGTAGCATCGTTCTTCGTCTTGCAAAACTTGGAACACAAGAAGCTTATAGGGAATTTTTAAACTTAAAAAAAATTTATGGGCAAGATGCAGGTGGTTTATTATATTATAACGATTTAGAATTAGAATATTTTAAAAGCATAAAGGAGATAGTTCAATAATTTATACGTGCCATTCCAATGCTATTAACCTGAGCAAAAGTAATCGCTCAATTGATTTGAACTGGTGTCAGGCCAATGCTGTAAACTTAAGGACTTACAATCATCCAACTAGTTCATAATAAGAGTTTTTTC
>CAYJLO010000229.1:0-1473 GCA_964370835.1 uncultured Desulfovibrionaceae bacterium
AGCGATAGCCAAGATCAGCAGACACATTTTCAGTGAGAGCATAGGCCACACCGCCACCAATTTGCCATGCAAAGCTTGTGGAATAACCTTCAGCACTGGCATGATCAAGACGCGCGCCGACGGCATCATATTTATTAGCCGTAGCAAAACCACGCACAAATGCCATGCCTACGCCAGCCCCCACATAGGGTGTAAAGTCGCTGCTATTGCGGAAATCATAGTATACATTGAAAAGTAAGGTTTGAACATTGACCTTAGCATCCAAATTTATTCTATCGGTGTCGACATAATAATTTTCATCGCCAGTCCAGTCAGAGCGAAGGGCGTATTCAATTTCTGTACGAACGGGCACATCAAATTTATGATAAAAATCATAACCCACAAAAATACCGCCACCCACAGTATTTTGCCAACCACCAAAGTCATCATAATTTGTCACATCTGCCCAATGACCTTGAATGGAGTCAATAAACTTCACCCCCACATACACACCGGACATGCCAGTTTTAGCGGTGGCAGGGCTTACCATAACAAATACAGCTAACACCAATGCCAGTAAAGACCATTTACATTTTTTCATTTAGAGCCTCCTAGGTTACAGGTTTCTTCCCCCCTTAGTAAGTTTCTACCAATATGTCAATACATTTTTCATCTCTTTCCAAGCACTTAAATATATGAAATTTCAATGCTTAAAAAGCTTCAAAGCAAGTACCCACGCCATTTTTAGGAAAAAACGCCACTCAATATGACTTTGTACATATGAAACATAAGACATGGTAACAAGCTGAAATAAAAAATAAAAAAAATATGCACTTTGTATGGAGTTTTTCAGCTCACGAGCTTTTCTGTGCTCAAAAAGAGGGAGAGATAAGGAAGGCGACGTTTTTTGCGACGGGCGCGTAGAAATTACTACGTAACAAGAGCAAAAAACAAGCCCTGTGAAATATATACAGTCGAAGTACATGCCGCTTTTTCAGCTCACGAGCTTTTCTGTGCTCAAAAAGGGGGAGAGACAAGGAAGGCGACGTTTTTTGCGGCGGGCACGTAGACATTACTACGTAACCAGAGCAAAAAACAAGACTGACGCAGTATATGCTGCTTTTCAGCACAGAAAAAAAAGCCCCTCACCGATGCAGGCAAGGGGCTCATAAAACTTAGGCGAAAATACTATTCGGCGCCAAGTTGGATGCGGTTAAAGCGAACAATGCTCACTTCATCACCAACTTCTTTGCCAGCTTCGCGCACTACATCAGCGATGGTCTTTTTGTCATCACGGATGAAAGGTTGCTCAAGCAAGCACACTTCTTTGTAGTATTTCTTTACTGCGCCTTCAACGATCTTTTCCAAGATGTTAGCAGGCTTGCCTTCTTCAGTTGCCTTTTGACGATATACTTCGCGCTCGCGCTCAATAACGTCAGCATCTAAAGTGGAAGGATCCACAGCAATGGGGTTAGCAGCAGCAATTTGCATGGC
>CAYJLO010000230.1:0-1472 GCA_964370835.1 uncultured Desulfovibrionaceae bacterium
GCTCCTAAAAAAGCTGCACCAAAGGCTAATAATACTCGTACCGCTGCGGCAAAGACAACTGCTCCCAAAACAGCAGAAAACCCTGCCCTTGTGGAAAATACTCCAACTCCACCAGCTAAGGCCACTGCTGTAAGCCCTGCGGTGAAGCAAGAAGCCAAAGCACCTGCTGTTAAAGAACCAGCAATGGCTCCAGCTGTAAAGGAAGCAAAACTTCCCGTGGTGCAAGAGCAAAAAAATCATATTGCAGCAAAGCCCATAAACAACCTTGGTGCCAACCCATACTTGCCACATGTGGCAACTGTGGTTGATGTCATTGAAGAAACGGCAAACATCAAAACCTTTAGAGTGGTAATTGATGATGAACAAGCCATGAAGTCCTTTAGTCATGAAGCGGGGCAAGTTGGTCAGCTATCACTATTTGGCGCAGGCGAAGCCACCTTTGTTATAAGCAGCCCTCCTTCGCAAAAAGAGTACATTCAGTTCTCTGTTATGCAAGTGGGCGAAGTAACCAAGGCCTTACATAAACTTGCACCTGGCGATAAAGTTGGCGTGCGTGCTCCTCTTGGCAAGGGTTTCCCTTGTGCAAATTGGAAGGGCAAAGACTTATTTTACATTGGTGGCGGCATAGGTATGGCTCCAATTCGTACCATCATGCTGCACACCCTTGAAAATAAATCCGATTATGGGAAAATATCCTTACTATACGGCGCACGCTCTCCAAGGGATATGGCCTTTAGCTATGAACTTGAAGGCTGGCTAAAAGATCCAAACCTTGATTGCACCCTAACCATTGATAATCCCTTTGGTGAATGGGAACATAAGGTGGGGCTTATCCCCAATATTCTCACAGAAATTGCTCCAGATCCTTCAAAAACTGTTGCCATTATCTGTGGACCACCCATAATGATTAAGTTTACCATTATGGCCCTTGAGAAACTAAACTTTGCTCCAGAAAACATCATTACCACACTTGAAAAACGTATGAAATGCGGCATTGGCATCTGCGGACGCTGCAACATTGGTAATAAATACGTTTGTGTCGATGGTCCTGTTTTTTCTGCGGCAGAACTTAATAATCTTCCGCCAGAATTATAATATTTTGGTTATCTTAAAAGATTAAGTTTTTCTTTTAATTATAAAAAAACCTGCTCAAAAAAATTGGGCAGGTTTTTTTATATTGTAAAAAAATTTTTTATTTTCTACTCAATAAGTTTTTCAGCATCGACTAAATACAAAAAAACAACGGTTCAAAACTATTCATTAATAATACAACCTATTATGCAGATATGTCTACTTTTCCACATAATTGCTGGTTAGAGCAATTTTTCATCTTAAATTTTGTTTAGTATTTTAAAACGGAAATTTATAATAATTGCACAGAGCTTTCATTATAAATTGCTAGTCAATATTAAATAAACTACGCAGGTAATGTGACATATCCGTGCGAGTATAAACGGTATTTTTGTCTATAT
>CAYJLO010000231.1:0-1467 GCA_964370835.1 uncultured Desulfovibrionaceae bacterium
ATCGCCCAAAGTTCCAGACAGTTTATTGCGATTTAAGCCATGCTCTGCTTTTAAATGACCGATAATTGGTTCTATTGCAGACCTTCTTTTTATCTTTTTCCAAAAGCTTAACCCTTTCTTTTTTTGAATATGGCTACAAATATGGATTTTTTGCTCTTTTATTCCGTGCCCTCTGTAGCCTTTATCAGCAAAAATATTCTGTACATCTAGCCCAAAGCTTAAAACTTGTTCTAGTGCTGGTGCAAGAGTCTTACTGTCGTGTGGGTTGCCTTCAAAACTCATAGCTCCAAGTATAAAATGAGACTTATTTGTGCTAACTATGCTTACTTTTGAGCCAAATTCAAATTTTTTATGTACTTTTCCTTTTGCAATACAACTTGTTGTGGATTCATGCACTGAGTAAATTTTATTTTTGCTTTCCTTCTGTTGTGAATGTATTTTCTTACAAACATTTAACAATGCTAGCTCAGTATCGGTAGGGTTTTGAAGCTTTCTTTCTACATCTCTAATAACTCTGCCTAGAATAGTTTTTAACTTTTTTGTGCATCTTTTTGCTAATGTCGGGCGACGAGCATTAGCAAATTTATGTTGTTCTCGTAATAATCTTTTACTTACACGTGTGTAAGTTTGGCGTAAATCAAGGGATTTTTTCTTAGCCATACTCACAAGGCTTGCTATTCCACGTTGATAAAGTCGTGTATCGGTTGGAAAGCGGATATTTTTTTCTTGTACCGTAGTATCAACATTAACATTTTTTATTTCAACACGCTTAACAATTCCTAGCTTTAACCCTGCCACAATGGTTTCTTTTAATAACTCTTCAGCTCCTTGTTTTGCAATGCGCTTGCGACATCGCGTCATACTCGATGAATCAATAGGGAACTCATGCTCAAAAAATTGCATACCACTAAAAAATTGCCAGTATGGATTTTCAACTCATGTCGCATGAACTTCTCTATCACTAAGATTGTCAAGATATTTAAGATAATGCAAAGCAATCATTAGGCGAGTGCTGATGGCTGGTCGTCCTTTTTCTTCAAAAAAACTACCAAAATGCTCCTCAAGCGACTGCCAATTGATGACAGATGAAAGCTTTACTAATTCATGTTCCTTAGAAACAAGCGTATGTAAAGGAATTTTGGTCAACGAAAGTTGAAAATCGTTCTTAGCTGTTGTTTTGGGTTTCATAATAAAATCTGCAAGAAAGTTGAAGGTTAATACTTGTTTTCTTGCAGATTTTATACACTATCTTGTTTTCTTTATCAATTCATTTCAGCATATTAAATTCTTTTTCAGCATCGACTATTTATTCAAACTAGAATGGGTCCACTAGAACCTCCATGTAGTACCTATGTAGTACCTATTTACCCTAAAAAAGCATAAATAAAAGAAAAACCCCTTACAGCGTTTACTGTAAGGGGTTGATTTTCTTGGTGGGTCGTGCGGGGTTCGAACCTGCGACTCTCT
>CAYJLO010000232.1:0-1447 GCA_964370835.1 uncultured Desulfovibrionaceae bacterium
GGCAAGGTTATATTTTTGCGCTTGGCTGGGTCTTTACTGTTTTGAGCAGCTTTGCCCTAACTGATAAAAAAGCCTGTGTATAACCTCTAAAAATAGGCTGTTAAGGCTCGACTAAATATGTAACTTGTTTTTTACAATTGTATAATATTTTTTATGAAATCGTGTGTCTGGTGGATGCATTGATTTTGTGTGAAGGTATCTATTTTAATTCAAAGCTCAGCATTATCTGGCTCCTCATAGGGGGTTGAGATGCCAGCATGTTTTTTGATTTTTCCTTCACGAGCTAGCTTATAGTAACCTTTAACATCTCGGCGTTTACACTCTTCAACAGCACATGAAATAAAAATTTCGTTGAAGTCACTGCCGATAATATTTCGAGCCAACTGTCGATGTTCGCGTAGTGGTGAAATAAATGCTGCAAGACAAACAGTACCTTGTTTAGCTAGTATTGTGCTAAGTTCGGCTATGCGGCGAATATTTTCGGCTCTTCCTTCAGGGCTTAAAGATAAATCTTAGCATAATTCGTGTCGAATAGCATCACCATCAGGAACAGCGACATGAATATTTTCAGCAAAAAGTTATTGTTCTACTGCATGGACAATAGTTGATTTGCCTGCTCCGGAAAGACCTGTGAGCCAAAAAACAGCGCCTCTATGCCTATTACGAGCTTCTCTCTGCTTTCGCGTGACGAGGGCTTGAGGGGCTGTAAATGGATATGTGTTTTAAGCTCTTGTGTCATAATTGTTCCAATGCTGCTGTTTCTAGAGTGTGCGGTTGTGATGTGTACTAAAACTTGATAGCAAGGTAAAGTATGCATGTTAACGGTTTATCAAGGAAAGAGCATAAAACATTTTAACAAGGGTAGTATTCACGAAAGCGGCATGTAAAAAGCATACTAGACTTTTTATCTAAAAATTTATATGGTGCCGTAAATTTACAAGATTATTCATAGGATATGCATATGGAAAAAGCTCTTATCACAGGCATTACCGGCCAAGATGGCGCCTATTTGGCACGCTTTCTTTTGAAAAAAGGTTATGAAGTACATGGTATTAAACGCCGTTCTTCCCTTTTTAATACCCAGCGTGTAGATGAGATTTATCAAGGTGTGCACAGTGGTGAACGTCGCTTTTTTCTGCATTATGGCGATTTGACAGATAGCGCTAACTTGGTGCGCTTGGTGCAAAAAATTCAGCCTGATGAAATTTATAATCTTGGTGCACAAAGCCATGTGCAAGTGTCTTTCGATGCGCCGGAATATACCGCCGACGTGGTAGGTGTAGGTACTTTGCGCGTGCTGGAAGCTGTACGTCTTTTAGGATTAGAGAAGAAAACTCGCGTGTATCAAGCGTCCACTTCTGAGCTCTATGGTCTTGTGCAAGAAATGCCGCAAAAGGAAACTACGCCTTTTTATCCGCGCTCGCCCTATGCTGTGGCTAAGCTTTAT
>CAYJLO010000233.1:0-1443 GCA_964370835.1 uncultured Desulfovibrionaceae bacterium
ACCAAAAAGAGGGGCAATCAGATTTGATACGTTATTTCTACGGTTAATTGTTTTTTATTATGCAAAAACAGCATGTTAATACATAAACTTGACATTGTGTCCAATTGAGCTACATTTATAAAAAAGCTCAAACTTTTACTGTAAGGAGATGCTGTATGCCAGCCAATGATTATGTACGTGCTCGTATTGACCCTGCCATTAAACAAGAAGCAGCAGAAGTGCTTGCCAACATCGGTTTGACCGTTTCTGATGCTTGTCGGATGATGCTGACAAAAATTGCCAATGATAAATGCTTGCCCTTTGGACATATCCCCAATGAGGAAACACGGAAAACCTTTGAGCAAATAGAGCGTGGTGAAGGATTGCACCATGCCAAAGACGCCGAAGATTTGTTTAAGCAGTTGGACGTATAAATCGCGATGCGAAAGCCTGTTTATCATACAAAGTTTGGACGCGACGTTAAGAAAGCACAGCGCAGGGCATCTTCGCGCAATTTTGGGGTGAGATCTTCTACCTGATACCACTTATCATGGTAGATACTATGGCGTTCATTCTCACTTTTCATGGAATTTTAAAATCATATCAAAAAAAGGGAAGCTCAAAATCAGAACTTCCCTTTTTAAGCCATGAAAAAATGATACTATTGCTTTGTTTCTAGGGTGTCTTTACCGGAAGCCACGTTTTTATCTTGCAAACGTTTAGAAGCGTCAAGCTCAATTACTCCAAAGCGTTCCTCATGCTCACGTACACATTGCAATAGAGAAAGTGCAAGGCGTTTTGCAGTATAGTGATTCATGATAATGCGGTCAGTGAGCTGTAAAATCATGTCAGCACTAACGCCCTCTTCTTGTGAAGACACGGTTTGATTAATACCAAAAGATAAAATAATTTCTTCAGGTGTGACATGGGTTTGGAATGCATTGGTATAAGATGTGTTCATCTTATCAGCATTTACATTCAATCTGATTTGTTGGTCTTTTTCGTTGCTCATACAATCCTCATATTATTTTATAAAAAGTTACAATAGTGTTAAAAAGTCTTATATTAAGTATAAAATTGTGTCAATTATTAAATCTAAATAGGCGTAAAGCAAAAATCACTTTAACGCCAGCACAGCGAAAAATGGAAATACCACAAACACATATGTAAAGTAATTTCAGATGAAATTACTACCGTTGGCTGCCATAGCAGACAAGCACCGCGTAGGCATAAGTGCAATTTTATTGCACTGTTAAGTGCCGGAGCGAGTGTGCCTTTACTTAAGTTGACTTTAGCCATGTCAACTTAAAATACTATAAAGTGCTAGACTGCTTGCATCACTGTATATCAAACACAAAGACCACATTTGGACTAGAATCAAAAAGGATTTCGGGAGCATGACATGATTGAAGAGTTCTGAACAATCCCTTGAATTTGTGCAAGGTTAGAGTTTTGCGTTAAATT
>CAYJLO010000234.1:0-1421 GCA_964370835.1 uncultured Desulfovibrionaceae bacterium
CGTCCCTTTTCTTCATGATAGACCCATAAGATGGAACGTGATGACATAGGCAACCCTGCAAAAGCCAGCTCTTCAAATTCATCCATGAGCTCATCCATTTGTTTAGGCGTGGGGGTATCTTCTAGTGCAAACGAGCATACGCCGCTGAGGTATTTCCATTTATATGGTACAGCATCAATTTGCTGACGCAGAAGTGTAGGCTCTCCTCGTAGCACACGGGGAGGTGTATCTCTTTTACCACGCCCAAAGGGATTGGAGGAAATGAGATATTCTACAGGGCCATAGCCAGCCCCTGTACCCACATCAAAAGTTTTAATCAGCATGATCAGCAGTCGAAGAAGGGTTTTGTAGTATTGCTTGGCTAAGCTCAACGCGTAGAGCTTCAATTCCCTTGATAATAACCATCCCTTCAGCAGAACTTTTGTATGTATGCGCCCAATGTGTAAGCTGATTTAGATTATTTCCAATGGCTGCTAGCTGGGGAACTAAGGGGGAAGATGTAGTGCAGGAGTGCTTTTTTCTAATTATAGCTTTTGTACTACCATTAAGACGAAGCCTAGCGTATTCGGAAACCGAAAGCCCTTTACTTTTGGCATCCTGCATCCAGCGTATTTTTTCTTCTGTGCTACATCTAATATCTAATCGTGTATTCTTATTCATGCCTTCACCCATGCTTTTGTATTTTGGTGGTTCGAAGGGGGCTTGCCCCCTCGCCAGGTTCCCAAGTGTGTTCATGCGTAGCGTGTACACACATTGGGGAAACTGGCTTATTCATTATACTCAAAAAAAATAGTTTGCTTTCTGCCCCTCCCAAAGTGTGGAAGAGGCAGACAATCTCATAATCCATTATGACCCTTCTTCTTGCTGCATGAGCCACGTAACAATATCCGCTCTAGGGTAACAGACTTTTTTATTGATAACTTTCTTGTTGGGGATGCCTGTTCCAAAGCAATCTCGGTTGGCTAAAGTTCCTACAGAAATGATGCCACCTGTCACCGAGTGGATTTGTTTACGTGTTGCCAGCGCCGGTAAGCTGTCATAAATTTCCTGCCAATAATCATTAAATACATTCTGATTCATAAATTTACCTCTACATAAAATTTGATATAACTATCTAAAGTTTGGAATTACTATAACCTGCTAAAATATTTATTGCAAATTTTGAAATTTTCTTTTGTTTGTTGACTTTTTTGCTCCATAAGGTCGTTTTGAGGAAAAATAGAGGTAAAATTGTATGAAATTATTTGAGCCTGTTCTTATATACTGCTAATTTTATTAAATATATTTTTTAATATTTTTATTTTTTGCTTGTACAAAAAACACCTGCATAGAAAGTAAAAAAACAAATATTTTTTATTAAGATATTGATATTTTTACTTTCTATACAGGTGTTACATTGCAAGTGCCTTTAGATTTTTGCG
>CAYJLO010000235.1:0-1414 GCA_964370835.1 uncultured Desulfovibrionaceae bacterium
CGCAGAAGAAAAAAGAGCTCTTGCTAAAAACCTACCGCAGCGTAAAAAACATACATAGCAAGAGCGCAGAAGAACTAGCCCAGCTAGAGGGCATCTCTCTGCGATGGGCAAGAGGCTTTTGCGAATGGATGGCAAAGCAGTGAGAATAAAAGCGAAGGCGCCAAAAGATACAAAAAGGCAACTCGGGAGCTCTTGCTTAAGACATTTTACACTTCATCACTCGACTGACTATTAAACTTTTACACTTCAAATAAAGAGCAAGTACGCTCAAAATTAAAATCACCTTTACACCAAAAAGGCTAATATAAGTCCAAAAAGTGTTTTCGCAAAAATAATCTAACCGTCCCCAAGGGATAAACGATAATTCTAAAAAATGAATAGCATATATTAGCAGTGATTGTTTACCGAGGAAACGAAGAAATGTCGAGACCATCGCAATATTCTCCAACGCTTTACTTATCCGAAGAATAACAATGCACCCTGCGACCGCTCCCACGACAGAATATAGACCTTGACCTATGTGATTATTCACCAAATACAAGTCACCACCCATTTCTATAGAGCACCCCCATAATACCACACAGATAGTCAATACATAACATGATAACAGATTATTGAGTAGTCGATATTTCTTTGCCACATATCCCAAGTATACAAAGAATGCCCCTACCGCAGCCAGGTCAAAACAAAAAGGTAGTGCAATTCTCGGAGATGCAAGATATCCAGCGACCGCGAGTACGCCTAGGAAAAAAAACGATTTATCAACAGCCCAATTTTTGATGAAGCTCACAATGATACTAGCTACAAATAATGCCCAAAAAAACCAAATACCAGCCATTGGCTTGATTCCCCAATTACTGCAATAGAATGTATTAGCATAAATATAACTGATTAATTCTCTTTTTACGACACCTTTAGCAGGCAAATATCCATCTTGCAACAGCATTAAACCAGCAGAGAGAATGATAAATAATAGAGCAACCATATAGTAAGGCAGAAGAAGTTGCCTCGCTTTTCTACGAATCAAAGCCCATCCTTGTGTTTTTTCTGATATAAAATAGCCGCTAATCATGAAGAATAATGGCATATGAAAACTGTAAATAAATGGATTCACTGCGCTCCAGCCCATGTGACCCAAAACAACTGCTAAAATAGCAATTCCTTTTGCTATATCAAAATAATCAATTCTTCCGTGTTCTCTAATCATCTAAATTTTAGCAATACATACAGTTTACAATTTCCCTTGATATATTACAAATGATTAAAATGTTACCTATCTACCCTTTCTCATTATAATATGCATAATAACAAAAGAAGCATTTCAAGAAGATCACATAGTACGTTTCTTCAAAAGAGCAGGCTATCCGCTACTCCTCATCGCGTCCCAGCATAGCACGCGTCTCTTCCAAGGTCA
>CAYJLO010000236.1:0-1388 GCA_964370835.1 uncultured Desulfovibrionaceae bacterium
TAGACTATCCCGAGCGATATACAAGCGGAAACGTTAAACTCAATTCCAAAATGTAGTGGTTGCGGAACAAGCAACCAACCGGCCGCCGAAACGCTTGAGAAATCAACCATTCCCATAAAAAGCGCTACTACGTATCCCGCCGCCATTCCGAAAAGAAGAGAACCCAGTTTATAGATACCTTTAGTGAAGTTACCAAGTATTATAACAACCAACAATGTTACAATCGCAACAATCCAGTTATCGGCAGAGCCAAACTGCTCTCCGGCAGCGGCTCCCCCCGCCATATATCGAATTGCGGTTGGATACAATGAAAGCCCAATCGTAAAAATAACCGTTCCGGTCACAAGAGGCGGAAACAAGACGCGTATTTGTTTTACAAAGATGCCAAAAACTATCGCAACAACTCCGCCGACTATCTCTGCGCCGAGGATTGTTGGAAGGTTAAACTGTCCGCCAATAGCCAAAAGCGTTGGGACATATGCAAAGCTAATCCCCATTATTACGGGAAGGCCCGAGCCTAGTCTTCCGCCTATTGTGTAAGTTTGGATAAGCGTTGCTATCGCGGTTACTATAAGCGAAATTTGTATAAGCAAAGTTGTGTCGGAAGAGGACAAGCCTGTCACCCCACCAACCAAGATAGCGGGGGTTATAATTCCGACAACCGCCGCGACTACATGTTGAAGCCCTAGCGGAACAACTTGTTTTATCGGAGGGATGCCTTGAAGTTCAAATACCGAAGCCGTTGTTTTTTTGTTCATGAAAACTATCTCCTAAAAATTTTGAATTTCAAACACAAGTTTATAACTTTGAAATCACCAAGCATATTTTTTGTATAAGCTCGCCAAAGATGAACTCTCTCAAACACTTCTGGTCACGCTTTGTTTGACTATATGTTTACACAAAAAAAATAACGCCCGTTCAATTCGGACGTCGTTCTGCTAAGGCTTGAAAAAAAATTAAAGCCAAAAGAACCCGTCCTTTTGACCCGTGCGCAACAGCACTCCTTTACAGCCATTTATAGTCATCTGTAGTGTTGGTTTTTCAAAAAATTACATCAAAATTATAGCGTACTATTTTTTTGATGTCAACGCATTTTGCGCTTTAATCACATAAAAGTTTATGTGAAAATTCTAGCAATGTCATACAAATTTTTGTAATAAATCAAGTTTAAACAGACAACTATGTAAGAAAGTCGAAAAGTTACACAATATTTCTCGGTTTAGTTTGTCAAGAAACACAAATAAACTCCGCCTTTCGGCGGAGTTGCTTTGTGTCGAAAAACCCCTATTACAAAATTGTGTTTCGTCAAAAAAACGGTTGTATACCGTTTGCACAAACATAATGGGTGGAATGTAGGGAGCGACGCCCTCGTCGCTCCGTCCTCATCG
>CAYJLO010000237.1:0-1381 GCA_964370835.1 uncultured Desulfovibrionaceae bacterium
TGGGCTCGCCCCGATGATGAGCGACGCGCACGACCTGTGCGTTTAGGGCATGAGCATTTAGTGAAAGCTGACGCTAAGCGCAAAGGTAAAGAATTTCCTACATCTGTAAAAGAAAATGTAGCCGCGAGCATAGAGCAAAAAGTCTATGCAGGAATCATAACAAGTCGCAAGGACATCATAGATTTTTTACGCGCGGAGGGCTATTCGCTACCGCGCATAGGCAAAGATTACCTTACCATCTTGGACAAAGAAGGTAAGCGCCATCGCCTCAAAGGAACGCTTTTTCATGAAGATTTTTCTGCTGCAACATGGATGACGCAGCAAGGTGAGCGCCCTCATATTGTGGATACTATTGATATTGAGAAAGCTCATAAAGCGGATATGGCCTTGCAAAAAGCCATTGAGCGCACAGCAACATATAATAGAGGTCGATATCAAATTTCAGAGGTACAAGATACAAATTTCATCAATAACCTTTTAAAACAACAGGAAAAAGAAAATGCCAGAATTACAAGGACTAGAGAGAGTGCAAGAAATGGAATTAAACAAGAAAGTTCTAGCCAATATCATTCAAGAATTTACGAAAGTGAATCAACAAGCTGTGGAGGGCTTCAAAGCTTTAACGCAGCGCATGGCAGCTCAGGAAGCGCAAATAGTGAAACTTCAAGCCGAAATACGGGCTTTTCAAAATTGTACCACCAAAGTGGACGAAACCATGACCTTTTTGCGCCAACAAATGACAGACTACAAAACAGAAATAGACAAAGAATTACAACATGTTTTAGACAGTCTACAGGGCATACAAAATGGGAATATTCAACCTTCAGGCGGCACGATGCAATTAGTCTTGGACGCACTGGAAACTTGCAAACAGGATATAGGGAAACTCAAGAAGGACGTTTATGGGCAAAGCTAGCCTCGCAGAAAAAGAATGTTTGGCTTACTCGATGGGATGAGCTAGTACAGGCGCCTTTGTTTACATCACGAGAAAAGAGTCTTAGTTCTGCCATCCATAAACAGGTACAGCTTTTGATGGGGAATGTAACTCTTCAAACTGTAGGGTCACAGTTACAGCAAGTTGCGCTAGCCAAAGCTAAGGAAAACGAAAGGCGCAACAAGATTAAGGCGCAACAAGATTCTCAATCGTGGTTATCACAGTGGAGCCAAATAACACAGGCATCTTTGTTCATATCGCGAGAAAATAATCTTAGCTCTGCCATACATGAACAGGCGCGGCTTTTGGTGGGAAATATAACTCTTCAAACTGTAGGGGCACAGTTACAGCAAATTACCTTAGCCAAAGCTAAGGAAGACGAAAGGCGCATCCAGATTGAGGCGCAACAAAATTCTCAATCATGGTTGTCACAGTGGAGTCAAGTAA
>CAYJLO010000238.1:0-1351 GCA_964370835.1 uncultured Desulfovibrionaceae bacterium
GCTTTATTAGACCTTGGTCAAAAGTACAATATTCCTGTCATCGAGGATAGTGCTGAGGCTATTGGTTCGGTTTATCATGGAAAAAAAGCAGGCTCCATGGGGGCTTTTGGTGCATTTTCTTTTCATGGCACTAAGACGATTACCACAGGCGAGGGAGGGATGTTTGTTACAAATGATGATGCTTTGTATGAAAAAGTATTAACCCTTTCTAACCATGGTAGAAGCAGAACACAACCAAAGCAATTTTGGCCAGACGAAATAGGCTATAAATATAAAATGTCTAATGTTCAAGCGGCCATTGGCTGTGCGCAGATGAATAGAATTAATGAGCTTATTGAAAAAAAACGTTTTATTTTATCTTACTACAAAGACGCCTTGCAAGGCCTGCCTGTCAGTATAAATCCAGAGCCTCAAAATTGCCAAAATGGTGCATGGATGCCAACCCTTGTGGTTGATAAAGATATTGTTTTTAATAGAGAACAATTGTTGCAAGAATTTTCTGGGGATAATATCGACGGCCGTGTGTTTTTTTGGCCTCTTTCTTTAGTGTTCAAAGAATATCAGACCTTTGAAAGACCAAATCCTGTAGCATACTCTCTGTATACAAGAGCTGTTAATTTGCCAAGCTATCATGATATAACGAAAGAAGAAATGCAAAGAGTTGTTGCATGTGTGAAGAGGCTCCTTTAATTGTGGGGGCGTTGTAATGATGGAATATATTGTTTGGGGCGGGACAGGGCAAGCTAAAGTACTCCATGACCTTATTGTAAGTCAGGGGGATACAGTAGCTTTGTTTGTAGACAATAGGCTTATAGCATCGCCAGTGCCGGGGATAAACCTTGTGGAAGGAGAAGAGGGTTTACGCCAATGGTTTGCCTCTGAAGGTAAAAAATTTTATGGTGCTGTAGCTATTGGAGGGCATAGGGGGAAAGATAGGTTAGCTTTGTTGTGCGTTCTGAAAAAGCATGGCCTTACATGCCCTACTTTAATACATCCTAGCGCTTTTGTAGCTACCACGGCAAAAATACATTTGGGGAGTCAGGTGTTACCTAAGGCTTGTGTGTGCGCTTGTGCAGAAATTAAAGAGGGATGTATTGTTAATACAGGTTCTATTGTGGAGCATGATTGCGTTCTTGAGGAAGGAGTGCATATTGCACCTGGTGTTACTTTGTGTGGCTGTGTGCATATAAAGCGTCATGCTTTTATAGGTGCAGGGTCAACCATCCTACCTCGTGTGACCATAGGCGAAAATAGTGTCATAGGGGCCGGCTCCATTGTGACGAAGGATGTTCCGGATAATGTGATAGCTATGGGTTCTCCCATTCATACAATAATTCCAAATGTAAAATAT
>CAYJLO010000239.1:0-1330 GCA_964370835.1 uncultured Desulfovibrionaceae bacterium
TGCCGCTGCGCCGAAAGTGGCGTGTAGTAGATATTCTCTCGACGCATTTGCAAGCGACGCATTTCTGGTATTTTTTGTAAAAGCTCTTTGGCAGAAAAGCCTTTGGTAATGCCATCTTCTTTGTCTAAAATGAATACCTTTTGCTTGCCGCTGGGCTTCATATTGATACATGTTACACGAAAACGGTCGGCTTGCAGGGCGTGAGCGTAGCGTTCAAAAGCCTTGGCTTCTGTAGTATCATTTGCCGCCTGCCCTTGCGTTGCTTGAGCTATGGGCGCATGACGTAGTTTTTTCTCATAGGCGTGGCGATATCTCCATATTTCCGCTTGTTTGTGTAATCCTTGTTTTTTCAGCCATGCGGTAAAGCTGGGACGTTTTTTCTGTGTGCTCAGGTAATTTTGATACTGTTGCCATGCTTCAAGATGTATAGTGCTTACTGGTTCGGGAGTTGCTTCAACTTGTGCCGCTTTTACTATTTCCTCATAATTGCCGGTTTCAAAATCTCCAAGGCGTTTACAAAGCTTGGTCATACTAAAAGCTCTATCAATGGATGAAGCTTTGACTGCCATATCCTCTCCAGCGGAGGGCACAAAAACAATAGCCCCAGAGCCTTTCTTCTCAAAGCGTAAACCCACGCCGGCAAGCCCTTGATGAAGCTCTACCCATGTTTTGGCTTTGGCAATAATACTATGCCCTCGTTCTTGAGCTATGCGCATGGCAGACTTTTCTCCCGTTGCTTGTTCAAAATTCACAGCCTTGGGGCTCGGCTTGGGCTTTGCTTTAAGCATATATTTTTTGACCAGCTCGCCATTTTCAAGCAGGGCATAGCGAGCATTGGCATTACTTTTCCAGCCCTGCTTGTGCTCCACCACGGCAAGAATTTTGTGCGCCTCCTCAATGTCAAAGCCCTTATGCGGAGCAATGACTTTTAGCGTTTCTGGATGGGTGCGATTGACGGCAATGTGGACGTGATAATTCCTTGTATTGTGATGAAGCCCATATACCGCTTGATGCTCCTCAAGTCCCATGCGTTGCAAGAAAATGTCCACCAATTCATCCACTTGTTCATGGGTAGGTTGCTCATGTTCTTCCCACGAAAAAATCCAATGACTGACGGGCATATTGCTGCGTGTGCTTTCTTGAGCAAGGGCAATCATTTCTGCTCGCTGTCCGTGGTGGGTGTCGGTAAGAAAGTTGCGACTGCCAGAGTGGGCTATTTTCTCACTGACATTTACATTATGAGGGTGGCGGATGTAATCCACAAGGTTGCCGATATGCTTGGCCTTGGGCTTGGTACTTTTTCCAAATTTGACCTTTTTTACTATCATGG
>CAYJLO010000240.1:0-1325 GCA_964370835.1 uncultured Desulfovibrionaceae bacterium
TGGGCAAAATAAATAAACATTCATTTTCGAGATTATCTCTCTGAATCTGCATCGTTAATACCACCTCTACCATGCAAGAAACCAACATCAACTACGATGAGTATATCAGGCAAGGCGAGCCACAGGCACGGGAGCGCGGGCTTGCGTGGCGTGTGGCTATAGGCTTGCAGCAGGTTGATGGGCTGACGACATCGGAGTATTTGCGAGAGACGGCTATTGCGCATATTGAAGGTGATATCACAATCGAAGAGGCAAAGGCGCAGATTGATAGTTACTACCAGAGCCTAGACCTTCGCGCACCTGATTCTAGCAGGACGGAGGAGGCTGACAAGGTCTCTGCGCGGATAGCTGAGATACTGTCGGAAAGTGCCTTTAACTTTTCTGTCGTGGAGTATATCAGCCTCCACAGACGCCTCTTTGAGGGTATCTATCCCCATGCAGGGAAAATCAGAGAATACAACATCTCAAAAAAAGAATGGGTGCTCAATGGAGAGAGTGTCATCTATGGCAATGCAGTCAACCTACGAGAGACGATTGAGTATGACTTGAGCCAAGAAAAGAATTTTTCATATCAGAATCTCTTCCCCAATGACATTGTCGCTCATATCGCAAAATTTACCTCAGATTTATGGCAGATTCACCCCTTTGAAGAAGGAAACACGCGTACCACAGCTCTGTTTCTCATTAAGTACCTGCGTACTTTGGGATTCGATGTCAGCAACGATGCTTTTGCCACACACTCATGGTATTTCAGAAATGCGCTAGTACGAGCCAATTATAAAAATGTGCAGAAGGGAGTATTTGTCCAGTCGCACTACATAGAGCAATTCTTTAGAAATGTTTTACTAGGTGAGCAGAACGAGCTTAAAAACAGAATTTTACACATCACTTCACCTGAGAATGCAGCAAGTGACACTGTAAATGACACTGTAAATGACACTGTAAAAATTATTCTGGAATCCATACGAAGGGATAACAAAATCACCATGGAGCAATTGGCAGTTCTTACTCAAAAATCCAGACGCACCGTTACCAGAGCGATAAAGCAGCTTAAAGAAAAGGGAATGATTTGTCGTGTAGGCTCAGACAAGTCAGGTCATTGGCAAATTCTCGAACCTTAACAAAAATTTTGCACCTATCCTAAACCCTCTCCTTTAGGATTTCTATCCGAGTCCTAAAGGGCTAGGCAATTCAGCTTGAATCCTTCGTGCAAGCTGGTTAAATAGGAGACTAAATAGGTGACAGTCAGCAGAAAAGACTTGCTTATAGGCTCTTATATGCTATATTCCGGCACTGCGTCAGATGACTCGCGTGAATACATTTGA
>CAYJLO010000241.1:0-1322 GCA_964370835.1 uncultured Desulfovibrionaceae bacterium
AGGAAAAAGGGACGTTTGACGAAGGTAGTTGTGCCGTTTGAGTGAAGAACATGTGCAGCTTGGTGTCAGTATGGTGGAAGCTTAGTGCTAATATGCGTGAAGCTTGTGGTCAGTTTGATAAGGACTAACGATTAATTTGATTGAAACTCAGCGCCAATATGTAGGCAACTTTGAGGGATGACGTTGTGCTGTTTGAGGGGCAGAAAGTTGAAAGCTTGGTGAAAATATGTGTGAAGCTCAGGGGCAAATTAGCGGCAGGAAGAGGCAAATAAAGTGCCTTTTACAACTCGGCTATGTGAGCAATAAAAGTGTAACTACGGCACAAATAAAACTCAGCTACGAGAAATTTATACAGCGGCAAAGTGAAAATTCTGTTCCAGAAAAACGCAAAATTTATGCACAAAAAAACGGCCTTCACCGCTGAGGAAAGACCATTTTTTATGTGCAATTTTGATGTTCAACTTATGCTACTCATCGCCTATATGTGCCTTGAGAGTAGGAAGGCTTGCCACTATAGACCTTTCCTGTAGAGCCTCTTGGGCGATACTTTTCGCCTTTTCTGTATCCCCCACAAGTCTTGGCGAAGGGATTTTCGTAAGGTGTCCGCTGCTTGAATTGGCAATTTCCACAAGGCCGCCCATATGCCCTGTATAGCTCATACCTTGCCGGGCATACGCCGCCCATGTTTTGGCAAAGTTCTTACGAAACCAATGCTCACTTTCTTCCACGCCGCAATGGGCGCAGATTTTTGGCCAGCCGCCGTAAGCTTGCATAATCACCGCTTGAGTGGTGGCATTATCAAAAACCACAGACGCATATGCCCCATGCGCTTTAATGGCTTCTAGCACCTTGCCAGCCTCAATTTCCGCCTTGTCGTCTATGCTACCGCCGTGAATATGCTCAAGAAAGTCAGCAGGCGTGGGCATGGTGGTGTACTTGCGTGTGTTGATAATGTTCAAAGTGGCATTGTGCACAGCTTCATAGGAATAGGATTCCAATGCCTTAAAGCGTAAAGCTATTCCTTGAGGGCTCAGGCTTTGTCCATAACACTCTGCCACGGCTAGAATAAGCCCCTTGAAACGGTCAAAATCGTCAGCTTTCATGGGCTACGTCCTTTCCAGAGTCACCGTCACCGAACAATATACGCTTGGCTTCTTCTGCGGCGGCTTTGTTGGCTTCAACACGCCTTTCAGCAGGTGATTTCCACTCTTGAGGGGCTGAAGCCTTGTTGCTTCGGCTTAAATCCAACTCCATCTTTGCCGCCAACTGGTCAAACTTCTCATGGAGCTTGTTTGGATGCTGAATATTGCCTCGCCAAAATT
>CAYJLO010000242.1:0-1305 GCA_964370835.1 uncultured Desulfovibrionaceae bacterium
ATATTCTCGGCTATGCTGATTGCCGCTGCCTGTGTAGGGACAACTCGGGTGGCTCGTGGCTTTGTCCCCATGGGTGTGCGCTTAGCCTTTAAAGCCTTACGTTTAACACCAAGGCCGTGAAGTCGCATGAGTCGCTCAACACGTTTAATATTAATTTCAATCCCTTGCCTATAACGAAGTGTTGCCCAAACTCGCCTATATCCCCAAAAAGGATGATCAGATTTAATTGCTTCAATTAGCGGTAATAATTCAGTATCACGTTCTAACTGTGCTTTGCCAGGCTGCCGTTTCTGTATTACCAATCGTTTTTTTTTAATTCTAACGTAAGTTCGCCAACAGCTTGTTTTAGTTTTCTATTTTCATTAACAAGACGTTCTTCACGTTTGTTTGTGGCTTTACTTTCAAAGGCCAAACTTGCATTAGCCAAAAATGTATCACGCCAACGATAATAAGCACTCTGACTTATTTGATATTCAGTACAAATACTAGCCACAGAACGACCCTGCAAGCCTTCCATCACAATGCGAGCCTTAAGCTTGCTATCAAAATCACGCTTCTTCATAATTCCTCCATCGCTTGGAAGAATACTACCTCAAAATGACCTCACTGTTAATGGGGGGCAGTATAGGCAATTATCGTTTTAAGGTTAGCACCCAAAAAGGGCGGCGTACCTTAAATAAAGACATCGTTCGCCATGTCCTAGAAGAAGTTCAAGAGGGCAAGCAAGAAGACGTGGATACATTGCTTACCGCCTGTGAGCAAGAGGGGAAGTCCTTTCAGAAATTAACCATAAACAAAATCAATTTAGGAGAACAATAATGGGATATCGTTCAGAAATAGGCTTATGCCTCACAAAAGAAGCAAGCTTCGCCTTTGAGGAAGCATTGTTCGCCCTAAAGGGCAGCAAGGTATACGATGAAATTCAGGAGTTTTTAGACGATGCCGAGTTTCGCTTGCATGAAGAAAGTGGTGCTGTCTTATACGCTTGGGATTGGGTGAAGTGGTACGATCATGAGTTTGAGGATGTGATTTTCATTATGAAATTCATAAATGACCTTGAGCATGACGACTACCTTTTCATCCGAGTTGGCGAAAGTAATGATGACACAGAGGAGCAAGGTGGATTTTGGGAAAACCCCTTCAACATGTGCCTGCACCGTAAAATTAGTTTTTAGTTGGCGTATTGGCGTGAAGTATGAATAATACGCAAAATTTGTACTTTGTCATCTTCAACCCAATAAACAAGAAAGTACGGGTACTTCGTCAAAACAAGCTCACGAGTTGCGGGCACTCGCCCTGCACGAC
>CAYJLO010000243.1:0-1285 GCA_964370835.1 uncultured Desulfovibrionaceae bacterium
ACCGTGAAGTTTATTGAAATTGACAAGATTTTGGGTTCGATTAAAAACCAAATTCAGACCATGTCCAAAAAACAAAAGATAATGTCGGTTTCGATTTTCGGCGGAATTTTGTTGTTGGCCGTAATATTAACCGTCGCGCTAAACAGCACAAGTTCCGGATATGTCGTCTTGTACAACAACCTTGAAACAAGCGAGAAGTCGACTATATACAGCATGTTGTCGATGTGGGGCGCCGATGCGAAGTTTGACGCAAACGGCGACATATTGGTGCGCGAGGACGAGTTTGACATATGGTTGCTTCAATTGGCGGCAGAGGGACTACCGAGAACTGCGCCGACATACGACCATTTTTCAAGCAACCTCGGCATGACGACGACCGAATCCGAAAGGCAACAGTGGATATTATACCAACTTCAAAGCGACATACGCGTAACCCTTAAACAAATACAAGGGGTTCAAGATGCAACCGTGCTTATCGATATGCCGGAACAAAGCAACTATGTTTGGGACAACGCAGACGAAGGCGAAAAATCAAGCGCCAGCGTTTTGTTGACGTTTGAACAGGGCGTTACGATAGAGCCGCAGCAGGTTTCGGCGATTAAAAATCTCGTTGCTTTTGCGGTTCCCGACATGCTTCCGCAAGACGTAACGGTGGTCGATTCAAGACAATCTATTGAGCTTATGGAATCGGAAGCGGACGAGACGTTATCGGTTGAAGAAAATATTGAGTTTGAATATGCCGCGCAGTCACATATAGAAGAAAATATAGTGCGGCTTTTGACCCCAAGATACGGAGTGGACGGGGTTGTCGCAACCGCAAAGGTTACGATTAACTATGACGCTATGTTGTCCGAGATAGTCGAGCTTCAAGAAGGCCCGGACGGTGATGGATTTGTAACGAGCACAGAGGGTGAATATACGTTAGACGAAGATGTTGACATCGGCGGCCTTGTGGGTGAAGAGGACAACACAGACTTTCCGCAGTATTCCTACGCGGGAACGGATAACGAAGACGCAACACATTTCCGTTGGGACACCGAGATAGACTATTCATATATTAAAACCCAGATAGAAAAAGGCCAAGCGCGGCTTGAAAGGGCTACTGTTTCGGTGTTGGTAAACGAACCGAGCCTAACCGAAGCGAGGCGAGAAGAACTTACAAACCTTATCTCCAAAAGTGTTGACATAGAACCCGATTTAATCTTTGTTTCGGGCTTCGAGTTCGAGGTAGAGGAAGAGGGCGGAACGCTTACAGCGGAACAGATTCAAATGTACGCGATAGTCG
>CAYJLO010000244.1:0-1271 GCA_964370835.1 uncultured Desulfovibrionaceae bacterium
CATTTATATTTCTCCTTAAAATAATTGTCCTAAATATTCTATCATAAAACTATTACGATTTTCAACTATATAGCATAATAATTAACTTTTATTTATATTTCAGTAAATACTGGAAAACTCTTGTTTAAATATCGCCACCAAACTAACGCGTAAATTTTTCTATAAAACTGTTAATTGTTCGCTTGCGGTCGTGAATATCGAAAAGCCCTCGTTTGTAACCACTCCAATGTCCTCGACACGAACCCCAAAATTCCCCTCTAAATAGATACCGGGTTCTACCGTCATAACCGTTCCGACCTTCAAGGCTTGGGTTGAAACATGTGAAAACGCCGGAGTTTCGTGGATCTCAAGACCTACCGAATGTCCAAGACCATGTCCGAATTTATCTTTATACACGCCGCTGTCTATAAATCCCCTCGCAACCGCGTCGATATCGCTACATTTCTCACCCGGTTTTATTTTGGCTATCGCCATATTTTTTGCCGTTACAACCGTGTTATATACAGTTTCTTGTTCCTTTGTTGCTTCCCCGATAAAAAACGTTCTTGTCATGTCCGAACGATATCCGTTCACTGTCGCGCCAAAATCTATCAAGATAATATCTTTTTTAGAAAGCTTGCTTTCGCTTGGTCTTCCGTGTGGCAACGAGGTTCTTGCTCCAAACAAAACTATGGTTTCAAACGATGCTTTCGCGCTACCGTTTAGCCTCATTATATATTCAAGCCTTGCTGCAACTTCGTTTTCTGTCACGCCCGGTTTTATATGTTCCAAAAGTTCAAAAAACGATCTGTCCGCAATGCTTTGCGCTTTTTTGATATAATTTAATTCTTGTTCCGTTTTAATCGTTCTTTGCTCTTTTATATTGATTGAAAGTTCATTTTTCGGGATAAACTCAACCTCTTTTAAACTTTCTTCAAATCTTTTCAAAACAGAGAAATTTATATCATATTCTAAATAAACTTGTTTGATTAAATTGTTTGAAAGTATTTCTTTTGCGTCATCGTGAAAATTAGAAGACAAGATTACCTGTGCAAAATCAATAGCTTTTTTTGCCGCTTCAAAATACCGCGAATCCACCAAAACATAGCTGTTTCTTTTTGTTATAACAATCAATCCGGCGGAGGATGTAAACCCTGTTAAATACCTCCTGTTATACTTATCTGTTATGAATATCGCTTGGTCGTTTTCTATGAGTTCACAAAGCTTCTTTATTTTTTCGTTCATTATAATATTCGTTCCTTAAAGCATACTGTAGTAATAATTTCTCATAA
>CAYJLO010000245.1:0-1225 GCA_964370835.1 uncultured Desulfovibrionaceae bacterium
TTAATCTAGTAAGACATTACTAAAAACGCTCTGCCTTTGTATCTATATATAAAGGCGGGGCGTTTTTGATGGGTTAATTCGCTTACTCTATAACCACTACACATCTAACTGTAAATATGAAATTTTTCTAAATTTTTAATACAAAACCTTAAATTTAATTTACTTTTTTGTTTAGCATGTACATTTGTACATTGTATACGTATTTTTATAGTTTAATACAAAACTGCTATTTATCCCCTGTGTTAAATCAAAATTTACATCATGAAAGCTAGAATCACGCATACATCACGCCATGCCGTAATTAAGGTCCTGCATCAAAACTACTTGTACAAAAAGTTTTTTTGTGACATAGATTTACCTATTAATAATAAAAAACGAGAGAAGCACTGATATGAGCATCTTTATAGAGATTCTTTCCACCATTGTGGTTTTTACCTATATATTTCTCTATTTATGGGCTTGCTTTGGTCTTGTTTCGCCAAATTCTCTATTTTTTGCAAGTGATAGCAAAAAGACAAGATTTCACGCTGTTGCATACCCAATAATTTGTTTTTTTGCTCTCTTTGCCATTGTTGGTACATTTGCGCCAGACTTAAATGAAGAACCTACCGACCCTATAGAGTACTTTATGCTACTTTTCTTTGTCTTGTCTTGTGTTCAATACACCTTGTGGCTTAAAAAATAATGTTTTCATTTTAAGCCCCTGTTGTTACAACTTGCAGTTTTACTCCCCCCATGTTAAATATTTTGGCTGTAATGACTACAGAGTTTCTTGTTACAACTTGCAGTTTTACTCCCCCCATGTTAAATAAGCAGTACATATTTAGAAGTAGTGCCACAGTTACAACTTGCAGTTTTACTCCCCCCATGTTAAATGAGTTGGTGTGTCTGGTAGGTCGGCTAGAGGTTACAACTTGCAGTTTTACTCCCCCCATGTTAAATCCAGTGAATTGACCGCACGTTGCATAATTAGTTACAACTTGCAGTTTTACTCCCCCCATGTTAAATCCTGTGCCTGTGTTGCTGGTATTCTTTGAAGTTACAACTTGCAGTTTTACTCCCCCCATGTTAAATCCAGTGAATTGACCGCACGTTGCATAATTAGTTACAACTTGCAGTTTTACTCCCCCCATGTTAAATCCTGTGCCTGTGTTGCTGGTATTCTTTGAAGTTACAACTTGCAGTTTTACTCCCCCCATGTTAAATCCAGTGAATTGACCGCACG
>CAYJLO010000246.1:0-1209 GCA_964370835.1 uncultured Desulfovibrionaceae bacterium
ACATTTTATGCACGAAAACCGTATCCATGCTCACACCCAAAACCTGCACGCCAAGTTTTTCAAAAGCTTCATATTTAGCTGCAACTGCAGCTACTTCTGTGGCTCAGACAAAGGTGAAGTCGCCGGGATAAAAGAATAAATAAACCCATTTTCCACGATAGTCTTCAAGAGATACGTCAAAAAACTTACCATCTTGATAGCCCTGAACCGAAAAATTTGGTGCCAATTGGCCTACTTTAATCATGTGTTTCTCCTTAAGAGTGTATAAATAGTTCTTAATGGTAACCGTTATGATTAGTATCTTTTTTGCGAACGCTTGTCAATAATGGTAAGTGGTTTTTGTTGATTTTGCTTTTTTTCTTTTTATTATTTCTATTATTTTCTTTTTATTATTTTATTTTTTGTGGGGGAGAAGGAAAACCTTTTCCAATCGGAAAAAGTTTTCCCTTCTCCCCCACACCCCCTCTTCCCTTCCAAAAGCCTCTTATTAAAAAAGTGCCATCAATAAAAAAAGCCCTGCGAACAGGGCTTTTTCATATTATTCAGATTCTATATTCACGAGAATGGGGTTTTCTTCCAATTCCTCGAGGAATTTATCTGGACGTTCCTTTTGATCTGGCACATGAATTTCGCTATGCACGTATTCACGATAGCCGGCACCGGCAGGAATGAGGCGACCAACGATAACGTTTTCTTTCAAGCCGCGTAGGTAGTCCATTTTGCCGCGCAGGGAAGCTTCCGTAAGAACCTTGGTGGTTTCTTGGAAAGAAGCTGCCGAGATGAAGCTGGACGTGGTGAGTGAGGCTTGGGTAATACCAAGAACCAGTGGCTCAGCCGTGGCAGGCTTGCGACCTTCGGCTTTTGCTTTTTGGTTTTCAATTCTGAACTCATTCTTATCCACTTGTTCACCCACGAGGAAGCTCGTGCCGCCTGGATCAAGGACGCTTACTTTCTTCAGCATTTGACGAACGATAACTTCGATGTGCTTATCGTCGATTCCCACGCCTTGGAAGCGATACACTTCCTGGATTTCATCCACCAAGTAACGAGCGAGGTATTTTTCGCCGCGAGTATGGAGGATGTCATGCAATTCTGGATAACCTTCAGTGAGGGCTTCGCCAGCTTCCACAAAGTCGCCTTCGGTGGCGATGATGTGTTTACCCTTAGGTACGAGGTATTCTTTGGCCTCGCCCACATCGGGGGTAACGA
>CAYJLO010000247.1:0-1199 GCA_964370835.1 uncultured Desulfovibrionaceae bacterium
AGCGATAGGATTTCTCGGCAAACCGTGCGGTAGTTTCGCCCGATTTCTCGATACTATGCGCCGATTTCACGCCGACATTGTCGTCTTCGTTTTTTGCAACCTCTTTGTGTATCTCGGAAGCTACAACTCGTCCGGGAGCGTTTGCTATGCCGTGCGAGAGTTTTGATGGTTGCTTTTGTTTGTCTTCCTCAAAACACAAACGAACCTTTGATCTGCTTTTAGCTTTATCAAAGGTTCGTTGTTTAGCGGTATTTGGTTTTTGTATTCTGTTTTTGGGAACGTCGTTTTGCTCTTCGACGGAAAATTTAAGCCGTGGTTTTTGTTTCAATAAAATCCTCCTTTCAATTTTGGGCATGAAAAACCCCACCGATGAGGGTGGGATGAGTAATTATTATTAAGCCTTTTTTCACTTAGTTGTTGACTTTAGTTAGTTTAATGTTTATTAAAGCAACTCACCTAAAATCCCAAACCAATAAACTTGATTTCTCGATAGTTTAGTAGCTGTTGAGCTAACTTTAAGCCCTTGTTCTCGTTGTAAATGTACGGGATACATTTTTTCAAATTCTTCATATGATAATTTTCTGTTTCCTTTAATATTAGACGAGGGGGAGTGACTTCTTGCGTTGGACACAAAAATACATTTGTCAGCAACTTCAGCATAAAACCATATTGGGGTTCTGTTACATGGTCTTGTATGAAAGTCTCTACCTGTAGATAAATTGGACAATATTTTATTCCAAACATCAATATTAAGCATAATTCCCTCCTTTTTAATTTCAATTTATTACATTTTATCAAAAGAAAAAGTAAAAATCAATAAAATTATTTTGTTTCCGAAAGTTTTGTCGTCATAATTCTATACAGCTCTGTATCCTGCGGGAACTTGTCGGTGAACGGTAAAATTACATTACCGTAAAAAAGTAGTCCCTCGCCAACCCCCGAACCCGTGACATAAGACAGTTGATGCGGAGAAATATCGAGTTGTTTTGCGAGAATAGCACGGTCTCCGGCGGCTTGGTTTAGCATATATACAAAGTCGGAATTTTCAAAGATATTCTCGATTTCTCTTGATGCAAGAAGGTCTTTTAGGTTTTGGGTTATGCCTGTCGGAATGCCTCCCCATTTTCTAAAACGCTTCCAAATCTCAACGGAATACGCCGCAGTTTGTTCCTCTTTTAACAACAGATGAAACTCATCCA
>CAYJLO010000248.1:0-1195 GCA_964370835.1 uncultured Desulfovibrionaceae bacterium
CTCACCATTAACCCTATAAATTAAAGGAAAAACCATGGGATATTATTCAGAAGTAGGCTTATGCCTCAATAAAGTTGCACATGACAAAATGCTGGAATTGTTATCACAGCAGAATGAAACACTCCAAGCCGAAGTACAAGAATTTCTCACCTATGCAGAAAAGTTTGTTGTCCATGAAGGAAGCGACGATGAAAGCGTCCTGTACCATTGGCTATGGGTGAAATGGTACGGAAGCTTTTCTGAAGTGAAGTTTATAGAGGAATTCTTAGAAAAACTCACTGACGACGATGATACACCCGAGCAATACCGCTTTGTACGCATAGGCGAAGAATTGGAAGATATAGAGGCACATGGCTCTTTCTACGAGAACCCTTTCGACATGGACGCAGGGCGTGGGGTATATATCTCAGACAGCTATAAACCACAAGAAAACACCTCCAAAACCTAGCATATACAGGCATTAAAGTACTCAAAAAGGAAATATTATGGATTTCACACAAATCACGCCCACGTCCTTTGACGCTGGGCTTCTTTTCAGTGGCAAGAATTCTGGCAACAGCATTGAAGGCTATGCCGCCCCGTCAACTTATACCCCAAGCCTTAACCCTCACTATATTTTCCATGAAAGCAGCCGTGACATTATTGTCTGGTTTATGAACCCCACAGACCCGCTATACGTCTTTGGCCCGACTGGTTGTGGAAAATCCAGCTGCATCAAACAATTAGCCGCACGGCTCAATTATCCTGTCTTTGAAATCACAGGACATGGGCGCATGGAATTTGCTGACCTCACAGGGCATTTGTCTGTGAAAGACGGTAATATGGTGTACGAACACGGGCCCTTGGCTTTAGCCATGCGCCACGGTGGTTTACTGCTCTTTAATGAAATTGATCTTATCGCCCCTGATGTGGCGGCAGGGCTCAATTCCATACTGGAAGGCGCACCGCTGTGCATAGCAGAAAATGGCGGCGAGCTTATTCAACCGCACCCTATGTTCCGCTTCGTTGCCACCGCCAATACCAACGGCGGTGGTGATGATACGGGCTTGTATCAAGGAACACAAAGACAGAATTTGGCTTGGCTTGACCGCTTCATGCTGTGCGAAATGGGCTATCCTGCACCAGAAGTGGAGAAAAGCTTACTATCCGCGAGCTATGCCGCCTTACCCGAAGAAATTGCTCATAAGCTCGTGGA
>CAYJLO010000249.1:0-1185 GCA_964370835.1 uncultured Desulfovibrionaceae bacterium
GGCGTACCCTTTCATTTCATCATATCTGTGCATCACAGTGGAAGCTTTGTTGTTATTGCTCCCCCAATTAAACAGTGGACAAATTATGCAGCATAAGCAGTAAACTTTGACCGAAAAAAGGAAGAAATTTTCTTTTTATTAAGTTGTAACTTTTTTAGGCAAGAACGAGCTTTATGACGAAGCTCTTTTTCTGTTTTTGCTATGGAGCTATTACCGATGCTTCTTTTTAAATCACTATTAACAAGCTCATCAGGATTATACTCGGGCGCATAAGGAGGTAGATAAAAAACTTCAATTTTATCCTTATGTTCGTTAAGCCATTTCCTTACTTTTATTGAGTGATGAACTTTCAAATTATCGAGTATAAGAAAGACCTTTTTATCTGCATCTCTAATCAATCTGCCCATAAAATCAATCAGCTTATCCGATGTCATATTGTCTTTGTACAACATAAAACGCAATTTTCCACGTTTTGAAATAGCAGATAACATGTTTATTTTAATCTTCTTTGACTCAATATAGACAACTGGCGTTTTGCCTTTTAGCGAATAACCTTTTGCATAATTTGCAGTATTTTGAATGCCTGTTTCATCACCAAAAAATATTTCAGCATCTTCAGTTTGTGCCCGTCCTGTTATACCCGCAAACTCTTCATTAAGCCATGTGTCAATTTTTTCTGCATCTTGTTTATAAGCTCGTTTAACTGGTCTTTGAACAGTAAATCCCCAACGAGATAAATAATATCCAAGCGTTGATAATCCCATATCAATATTGTATTTATCTTTAATCAGTAGAGCTATATTTTTCCTTGTCCACATACAGCCTGGCAAACTGCATTGGTCGGGAGTTTTGTCAATAATAGTCATCGTTATTTCTTTTTCTTGTGCCAAAGTTAAAACGCGCTTTTCTCCAGTTCTTCTACCACGTTTCCCAGATTTGATTCCTACAATGCCTTCTTCATTATATTTTTTTAGTGTACTATATACATAGCTTCTACTTATATCTAATGTTTCAACTAATTGTGGTACTGTCATGCCTTTTTTATGCAAACGTACGATAGATTTTCTAAGTGCGTATTGTGCTTCTTGCGTGAGATGCTTTGCACCCATTTTTAGCTCTTTTTCCATAGTACTTATTATACCATTTTAATGTGCCACTGTCTAATGTTTACTTGGTGTCTCAATA
>CAYJLO010000250.1:0-1177 GCA_964370835.1 uncultured Desulfovibrionaceae bacterium
CCCCAGACCCCCCTCCCCCAAAAATTTTTAATGGCCGTCTCATTCATACTCTGAACAAAGTTTGTTCCGGCATGTTTTATCTTTTTTCAGACATGTGTAGAAATAATTTATTACTACTCACGCCATATTTCTGTCGCCAAATATCTTTAATGTATTTCCCAAAGTAATTTTGACATTGTTATTTTTCTATGGCATCCCAGTGAAGGATACAGTACAGATATAACAGCATAAAAGTCTTGAATGTATAGTAAAATACATTTCAACCTTCTTTAACCCTCAAAGCTAGGGAGTCATTATGTCCACCATCACCGAAACCTTATTCTCTGCATGGAATTTTCGCCATGCCTGCAAAAGTTTTGACCCAACATTCAAAATTAGTGCAGAAGATTTCAACACCATTCTTGAGTCCGGTCGTTTATCCCCTTCTTCCTTTGGTTTTGAACCTTGGCAATTTCTTATTTTACAAAATATGGTGCTTCGTGAAGAGCTCAAGCCCCTATGCTGGGGAGCTCAAGGTCAACTCCCCACAGCCAGTCATTTCGTCATCATGCTTGCGCGCAAAGGTTGCGCCATGGCTCCACGTTGCGACTACATAAAAAATACCATCATGCGCGATACGCAGCACTTGCCAGAAGATGTGGCAAAAATGCGCATGGATGTTTTTGGCCCCTTCATTGAAAATGACCTTGGCTATGCCGGCAATGAAAGGGCAAAATTTGAATGGGCCGCCCGCCAATGCTACATCCCCTTGGGCAATATGATGACCACCGCCGCTTTATTGGGGTATGACTCCTGCCCCATAGAAGGTTTTAACAAAGAAAAAGTAGAAGAACTATTGGCAGAAAAAGGCTTATTAGATCGTGAAACCTATGGTGTAGCTGTCATGGTGGCCTTTGGCAAACGCGTGAAAGAGCCGCACCCAAAAACTCGTCGCCCTCAAGAACAAGTCGTACAATGGATTGAATAATTTCAAAAAAGCTTCACAGTAAAAAAAGCCCCTAATTAGTAACATTAGGGGCTTTTTCATGTATAATGAAGTTCCATAATTAAAATCCCGATTCAATAGTGGCGCCCATAGTATGGAGACTCAAAAAGCATAAAACATGCCGGAACAGACTTTGTTCAGAGCATGAATGAGACGGCCATTAAAAATTTTTGGGGGAGGGGGGGCTGGGGG
>CAYJLO010000251.1:0-1175 GCA_964370835.1 uncultured Desulfovibrionaceae bacterium
GGGAAACCTTTTCTTCAGAAAAGGTTTCCCCCCAGCAAACATCATAAAAAACGAAAATAAAACCTACATTTGAGCCACAATGGCGCGACCAAAATCAGAGCAGGACACTTCTTTAGCGCCTTCCATCTGACGAGCAAGGTCATAAGTCACATCGCCAGCTTTGATGGCTTTGGCCATGGCGGAGCGCACAAGGTCGTCGGCTTCTTTCCAACCCATGTGCTCAAGCATCATGGCACCGGAAAGGATAACGGAACCAGGGTTCACCTTATCAAGACCAGCATATTTGGGCGCAGTGCCGTGAGTTGCTTCAAATACGGCCACACCGTCACCAATATTGGCACCGGGAGCAAGACCAAGACCACCTACCATGGCGGCAAGGGCGTCGGACATGTAGTCGCCATTGAGGTTGGGCATGGCAAGCACGCTGTACTCATTGGGACGAAGTAAAATCTGTTGGAACATGGCATCGGCAATACGGTCTTTAATGAGAAGCTTGCCAGCAGGCACTTTGCCATCATGCTTTGCCCATACTTCATCTTCGGTGATGGTCACATCGCCAAATTCTGCGGCGGCCAATTCATAACCCCAAGTGCGGAAAGCACCTTCGGTGAACTTCATGATGTTACCCTTGTGTACCAAGGTCACACTTTCACGATTGTTCTTGAGGGCAAATTGAATGGCTTGACGCACAAGACGCTGGGTACCGGTTTTACTGATGGGCTTAATGCCAATGCCGGAATCAGTGCGCACATCACGACCGGTGAGCTTTTTGATAAGAGCCATGGCTTCGGCGGCTTCTGGGCTGCCGGCTTCCCATTCGATACCGCAGTATACGTCTTCGGTATTTTCACGGAAGATGACCATGTCTACCTTTTCAGGAGCCTTCACAGGCGATGGCACAGGGGAAAAATATTGTACAGGACGCACACAAGCGTACAGGTCAAGGAGCAAACGAAGGGCCACGTTCACACTGCGAATACCTTTACCCACGGGAGTGGTTAAGGGGCCTTTAATGGCTACGCGGTATTTTTTGATGGCATCAAGGCTGGCTTGAGGCAAAGATTCACCGGTGGCTTCTTGAGCTTTTTCACCGGCAAGAATTTCGAGCCATTCGATTTTGCGTGTGCCGCCATAGGCTTTTTCCACAGCTGCATCAAGTACCATTTGCGACGCAA
>CAYJLO010000252.1:0-1172 GCA_964370835.1 uncultured Desulfovibrionaceae bacterium
GCAAACATCTCAGGTAGTTCTTTGCGTAGTCCCCACGTGCGCGTGCTGATGTAGTTTGGCAAGACGTTGTCCACGGTTTCAAGATTGTCGTGGATGATGGCTTCATACTCGTTTTGCTGTTCTTCTAGGGGGAGGTTGTCAGCATCCAGTATTTGTTCTTCAATACCATTCCATATTTCATAGCGGCTTTGGGAGAGGGTAGCACTGTTGAGCCCAAGGTTATCAATGGTGCTTTGTGCCAACGTAAGGGGGATGTTGTGCTCTTTGCACTTCTTTTTATCCGGAACGATGCGTAGGTGATTATCTACTTTTTTAAAGGCAAAGATGGAATCTTCGGGTAGTTCATAAGGGGAAATAATAAGGCCGTGGGGATTCATATCCCCCTTTAAATGACCGCAATGGTCATCATCACCCGCGCCGCCGCGGCAGCTCATGCTGAGATTGGAAAAATTTAATGTCCAGTCTTCAAGGACTGTGGAATGAGCTTTAGGTTTAAAATGCTCAATTTCCTTGTTACCTTCTACTAAGGAGCATTCACAGAAAGAGCACAGTCCTTGTTGGTTGTCATACAGCGCTTGTTTTATTTTGTGGTGTAGGTCTTTTTGCTTTCTCTTAAAGGCACTCCAGCGCACACCTTCGCTTTTGTGCGATTGGGTTGCAGGATATTCAAGGGAAAAATTGGCAATGATGCTATCATATTTTTCCGGCTTCTGCGGTCGTGAGAGTTTACGCATGGCGCTCTCTCCGAGTTTTGAGACGGCGAGCCCTTTCTATTTGTGCATCGGCACGGGCAAGGATAGGGTCATCGTGTAAAATATTTTCCAGCTCCTTGCGCAGTGCCATTGCCTCAGCACAGTCATATTTGTCTTCAGCAATATAGGTGAAGTATGTATCTATATTTGCTTCCAGAGGGTAGTCTTCTTCGCCCACGCCCATGAAAAGGCTAGAAAGGCGTGTTTGTACCCCAAAGACATCGGCCAAAATACGTGAGCTTTCCGCGCCAAAGGTGCCGTGGCTGGGCTTGAGTACTTTGTTGTCGTGTAAAATGCGGATATGTTCTGGCTTTACAGCAGAAAGCACTTGCGGGCTGTGTGTGGTGACAATGAATTGCGCGTTAGGGAAGGTGCGCATGAGGTCTGCAAGGACACGTTGCTGCCATGAGGGGTGTAGAT
>CAYJLO010000253.1:0-1159 GCA_964370835.1 uncultured Desulfovibrionaceae bacterium
CGTTGTGGATGATATACTTGGTCAGAAGGATGATAGTGGGGATAAATAATTAAACTTTAGAATGCCTTCAAAAAAATCAGTACCTGCATTAATTGTTGGGTTAACATATTTACGGATGCTTGCTGGCAGTTTATTTAGCGCCTACCTGCGCCCTTAATTACAAAGCCTTGTGTGCTGAAAATCCAAATTCTAAAAAATCGACTTCCAACCCCGTAGATATGGTGTAATGATGGGCACAAAAATTATCATAAGTAGCAAACAAATACCATACTCACATAAGCTCTTAAAATAAGCAAAGACTGCTTGCTTTATAGAAATTTTATTTGCACGCACTCGTTTGATACAATTTTTAATAGATATAAATAACATTGGTATTAAAAAAATTATTGCAAGCTCAATGTTTGATGACTCAGGATTAAGCGATGGACTTGAATAGCCACCCTTAAAGTTAATAGAAGTATCTATCCACGAAAGTCCAAGCACTCTTGAATAATCATGAAGTGCCTCGTATGTGCTGATAATTACTGGAATCATAAGATACTTTGGAGCGCCTTCAAAATCTGGATTATCAAACATAAGTATATCCCTTTAGGGGGAGAACGTTTCTCCCCCCTGGTTTTATTTATTTATTCAACCCTTCTTTAAGCCAAGATTTAGCCTTTTCGTATTTATTGTTAATATAAGGCCACGCTCCATATGTTACCCCCGCAGTTCCACCAAGAGTTAGAGCTGGCGGAGAAGGAGTTGCGGCAGCTCCGTAAAAGTCTGTACCAGTATTTATTGCAAAATCAATAGGCTTCCTTGCGCTTGCTGGCAATTTATCTAACACCTTGCCTGCGCCCTTAATTGCAAGCCCTGCGGTTTCATCAAGTGCTCGTGGCACAGTGGGTATAGCTGTAGAGCCTACAGTAAGGGCAACATCTGGTGCAACAGTATTAACAGCATCAACAGCCTTAGAAGATTCTTCTCCTGTTCTCTCGCTCTGCACCTTGTCAGCAAGTGACGCTGCACCATATGCGCCAGCAGCACCAAGACCAAGTGCGCCTAACTTACCTAGAATAAGTGGTAAAGCAAAAAAGAACCTTCCATCCCTATCAACTCTGTTAACAGGGTCATCGGCACAATAATCATATAAATCATTATCACCGCGCCTGTCCTT
>CAYJLO010000254.1:0-1152 GCA_964370835.1 uncultured Desulfovibrionaceae bacterium
TCACCCCAGAGGTACGTGAAATCCTCATAGACACAGCCCCCGAAAAGCTCATTCAACAAACTGAAATACTGCTTAAAAAATATGGCCAAAGCATACAGCAAGCCGCCGAAGCCGCCTTTGCAGAAAAGCGCATAGACAAAGAAGTGTATGCGGCAATTTTGGCTGAGCGTCAGCATAAGGAGTACGCGTAATGCAAGCCAATGCAAATGTCATTTCTTTATCTGGCGGAAAGGACAGCACCGCCATGTTGCTTATGCTTTTGGAGCGCGGTGAAAATATCGCTGATATTGTCTTTTTTGACGGTGGTTGGGAGTTCCCACAAATGCACGACCACTTAGAACAGCTTGAAAATTTCACAGGCCATACCATAACGCGGCTACGTCCACGGCTTCCCGTAGGCACACAAACTGAAAAAACTCCCTTTGATTGGATGTTCTCTGAATACCCAGTAATCAAACGCTATACCAAGGAATTGCGTTCCATAGGGCGCGGCTGGCCACACATAAGCCGCCGATGGTGCACGGGGAGAAAGCAAGAGTCCCTTAGAGCGCATATCTTTGCACTTACCCACAAGCAAAACGTCACCTTGCCACTGCAACAGTGCATAGGCTTTGCCGCCGATGAAGAGGCACGAACCCTCAAGAAAACGTTACGCTCTACAGAGTACATAGTGCAACGCTATCCACTCATTGAGTGGGGTGTCACAGAAAGAGACGCCTTAGCCTATTGCAAAAAACGCGGTTTCACTTGGGGCGGCCTCTATGAAAAGTTTGAAAGAGTGAGCTGCTTTTGCTGTCCCTTACAATCAGTGGACGACTTGCGCACCTTGCGTTTGCACTATCCAGCCCTTTGGCAACATATGCTCACGATGGAGTCATGGTTGCCCCTAGATAATCAATACAGAAGGTTCAAAAACGACATAACGCTTTCAGATTTTGAAACACGCCTTTGCCTTGAAGGAGAGCCTCATGAGTCATGATGTTTTGTGGCGAGATACGGGTATTACCCCTAAGTTTTTCATCCTCGATGCAAGGGCCATTTTCCCCATTTGCCTATGGCTTTTTCACTGGGCGTTCTGGACATTGTATGTGGCACTAGTGAGCATTCTTATTTTGTACCTTGTGCAAAGAACAGGCATGACGCCGCTGGCCT
>CAYJLO010000255.1:0-1131 GCA_964370835.1 uncultured Desulfovibrionaceae bacterium
GCTTCACAAGCAAGAGAAAGACGTTTGCAGAGAAATTGGACGCAAGCGGCTCTTTCTGCTCGTTCTGGCATAAGTGCTTCTGTTATCAAGAAATTTGAAAAAACAGGCAAGATTTCTCTTGAATCTCTTCTGCATATTGCCTTAGTTTTGGATTACTTAGATCATTGTTCACAGCTTTTTGCATTGCCAGATGTACCCTCTACTTTATTTGTCGAAGAAAAAGCTAAACGCAAACGAGGTAGGCAATCGTGAACGCAGTGAACAAAGCTTTAGCGAGGGATTATCCCTACACGAAACAAGAACCACGCTATCTTGTGACCGAGGATTTTGTGACAAAGTCCAAAATCTATCTAATACCAAGAGGTAGAAAGTCATGAAGCTACAAATCTATCTAACTAGCTATAATAAAAAACAATTAATCGGCCTTCTACAAGACGATGAAAAGAAAAGAATCTATTTTGAATACGCTCCTGATTTTATAAAAACAGGGTTTGAACTCTCCCCTTTCAAATTGCCTTTACAAAGTGGAGTTTTTGAAGATAAAGACTATACTTTCAATGGGTTATATGGACTTTTTAATGACAGTCTACCCGATGGTTGGGGCTGTCTTCTTATAGATAAAGCATTAAAAAAAGAGCGAGGGCTTTCTTATGCGTCTATAAGTCCACTTATGCGTTTATCTTATGCAGGCACGCTTGGCATGGGTGCTCTTGAATACGAACCTGTATACGATGAACAGTCTTACGAAGATAAAAAGCTCAATCTTGATAGTCTTTCAAGTGAAATTCAGAATGTTATCGATGATTTGCCAAGCAATAATCTCGACGAACTTATCTATCTAAACGCTTCGGCTGGCGGTGCAAGACCAAAGATTCTTGTGGACGTATCAAAGGACAAAAAGACAATATCCAGCGGAATTAATAATGAAAATTCAGAAGCATGGATGATAAAGTTCGCTGCTGAAAATGATGATAAAAATTTAGGACTTGAAGAATATATCTATTCAATTATGGCGAAAAATGCAGGTATTGAAATGCCTGAAACACATCTTTTTGATTCGTCACATTGTGCTGGTTATTTTGGTGTGAAACGCTTTGACAGAAGAGGAAATGAAAAAGTGCATGTGCATAC
>CAYJLO010000256.1:0-1129 GCA_964370835.1 uncultured Desulfovibrionaceae bacterium
TGCGCTCCTGAACGGTATTTGTGTCTTGGTATTCGTCAATCATTAAGTAGCGAAGTTTCTCACGCAAGGGGGCAAGCACTGCATCGGGGTTATTTTCAAGTAGTTTCAAGGCCTCAAGCTGGATTACAGAAAAATCAAGCAAATTCTCCTGTTCCAAAAGCTCTTGGTAGAGGTTATACCATTTGCCCAGGGCTTGTATGGTTTCATCTTCATCGGCAAGTAGTGCGGAAGGAGAAATAACTTCTTCAGATAGCTTATTTATCCAAGAACAAAGCTCATTGGCCTTAATCCAGTTGGATGTATTATCCATGCTCGTGAGCAATGATAGCGGTGCAAGACTTTCAAACTCCCTCATGCGTTGGAAAAAGAAATAAGTCTGGTCAAATTGATCCATGAGGGTGAAGTTCTTTTTAAGGCGAGTGAACTCTCGGTGTTCCTCAAGAATGCGTAGGCAAATTGAATGCAATGTGCCAACATACATGGAGTCAAGATTGACGATGACATTTTGAGATAGCAAACGGTGGGAAATTCTTGTGATAAGCTCGGTGGCTGCCTTCTCAGTGAAGGTGGCAACGAGCATATTCTCTGGGGCAATGCCTTTATCAACAATAAGGTGAACAATGCGCTCAACAAGCGTAAAAGTCTTCCCAGAACCTGGCCCAGCAATAACAAGAAGCGGTCCCTCAGTGTGGGCTATGATAGCTTGTTGCTCTTGTGTGGGGGCTAGGGACATGGGGTTACTCCTACTTGTCCTTAGCCATAACACAAAATTGTAAATAAATAAAGGAAAAAGTATTTGCAATGTTAACTGTAACTTGCGGAACTAACCCTCATAATCTTCAAAAATATCCTTCAAAGGCACTCCATAAGCCTTAGCAAAGCGCACAAGCTTTAACACGCTAAGATTACCGCGTCCACGTTCAATATCACTGATGTAGGTAACGTTTGTGTCGGTGAGTTCTGCAACACGTTCTTGGGTAAGCTTGCACCGTAATCTGTGTATGCGTAATATCTCACCAATATCACTTAGGATTTGTCTTTCTTCTTCGGAATGTTTTGTAGTAGCCATAAATCATACTCCTCAAAACATTCTAAAGCACTTGACGTATATAAAAACATCGGATATATC
>CAYJLO010000257.1:0-1128 GCA_964370835.1 uncultured Desulfovibrionaceae bacterium
AGTTGTTTGTGTCATAGCGTTTTTCGCTTATCTTGTAGTTACCAAACGGCACGTTGCCTATCGCCACATCGAAAAAACTGTCGGGTAGGTCGGTTTGTTCAAACCCTTTGATTGTGATGTTAGCGTTTGGATAGAGTTTTTGCGCAATACGCCCCGTTATGCTGTCGAGTTCCACGCCGTAGAGGTTAGAGTTTTTCATGCTATCGGGGAGCATACCGAAAAAGTTACCCGTTCCGCAGGCAGGCTCTAAGACATTTCCATTCACAAATCCTAATTTCTCAACCGCATCGTAGATTGCTTTAATGACGGTCGGCGAGGTGTAGTGGGCGTTTAACGTGCTGGCTCTTGCTGTGTGATATTCTTCGTCAGAAAGCAAACCTTTTAACTGCAAATATTCGCTGTGCCAGTTGTCTTTTCGCTCGTCAAACGCTTCGGGAATACCGCCCCAACCTACATATTCCGAAAGTATTTGTTGTTCTTCAAGTGTTGCGGATCGGTCTTCACGTTCTAAAAGTTGCAACGTCTCAATAGCTGTGATGTTGCGGTTAAACTTCTCTTTTTTACCTCCGTGTCCGAGTTCCATGTCGGTAATGCGGAAGTTTTCGGGTTGTATGGTGGGGGCGGCTTCTATTGTTACATCGCTCTGCTCCTTGGCTTGTTCCGCTTGCGGATATCGCTCCAAAAGTCTTAAAAAGTTCTCTTTGCTTTCGGCTCTTGTAATCGGGTAGTACAACGACGGGTCTCGAAGTTCTACTTCTCGATGGCTTATACCCTCGATGATGAAGTTCGTACCATTTTCAAGTTGCACCACGTCACCGATTTTGTAGGGGAACACAGGTTGTTCGATGTCGGTTTGCGCTACTTCAATCGTTTCGGCTTGTGGTGAAACGGTTGTAAAATGCTCTAAAGTTCTTTCGCCGTTTTCAAGTGTACCGACAACAACGTTTAGTCCGTTAGCCGTAAGTTTTTCGACATACTGTTCGAGCAAATGCGCCGGAACGCCAACGATATCGACACGGTCGCCGATGTCGTTTATCGAGCGAGAGGTTAAGAAAAGCCCTAATTGTTCGCTTAAAACCTTTGCATCGTCGTTAAATGCTTCAAAAAAATCGCCCAATTGATAAAGGA
>CAYJLO010000258.1:0-1127 GCA_964370835.1 uncultured Desulfovibrionaceae bacterium
TCAACTTAGATCGCCTTTTAGAAGCCTTTGAAGGTAAGAATGATATTAGCCTTGCAGACATCTACGCTCGTGGCCTTGCTTCTTACGGAAAGCCTGTTAAAGTGCTTTCTCGTGGTGAAGTAACACGCGCCATTAAAGTAGAAGCTCACAAGTTCAGCAGCACCGCAGCCGAAAAGATTCGTTCTGCCGGCGGCGAAGCCACCGAACTTGAAGCAGCTAAGGCTGAGTAGTTTGGTTGAGAGCGTAAGGGATTCCTTGCGCTCTCGCCTTGCTTGTTGCGCGAAGTCATTTCGTGCAAGGCAGAATATTATAAGATACGCATAACAAAAAAGAGATAGCATCAATGGCAAACGGAGCGGTTAATCCCATGGCAGCACAATCTGGCCTTATGAAAAAAATAGGCTGGACTTTTCTGCTTTTATGCTGCTATCGGATAGGTGTGCATGTGCCCATTCCTGGCGTAGACGCCGGAGCACTTCAAAGTTTTTTTGCACAAATGTCTGGTACGCTTTTTGGTCTTTTTGATATGTTTTCCGGTGGCGGGCTTTCCAATACCTCAGTATTTGCACTGGGTATTATGCCTTATATTTCTGCCTCCATTATCATGCAGCTTATGCAGGTTATTAACCCTGCCGTTAAGCGCATGGCCAAGGAAGAAGGCCAAGCCGGAAAACGCAAAATTACGCAATACACGCGTTATTTAACGGTACTCATTACCCTTATCCAAGGCTTTGGTATAGCCGTTGGCCTTGAGAGCATGCGCAGTCCTGCCGGCTCCTTGGTTGTGCTGGAACCAGGCTGGGAGTTTCGCCTCATTACGGTGCTGACATTCACAGCAGGTACCGTACTTATCATGTGGCTTGGCGAACAAATCACCGAAAAGGGCATTGGTAATGGTATATCCCTCATTATCTTCTCGGGTATTGTTGTAGGTATTCCTCGTGCTATTATGCAATCTTTTCAGCTTATTAGTGCCGGAGATATGTCTATCTTCTTGGCATTAGTCATTGCTATAGTTATGCTTGCCGTGACGGTGGCCATTGTATTTGTGGAACGCGCTCAGCGCCGTATTCCCATTCACTATGCCAAGCGTCAAGTGGGTCGTAAAATGTATGGCGGTCAAAATA
>CAYJLO010000259.1:0-1104 GCA_964370835.1 uncultured Desulfovibrionaceae bacterium
CTTGCTTCGGCGATGAATCTGTCAATCATTGCAGCTTGCTCCGATATTAAAAAAAATTGCTCATATTTTTCATTATATTATCTTATGGAATTAAAAAACGATTAAGAAAAATAATACTACGCATGAGCAAAACTTGTCATTGAGGTGAATTCTATCACTTTCAACCCCAACAATCAATTACCCAGCAATTACCCTTCAGTTTCATTGTTGAGAAGTTTACGAGGTAACTACCAGCCTAAACGGTTTTGTTGGCATCAGCAAAATCGCACGAAGGTATACAACAACGACTTGATAAAAACATGCTTATGGAAACTACAGGCAATTCACGCAATAGGATTTTTGCCCTGCATGAATATGTGTCCATCTTTGCACAGACTGACCAAACGGACGGCTAAAAATTTATAATTAAGAAAATGGGCAAAATTTTTATTAAGAATTTATACACATAATGCCGCCCACGCGAAAGGAACGGCTATGAAAAATACAACAAATAAAATTTCAATTTTTCACTGGACGAGGTGCGTAAGCAAAAATCTCTGCGGACGTAAACCATTTTTATTTCATCAGCAAAGAAAAGCTAGTTTGACATATTTTCCCCCCTATTCAAGAATACAAGTTTTTGCAAAGCTTATACCATAACTTGTTGTATCATAGATTATATTCTGAACTTGTGCATGGTATGATGGAGGACGAATATCGTAACTGTCACTACGAATATTTTTTCTACGAACATTATTCATAATGTCAAAAATATAAGGGTGCCTTTCAAGGTTATTTTCTCTATCCATTCTTTCATCTCGAAATCCTGTCATTGGCTTTTGTAATAATTGTAACCGTACAAGATTATCAAAATAAATTTTTGAATTATGCTCTTCGTAGTTTATTTCATTGGGAATTGAGAAAAATCAATCTACAAGTTGAGTTTGTGAACCATATTGATTTATCTCAAAAATTGAAACCGCAGAAACACAAAATTGATTATCTTTGACATGTTCAGTGTAGATGTATTTAAGCAATAAAGCTTCGCTTGGAGGTAGTTGGAGCTAAGCAAGGCAATGCAGCCACATCGTCAAGCGGCTCAATATTCTCCCAAGGTGGATTTTG
>CAYJLO010000260.1:0-1102 GCA_964370835.1 uncultured Desulfovibrionaceae bacterium
AGAAGGTTGGGATGACTATTGCTACTGGCAGGGACAGGATAAGAAAACCCTCAAAAAAATCAATGCACTTATCAAAGACATGAGGCGACACCCTTTTGAGGGTATAGGTAAGCCCGAAGCCCTCAGAGAAAACCTAAGCGGCTATTGGAGCAGACGCATTGATGAAGTAAACCGCATTGTTTATGGCGTAAAAGATGAAACTCTTATCATAATTTCTTGCAAAGGGCATTATGTTTGATAGCCTTGATTAAATATCGTACTCAATGTACTATATTTTGTGTATAAAAAGGAGAAACGCATATGCAATTTAACGAAGACTCACGGGTCAAAATACCCTGCATTTTGCACCTTGTGCGTTTGGGTTATCATTACCTATCGTTAAATGATGCCAAATGGGATGAAAAGACTAATATTTTTGAAGATATATTTGCTTCATCTATTGCCAGTATCAATCCGCATCTTGATGAAACAGATATTCAAAACATACTCATAGACACCAAGCTTACCCTTGAGAATGAAGACCTTGGCGAAGCGTTCTATACAAAGTTAATTGCAAAATCTGGTACTCGGCTTATTGATTTTACCAATTTTAATAACAATACATTTCATGTGGTGACGGAGCTACCTTACAAGAGCGAAGATGAGGAATTTCGCCCTGACATCACACTATTAATAAATGGTATGCCGTTAGTATTCATAGAGGTCAAAAAGCCACATAATCGTGAGGGCATTATTGCAGAGCGAGAACGCATAAATGTGCGTTGTAAAAATAAGCACTTCCGCCGCTTTATGAACATAACTCAGCTTATGCTCTTTTCTAATAATATGGAGTATGAAAATAGTGAATCTTCATCAAAGCCCATAGCTGGAGCATTTTATGCCACAGCTTCATACAATGCCCCTACGTTCAATTACTTTCGTGAGGAAGAACAGCTGGATTTAAATAAGCTGCTACTGCCAGAAAGTGGTGAAATTGAAAATAAAATCCTACAAGACACAAACTATACAGCCATAAAGCATAGCCCTGAATTTTCACAAAACAAAGCTCCCAGCACGCCCACCAATAGGCTTTGCACATCGCTTTTAAGCAAGGAGCGTCTAG
>CAYJLO010000261.1:0-1076 GCA_964370835.1 uncultured Desulfovibrionaceae bacterium
GAGCTGCCTATAACTATGCTGAGTTTTTACCCGAGCGCAGAAAAATGATGCAAGCATGGGCTGATTATTTGGATGAATTGAAAAAACAAAAGCTTACGTAGGATTAATTGATGATAAAAGTCAATAATAATCAATAAAAGTCAATAAAAGTCGATAATATTCAATAAAGTTCAAGAATATATATTAGCCTCTTGTACTTTATTGGATTTTATGATACTTCATCGAATAAGTTATATTAACCTAAGGAGTTTTTGACTGATGAAGTGTAAAGTTATTGCAGGCGCAATAAGTGAATATGAAGTTTACGCAAAAGATATTATAAGTCTCAAAGATACTGCTTTGGCAGTAAATTTTGACGCTGTACATAAAATTTCAAGTGTTATAAAAAACGGAAAATTGGTACCCTATTATTTCCATAAAGTTCGACTTAACACAAAAAACGAAGAGGTGCTCAGTATTTATCCTTTTCGTTTTATAGAAGAATGGGAGTTTGAATATCATAAAAAAATAGATGCAATTTTTTTCCTCAAACGAGATATTATAAATCTGCAATTATGCGAAAATAAAGAAGATGTAGTAATGTTTCCTCAGTCTAGTTGCACAGATGAGAAGTCGGTAAGAAGCGTTTGCAAATCTATCATTCGACGTTCCATTATACGAGAAAATAATCCTAGCATAATCTATGCATTCTTGTCTATATTTCGTGACAATGCGCTATGCCTTGTGTTTACTCTCATATATTTTGTAAAAAGATTATTTAATAAAATCCGCAATGTATCGGCTCTGGATGGATATACGGCCGTACTCACAACTGAGGATAAACCACAACAAAAAAGACAAAATAATGAGACTAAACAAGACAATAAAATTGAAACAGAAGCGCTTAGCGACGAACTTATTTTAAAAGAAAATAAAAAGAAGCAGAAGGCCCAGTTTAATAATATATCGTCTTTGGCAGACGTTGAAGCGTACCTCGCTCAATATAATATGACAGACTATGAACAAGGCCAAATAATATATAAACTAAACACTTCAAAAGTGGCCACTCTTATAAAGTTAGCAGAAACTTTTAAGTT
>CAYJLO010000262.1:0-1074 GCA_964370835.1 uncultured Desulfovibrionaceae bacterium
GCTTACGAGCGCCCACTTTAGCGCCAAGAAGCTTACCAAGCATGGTGTAGTCATAGCGGTACAAAGAACGCAAGAGCTCTGCACGAAGTACAGGCATGTTCTTAGGGTCGTTGGTACCTAAGAAGAAGTGACATTTGTCTGCGCAAGCGCCGCAACGTACGCAAGTGTCCATGAACACTTTTAAAGAGCGGTGCTTTTGTAAACGCTCAGCAAAGGCGTCACAAAGTATTTTTTCCCAATTTTCGGGTAAGTTCCAATCTTCTTCTGCAGGATTCCACTCGTGAGGGTGGGGCATGTGCAGTTTTTCCATGGTTTCTTTTTTGGCAGGATAACAGAAGTTACCGGGTGTAAACTCGGGCTTGGTATCCATCCAATGCTGACTTGGAAACGCAGGGCGATTCAAAATCAGTTCTTTAGGGGTAGGCAGTTTAGCCATGGTTTCTCCTTACTCAGCAGGTGCTTTAGAGGCTTCTTCAAGGGGCTTTTCAAGGGGCAATTCTGCCTCAGCCATCACTTCACGGAAGTCATCTTCATATTCTGCATAGGTGGTGTACTTCTTGGGTGGATTCCAAGGGTTGATATGACGCACTGCACGGGAGTTATTAGCCAAGTTACGTGTTGGGCTAAAGAACACACCGGGAGCGTGCATAAGCTTGGAGAAGGGGAAGTACATAAGAAGTACGCTTAAGAAGGTTAAGTGCACAAAGAAGAGCTCATTAATACCTTCTGGCAATACAGGGCTAAGGCTTACAAGACCCATGGTGAACACTTTTACGCTGGCAATGTCTGTCTTATCAAGATAACGCAGAGCAAGACCGGAAACCACTAAACCTAAGATAAGGAATAATGGGAAGTAGTCGTTCATAAGAGAAATGTAGCGCACACGCTCATTCACAATACGACGGCCCAAAAGGAAGAGCACTGCCACAAGTAACAATGCACCGCTCATGAAGAAACGGGGAGCGCCCACTTGCATGATACCGTCGAGAGCTTCCAGCAGGCTAATACAGCCTGGCACGGGCTCCATGAAGAAGCGGAAGTGGCGAATAAACACCACAAGGAAACAGTAGTGGA
>CAYJLO010000263.1:0-1062 GCA_964370835.1 uncultured Desulfovibrionaceae bacterium
GCTTGGTGGTGTATAGCGAGTCGGGCACGCCGTCAGAAAGGATGAGGATGATTTTGCGCTCTTCTTTCAAGGTGTACATTTGCTGCATGACCCACCACAGAGATTCTGTCAGTGGCGTGCAACCGCTGGCCTTTACTTGAAAGCGTGGATGCACTTTCTGGCCATGTTTGAGCATGGGGAAAACAGCCGTTGTGCTTTTCTGATTGCCTGTAACTGTTGCCGGAAAGGCCGTTACGCCCACATTGACGTCTTGGCAGTGTTCCAGCGCCAAGGCCACGCCATAGGTAGCTTTGCAGGCTAATTCCATCTTGCTTCCATCCATACTTCCACTGCAATCTAGCAGCAAATGCACAGCTGTAGATATAGCTTTCTTATGTCCATATTTTAGGAATACACGCGGGTTATGACTTGCTACATGGTGTAACTTTGAAGAGCAAAGCTTACCACGTCTGCCTAAAATGCACGGCGTTTGTGTATTTGCTTGTAAGAGTCCATATAAGCGCGTGCGTAAGGCTGTGCTGCTGCGCTTAATTTCCTCAAGCGTATCTGACGAAAAGGTCGTACTGTTTTTGTGCCCTTCACTGGCAACGGAGATGGTATGTCCTTTGTTTTGAGATTTCTGGCTTTGAATACTTGCGCCAAGGGCTTCCCCCATATGCTGAGGCATGGCGTCTGCGTCTGCTAGTAACATTTTCTGTAATTGTTCTTTCTGTGTATCCCCTTCATTTTGTAATATATTTTGAACGTATTGTTGCATGGTCTTATACAGTTCTAGGGCATAGGCAATGCAATTTTGTGTGCTTTGACAATGGGATTTTGCACGCCTCAAGATGGTATCTATTTGAGGCAGGAGTTTGGGGAAATGGTGTTCAATGATAGCCGCTTCCGTTTCTTTTTGCTCCTCAAGACTGGGGGCGTCCCACGCTCGAACTGTGAGTAGCACATAGCTTAAAAGAGAGAGAGCTGGGTTTTGCCCAGCTCTCTCATATGGTGGTTGTTTATCTTTCCCAAAATGCTCTTCAATGAGTTTGTGGAAATTTCCTTTACATCCCGGATATATTT
>CAYJLO010000264.1:0-1059 GCA_964370835.1 uncultured Desulfovibrionaceae bacterium
TGCCAGAAAACCTAAGTGTTAAGCCGTTTTTAACGGTTTAGGCGCTTTTTTTATCTTCATAAAGCACCTCCGTAATTGTTCTGTATATTTTTTGCATGTTTTATCAATTTGCTAATTTGGACTCGAATATTTTTTTGTAAGTTTGCTAAGAAATTTTGTAGTTTGCTAATAGTACCATTAGCAAAGATCCATAATTACAGGATATTCAAAGCTACTCCAATCATTATATAAATTTGACACTATAAAAGTCAGCCTGTTTTTTCGAGATTAATAAAATAATCTATCTGCTAAAATTATACGGAAATTTACTACAAAGGTCTATAGATATAAAATCAAACTATTGAAGACAACACAAAATCGAGTAGGCTTTTGCATCTGCTGAAACTACAACCTTGTGTATCATATATTATATTCACTGTGTAGACAAAATTGTTTCCGCTTTCTCTTTCACATCGGGTTCAATTCGTGCGTATAAATTTGCTGATTTAGCCATATCTAATATTCCTTTCAAAGTATTACACTCTCATTATGCGCAATCGACCTCACAATAGCAATACAATTTTCAAATTGTTTAAATTCTATAAAAGCAACCTCTTAATTGAAGTCATATTTGGCAAATTTCGAGTTGCTGTCAGCAACCTCTTTTAATCATAGCTTTATGCCTAATTTCTTTCAATTTCTCCGAGAAACCTTTCGTTTTTGAAAGGTTTCTCTTTTCCTATTGCAAAAAATCCATTTTTTCTTTTATAATAAAATACAAAATAAACGATAAAAAACGAATAGATAAGCGATTAAACTTTGCGGGGGAAATTATGAAACAACTATCTAAATTAAGGAATATTGCGGCGGTGTTTGCGGCTGTGGCGGTGGCGGTGCTTGCTATGTTTGCGCTGTCGCCAAAGGCTTATGCTGCAACGGAAATAATTTTTTATGATAGCACGGGGAATGAGTTTAAAACTACTAATCCTCCGCCGGTTGGTTTTCCCTACACTATGCAACAAGGTATTGAATGGACTGACGCAAACACTCTAACTCTTAACAATTACAATGACCTTGGTG
>CAYJLO010000265.1:0-1047 GCA_964370835.1 uncultured Desulfovibrionaceae bacterium
TTGGCAGAACGTATCAAACGTAATGCCAACCTTCCAGCGGATTTCAGACCAGTACACGGCTTACGCCACCACTTTGCAAGCTCTCTTGCCTCCAGCGGTAAAGTGGAATTGCATATCATTCAAAAGCTCCTCACACATACCTCACCAGAGATGACACAACGCTATGCACATTTGCGTGATGAGACCCTAAAAAATGCCTTGAACTTTGCCCCTAGTTTGAGTATAGATGCAAAAAGCGATAAGCAATAAACTGTATAACGGCCTTACTTATTGAAAAAATTGAAATTCTTTGGAAGAAATTTTTAGAGAAACCGCGTGAAGATATACAAATTTATTGTGGCAAGTTGTTTTTTTTCAAATGTGCTGAGGAAGCTCGGAAAAAAGGCACAACTTTTACTGTTATAACAGATGATGACGTGGCAAGTTTTGATGCTGATTGTGAAATTACTGAACCAGATTAGATAGATAAAACATTTATTGCTGATAAAGTACTACTTTTTATCTATGAAAGCATTGAAGCAGGCTATCTTACTAATAAAGTAACACAAACTAATAATGGAGAACAACTCCATAAAAGTATGCAAAAATATTTTGCATTCCTCTACTTTCAAGAACGCTACAGCGATGAGGAAGCAGAAGCCATAGTTAATGAATCAATTGAAGCCAAAAGAGCTTTTACTGGGTATATTAACCCCCATGAAGTTACAACATATTTATATACAAAAGAAATTGGCAAATATTTTCTACCTGATAGTCTTGTTGCATATTTAAAAAAACGCTTAGCCTATGAAAACAGTGCGATTTTTACTACTAAAAAGCAAGGAAACCGTAGCGGGAGTAAAATAAATCCCGTAAAACACGCTCAAACCAAAGATGCGTGCCAGAAAGCATGGGAAAAAATTCAACGCGAAAAAATCTTGAATCTAAACGCTGATAAGTTCCATGAAATTGCATCCTCATTTTTGCAAAATGAGGAAACTCTTGTAACTACAGTTTCACGAGAGTTTTACAGTAAGCAAGTGACTCGGGAGTACAAGGCAGGCTCAG
>CAYJLO010000266.1:0-1044 GCA_964370835.1 uncultured Desulfovibrionaceae bacterium
GCTGGCAATACGGCACAAGGTCAAGTAGGTGTCGCTATTCATGATGATAGCCCTGAAGAACATATGGATATACATACTGAAATTTCTTCCGAAGACACAAGTAGTGCCAATACATTTGTAGACCTTAACTTTGGCGCCGATGATGCGTCGGGTAAATCTTTGCAAGTGGGAGATGCCACCTTTACCTATGAAGATGGTCAATGGACAACCGACAGCCCTGACGCTTCTGTGAGCGTCAATGAAAATGGCAGCTTCACCTTAGAAACAGGCAATATGACCTTACAAAGTTCTGATTCAAGTACATGGCTTGCTACCATGACAGATGTTCCTGCACAGGGTGCAAGTGAAACCATTACTGTTACGGACGCTGACGGCGACAGCAATAGTTTTACCATTACTGCCGAGCACGCGCCTGAAACAGAGCAAGACAGTGCTTTAGAAAGTGCTGATGGCTCTCGCGCAGAAATGACCCCTGGGCAAGATTACAATATTTCTATTGTTCTTGATACTTCAGGCTCCATGTTCGACAAGAATCATCTTGGTATTATTGATAAAACAGCATATGATGGAGAAAATATTGCAGACCCACAAACAACACGACTTGATGCCGCTTGTGACGCTTTGACCGACCTTGTTTCCAATGTGATTTATAAGCATGCTTCTTCCGAGACAGGCGGTGTAGTTAATCTACAAATCACCACGTTTTGGGGCGGACAAGAGACTTTTCTTGAAATCTCTTTTGACCCAGCCAATGGCAACTTAGAGCAAGTATTAGAAACTTCCTTAGCACAAATAGAACAGGTCAGATTTGAAAAATATGACGGTGCAACCGAATATGTAGGTGTGGGACAGTGCATCATGGGACTTGATGGAAAAGCCTATCAAGGTGACGGAGACGGGAATATTCTCTATAAGGTTTTACAACCAGGTACTTCAGATGATCCCCTTTCAGAGCAAGGGCATGATGGTAATTGGTATAAAGTAGACAGCAGCGGCGATCCCATATGCACGTCTGTGACAAATCCAGATTTTCACTGGCAAACA
>CAYJLO010000267.1:0-1043 GCA_964370835.1 uncultured Desulfovibrionaceae bacterium
TCATTACACCATGCTCGTATTTATCAAGGGTTATATGATATTTTTCTTCTTTCATCTGATTTTCCTCCTTTTGCATAAAAAAACGGACTGAATTTTTCATCAGTCCGTTTGAAATTTATATTTTGTTTTAGTGTTTAGTAGCTTCGATAAGTGCTCATAATATTTATAGAACGTATTCCATTTGCACATCAAAAGGTTCATTGTCAGCTATACTGTTATTTATTTCAACAACGTGGACACAACCCAAAGATTTGTATGCTTCCTGAGTTTCTTTTGACGAATGAGTAGAAATGTATAATTTTTTATATGCTAATTTTCGAGCTTCATCACAGATAAGATTAAACAACTTCTTTCCAATTCCCTTGTTGCGAAATTCATATGATACATGATACATTTCAAGTTCAATGTATTGATTATCACTACCGAAAACTTCAACACCTAAATAGGCAAGCCCAATAATCTTATCACCGTTTTTGGCTATAAAACCTATAAAATTTTTTGGAATTAATTCCAAAACCCATAAAGCTCTTTCTCGCAGTTGAACTAAATTCCAATTTTCAGTGAAAGGTTGATAAACATATGTCCACTTGCCATCATTAAACCTTAAAACCTCTGTAACATCTTGATAACGATTAAAATTATCAAGTGAAAACTCATTAAAATTATTTTTTGTAATTCTTTCAAAGATTATATTTTCCAAATCATTGCTCTCCTTTTTATTGTGGAGAGTTAAAGTATAGTCACTCTCCAATTATTAGTAACACCATATTTATTTTTCATATTACATCAACTCCTTAAATTTAGTATCTATATTAACACAAGTTACCTTGTGGGATTATATAAACAATCTCACATCTTTCAAATATAGCTTTAATTTAATTATTATACTACATTTTACACTGATATTCCATTGATATATTAACTAATTTTTCGCTGTGGTTTTCATCGTCCTTTCGGTTTTTTAGATTTTTTTCGTGTACTTGGCCAGGTGTGTGTTGTCTGCCTGTTTTGTGGTTTTTTCTGCTCTTTTTCTTTATCAGGAG
>CAYJLO010000268.1:0-1038 GCA_964370835.1 uncultured Desulfovibrionaceae bacterium
CGAAAGCATTAATAAACAAAAATAGACAGACTAAAAAATATAAAAACAGGCAGATATTATATGGAAGTATCGGCAATAGCTGTCTCGCAGTATCGCGAGGCGATAGAGGTTGCGGCGCAAAGTTTCGATAGATTTGACGCCCCCGATTACAGCGACTACGGAAGAACGAGTTTTCTTGCGTACGCTTCTTTTTGGAGTTTTTCTTTAAGACAGCTTAAAGGTCATGTCGCCTTTTGCACAAGGTCAAACGACAACAAGATAAGCGGTATGTTAGAGATTAGAGAAAACCGTCATATAACTATGTTGTTTGTGTCTCCCGACCACGTCAAAAAAGGTATCGGAAAAACTCTTGTAACGTTCGCCGAACAATATATTAAGCAAGCTAACCCGAGTTGTGATAAAATAACGCTTAATTCGTCGCCGTATGCGTTTGGGTTTTATAAAAAAATGGGGTTCGCCCAAGCAGATGAACTTAAAGACGAAGGCGGGTTTGTTTATATCCCTATGGAAAAAGAAATTTGATTATAGTTTAAATATAAAAAGGAGGGCCGAGGCCCTCCTTTTTATTGTGGTTTTTAAATTCGTCGCTTTAGCGACACCGTAACTATTAACTATTAACTATTAACTATTAACTATTAACTATCAACTATCAACTATTAACTATTAACTATCAACTATCAACTATTAACTAAAAACAATAGCCGTGCTTTACACACGGCTGTTGTTTTTATATATTTCGTCTTTACGGTCCTGTGACGATAGCCGAATAATCGAAAAATCCGATGTTTAAATCAACAGTGTTTTCGGTAATTCCCGGGAGAACTCCGCTCGCCGTATACTGCCACATCGTGTGACGATAGGGGAAGAACGGGCGATTTACAAAATATTGAGCAAACCACAAATCGTAGTCGAGAAGCCTTGACAAGTCAAGATATCTTATAAAAAACTGTTGTCCCGAATATATCATAGGTATGTAACCGGCGGCCTTGACCTCTTCGCAAAACGCGATAACGTTGTCGGTTCTTTCCGCAATCGTCA
>CAYJLO010000269.1:0-1036 GCA_964370835.1 uncultured Desulfovibrionaceae bacterium
CTTAAGCGTGTCGGCGTTCCATATCAATAACATTTGCACGCTTGGGTTCATCCAATGCACCATGCAAAGCCATTACAGCTTGCTTTTCAGCACTAGGGCAAAGATGGGCATATCGTTGAGTCATAGCTAGCGTCTTATGCCCTAATAGCTTGCCAATGGTATAAAGTGGCGTTCCTGCTTTGGCATGCCAAGAGGCAAAGGTATGTCGTAAGGTGTGGAATACCACTTTATCACGCCTATCTGTACGTCCGTCATTTAATCCTAAATCCTTGACTGTACGTTCAAAGCTCTTTGATATTTCGGCATTACCAAAGACAAGTTCATCAAAAGCTTGGCTTGCATAACGTGCTTGTAGCATAGCTTCCACCTCTGGGGTAATATAGGCGTGGCGATTTTCACCATTCTTAGTATCTTTCAAGAAAAGGCTTTTTTCTTCAAAGTTTACGCATCCCCAAGTCAAGCTAAGAATTTCCCCTGCTCTTAGTCCGCAAAATAAGGAAAGTAATGCCATATCATGCGTATTTTGACTTCGTTCTGCTAGTGCTGTTAGTAATTCTCGTGCTTCGTCCTTGGTTAAAAAGCGTTCTCTTGCATTATTAGCATTTGAAGGTTTTGTGATGTAGCGAATAGGGCTTTGAATGTTATTATCAATGCGTGATATGGCATAGGTAAAAATTTGGCTAACAAGGCTTATGGCATGTTTTTTTGATTGATTGCTCAGAGGCTTTTTTGTTCGCTCTGATATGGCATCATTAAGATATGCGATAAAAGCATCTACTTTGCTTACACCAATTTTATATATGGAGGTTTCGCCAAAAAATGGGTGGATATAGTTATTCATGAGGGCTTGTTCATTATTGATGGTCGTGCTGCTCTTACCCTTGGTTTTTTGATGGGCAAGGTAGCCGTCAGAAAAAATACCTTGCAAAGTTAATGAGGCAACTTTTTGCTTTTCTTCTTTGGTGACAGCTTGTTCATCAAGGTTTGCTTGACGGACTTCTGTTAAGGTCTGCGGACCAGTACCCATACGCCAGTT
>CAYJLO010000270.1:0-1034 GCA_964370835.1 uncultured Desulfovibrionaceae bacterium
AAAAATTAAGGAACTACTAAATGGCGGCTTTAAAAACAATATATCTATGTTCAAACTGCGGAGCATCTTCGCCTAAGTGGCTTGGAAGGTGCCCCGAATGTTTAGAATGGAATACATTAATTGAAGAGATAGTAGAGAAAAAAGCTTCTGACAGAAAGTCGTTTTTATCGGGACATAGTGTGATTAAAACCGTTTCGTTAAGCGAGGTTGAAGCGGATAACCACATCAGAATTAAAACCGGGATAGGCGAGTTTGACAGGGTGCTCGGCGGCGGACTTGTAAAAGGTTCGGCGGTGCTTTTGGGGGGCGAACCGGGAGCAGGAAAGTCTACAATTGTGTTGCAAGCGTGTAAAAGCTTGTCCGAAAAACACAGGGTGCTTTATATTTCGGGTGAGGAATCGTTAAGCCAAATTAAACTTCGCGCGGTACGACTTTCGGTTAATTCCGATAACATAAAGCTTGCAAACGAAACTAATGTTGACGTGATATCAAATGAGATTACAACGGAAAAAACCGATATTATAATTATAGATTCAATACAAACGATGGTCACCGACGAGGTCTCTTCCTCTGCCGGAAGTGTAACACAGGTGCGAGAGTCGGCGACTAGGCTAATTAAAGCCGCTAAAGCCTCGGGAATTCCTATGATTATCATAGGGCACATAAACAAAGACGGTGCAATAGCAGGTCCAAAAGTTTTGGAACATATTGTTGATACGGTGCTTTATTTTGAAGGGGATAAATATCTTTCTTTTCGTATTCTAAGGGCAGTTAAAAACAGGTTTGGTTCAACAAACGAGATAGGTATTTTCGAGATGTCCTCTAAAGGTTTAATCGAGATTGAAAATCCGAGTATGGTGCTTTTAGACAAGAGGACGTTTGAAACATCGGGGTGTTGCGTTACGGGAATAATGGAAGGCACGCGCCCGCTGTTGGCAGAGATACAGTCGCTCGTTGCGAAATCAAGCTTTTCAACACCTCGGAGGACTGCGTCGGGGGTTGATTACAACAGGACAAATCTAATGTTAGCGGTG
>CAYJLO010000271.1:0-1026 GCA_964370835.1 uncultured Desulfovibrionaceae bacterium
CCTCCCCCATACCCCCTCCCTCAAAAACTTTTCACGGCGGCGTATATTTTACGCGTATGTAATGTTTGCTCGCATGACAAAAAAAGCACAGCCAAGGCTGTGCTTTTTTTTATTTGTATATAAATGTTGGTTTATGCAAAGGCGTTGTATTGCACGAGGCTTTCGCGTGCTGGTTTTGCTAGGGCAGTGCCGGGAGTATCAGGTTTGCCTATGCTAAAGATGGCTTTAAGTTTTTTCCCGCGTGGCAGGTTTAAAAGCTTGGTGACGGGCTTGGAAAATTCGCCATAAGTGAAGAGAATGTCATTAAGGCATGTGGCATAGCCAAGGGCGGTGACGGCCAAGAGGATATTTTGTGCGGCCACGGCAAAGTTTTCATCTTGGAAGTTACGGCGCAACTTATTGGGGATATCCTCGTTGAGTGCCATGATGGCCACAGGTGCTGGGGGAAGTTTTGTCACCTTGTAGATTTCTTGCAGGAGGGCGGCATCGGTCACCACCACATAGGATGTGGTGCGTATGTTGACGCCGGCAGGTGCGGCAATGGCTGCGTCTAAAATGGCGTCAATGTGCTCTTGAGTGGGTACATCGGGTAAAAATGCACCGCGATAGGAATATCTGCTGTGAATGGCGTCAAAAAGCTGCATAATAACCTCACTCTTAAAAGGATTTTCATAGAAGGTAGAGTTACTTATTTTTCTAAATATAGAATGGAATACTTTTTTTGTCTAGTGATGTGCATTTTTTGTGAATATAATTACATCATCTGAACGTATCCATTTGAATTTCGATTGCGGCAAAGTTTTACTTTCAAAGCTAGGATAGTATCGCCATGAAAGTTTTTTGGAAAAGGGAGGGAAAGAACATTTTTTCAAAAAGGTTTTTCCCTCCCCCATAAAAAATATTAAAAAAGGGGAGGAAAGAACCCATAAGGTTTTTCCTCCCCATAAAACTCATAAAGAGTTCATCTTAATTTTCGTAATAAGAGCGCAGAGCTTGGCTTCTTATGGGGTGGCGTAACTTACGAAG
>CAYJLO010000272.1:0-1026 GCA_964370835.1 uncultured Desulfovibrionaceae bacterium
AGCTTTTACTGAAAAGAAGTTGTGTGAGTTTTTTTATGCAGGAAAGGAAAAAGAATGAAAATATTAAAAGAGTTATATATGGGAAATATAAATCCCGAAACAAAAATAGTTGTGGCTGGGAGTAAGTATCAAAAACATCAACATCTATTCTGTGATACTGCTGATGAACTTTCTAAAAAGTTAAACGAAGAAGAAAATAAAATGCTGGAAACAGTTATAAATTCGCTGAGTGAAATGAGTGTGGTTAGTAGCGAAGAAAGTTTTGCTGATGGGTTTAAACTTGGGGTGAAAATAATGATGGAAGTTTTTGATGGAGAGAATATGCAGCTGAAATCTTTTTAGAAAATATTTAGAGGATGAGTGGATTAAGTTTCGCTCATCTTTTTGTTCGTAAAGTGAAAGTTCGATTGAAAATAAATGGGGTAAGTAGTATAATTTATTTATTAAAGATTATTTATATTAGGCAAAGGAGAATGAATTTGAAAATTGTTGCATTTCTTCGAGGAGTAACACCTATTGGGAAAAACAAAATACCTAAAATGAGTTATGTTGTGCAAATTCTTACACAAATAGGTTTTAAAAATGTATCAACATATATACAGAGTGGAAATATTATTCTTGAAACCCCTTTTAGTGAAGAAGAAACAGCACAAAAAATACACGATATTATTTTTGAGAAAATAGGTGCTAATTTATCAGTTATAGTTAAGCATAGAAAAGATTTAGAGAATGCCATAAATCAAAATCCCTTTGATGATGATTATGAATACTCAAGAATACATTTAACATTCACAAATGATATAATTCAAGAGTGTAAAAATAAAATAGTATCAGAAACAGATTTTGGCGATGAAATTTATGTAAGTGGCAATTCGTGCTTTTATATGTATTTACCTCGCGAATCAAAAACTAAAAAACTTGGTAATAATTATTTAGAGAAAAAACTTGATATTGTCGCAACAACAAGAAAACTTAGTGTTATAAAAAAACTATATGAAATGTTGTAACAATAAAATGAGTATACCA
>CAYJLO010000273.1:0-1022 GCA_964370835.1 uncultured Desulfovibrionaceae bacterium
AGTTTAAGAACTATTGAAAGTATTTATCATTGGAGTGAAGTCGAACATGTACGGGAATTTTTGAAAAAAGAGTTCTCTATTGAAAGATTACCAAAAAAATCACAATTTTATAATATACTAACCTTTGTAAATCATAAACAATTTGTTATTGAGTTTGAAAAATGGGCTTGGAAATTCATGCAAGAAAGCATTACAGGAAAAACCATTGCTATTGATGGAAAGGCAATACGATCAACAGGTAAATTATCCCCGGATAACAGTATGATAACAATCGCAAGTGCCATTATTTCTGATAATGGTCTTATTATAGCATCTCGTGAGTGCAAGAATAAAAATGAAGGCGAAATTGGTGCTTTTAGAGAAATAATTTCTTTATTACAAATAGATGGAGCTATGATTGTTGCAGATGCTTTGCATTGCAAACCAAAATCCGCACAAGCTGTGATTGAAGCAAATGCTGATTATCTTTTTACAGTGAAAAACAATAATAAACATCTTCGAGAAAGTATTGAATTATCATGTTTTAATAATAGTATAGATGAATTTATAACTATTGATAAAAATGGTGGTCGTATAGAAAATCGCACAGCTTATGTAGTACATGATATTAATAGTATTGGAGATATAAAAAAATGGAAAAATGCAAGTTGTGTTGGAACTATTAAACGTGAATTTGAAAAAAATGGTAAAATATCAACAGAATGGCACTATTATATAACGAGTAAAAAACTTACTGCTGAGCAACTTCTTCATCATGCACGCCTTGAGTGGCGTGTAGAGTCAATGCACTGGCTTTTGGACGTACATTACACGGAGGATAAAACACGATTGAGAGACATGGAAGCCCAGAAAAACCTTAATTTAATGAGAAAATTTGCTCTAAATCTTGCAAAACAATATCAATTGTCACTTGAAAAGCACAAACCAATATCCAGAATTTTAGAAGCTAATTTATTCGACATTAAACATTTAGAGCGAGTTATAACATTTTTTAGGAAATATGCACAATCGGAATGACGTGG
>CAYJLO010000274.1:0-1021 GCA_964370835.1 uncultured Desulfovibrionaceae bacterium
ATTTAAACATAAGGCTAACCCCATGACTTGCTTGCTCACTGCCATATGTTCCATCATAGTTAAGGTTTATGCTAAAGTCATTGTATTTATATTCTAAACCAACATCTGCAAGGAAGGTGGTCATATCTTCGCTAGCGGTAGTGCTATAAGCTGAGCCAAGTACACGAAAATCGCTTTTTATTTCATTACCGCTAAGGTTTTGGCGTACACCAAGACCTGCAAGTAATGCAAGGCTACTTGTATCGTCAATAATCCATTTACTACGCCAAGTTAGATTTAAATTAGCGTAAAGGGCAGAATAATGACTTTCATCATAAAACATATCATATAGAGGTATGGGAGTTCCTGCCGAAAGCCATTGAATATCATGGTCTTGTGTGCGTGTGGTGAGGTAGGAAAAGCCAATTTCAGGAATTAGGCTATGATTATCTGAAAATTCAAATACATATCCAGAACTAAGGCTAGCAAATAGGCTATTGCTATTAAATTGACTATCAGCAGAAAGGGGAGTGCTAGAAGTTCCCTGATATTGATTTTCTGTTTGAGTATGGGCGAAGGTCGCTTGTCCACGCATGTAAAACTCAGGAGTGATATTGTAAACGGCATGTAATCCTGCGGCAATGGAAATTGAATTGCTTGTCATATCCATAATGTCAGCACTAAAATCGCCTACATTAAAATCAAAATGTGCCCCAAGGGAAAATTGCTCATTTACTCTATAGCTTGCACCCCCTGTAATGCCTATATTGCTTCCGTCAAAACTATATTTATTGTTAATTGTATTGTTTGCATAAGGGCTTAAGAACATAGACCATCTATTTTCTTCAATTTCTGAACCGCCACCTAATCCAGCAGTATTAGAAGGTAAATTTGCAAAGATTTCATTATAGCTTAATTGTAATAACTGCCTTGTAATATTACTCATTTGCCCTTGCACTTGGGTTAAAGTTTGCAAAGCAGAAATTCCCCCCGGGGTTGTTTCGTCATTTATATTGCTATCTAATCTAACAGTAGCATTTAG
>CAYJLO010000275.1:0-1000 GCA_964370835.1 uncultured Desulfovibrionaceae bacterium
ATTTACGAAATTGCACAGCACGTTCAGAATTTACTTTATAACCCACGGCGATAATGGCTGAAAGATTATAATGCTTTGTAGTATAATTTTTACCGTCAGCGGCAGTTATTCGAAAATCTCGAATAACTGAATCTTGCACTAACTCGCTATCATCAAATATTTTCTTTAAATGGTAATTCACAGTATGTGTCTGCACATCATACAGCACACCCATCATCTTTTGCGTGAGCCACACATTTTCATCGGCGTACACCGCCTCAATGCCGCCCTCACCACTGGCGGCAATAAAGGTAAGATATTCCGCCGCCGATGAGCGGATAGAAGGAGCAAGGCTTTGCTTTTTAGGTGTTAGTTTTGCCATAGTGCTATCATAGTCCGTTAAGGTTGTGCGCTGAAATTGTATAAATATAATGCGTTGAACAGTGGTGAAAATATGCCGCAAATGGGGCATATTAGCAAGGGCTGTGTCCGCCCTAAAAGAAAAAGCGGCAGCCACATAGCCACCGCTTTTACGTCATTTTTCTTCTATCTCTTTATCTGCATTATAAGCTTTTTCTCAGCCTACCATTTATAATCCAAAACATCTAAGTTATACGGCTCAATAATTTCATCAACCTCATATGTAACGGGTTCATCTTTTGCCGTGGTGTCCATCTTTTTTCCTTTATTTCGCTTATATTCATTCAAATATCGGCCAAGGGTGGCAGGCTTTATTTCAATGCCTTTTTCCTGTAAGCGTTGTATGATTTCATGTGTATCAAAACCTCTGTTTTTCATGCGTTCCAATGTGGGGGCAAGGGCAAATATGGCCTCGCGAATGGTGAGAGTGCGGTTGCCATCCAATTTGACTTTTTGGGGCTTTAGCTTGTTAAGCTCTTGTCCGATGGTCTTTATTTGTGATGCTGTCATGGTCATGATTTTCATCCTTGTTATATGGTTAAGTATTATCTGAAATGTATTGCCACTAAATCCTGCCCAGCGGATGATTTTGTCTGCCCCC